>VGZJ01000466.1 GCA_016872595.1 Planctomycetota bacterium
CGCCGGACTCCACAACCGGATGTACGGGTAACGACCACACAGGATCGTCTGGCCGAAGTGCGACTGAACCAACACCTATTGCGCAACGAGTCTATTGTATCTGAGCAGCACTCGCGTCACGGAACGCTCCGAGGAATCCCCATGTCGCCCGCCCGCCGACGCCCCTCCCCACCGACTCGCCCAATCCCAATACAGCCTCCCGAGACCGGGCGAGGGTGAGGCTCGAGTTGCTCGAAGACCGCCTCGTGCCAACCGCCTTGTACCCGGCCCTCCACGACCGGATCGGCGGCGACCTGTCGTTCCTCTCGGCCGACTTCCAGAGTTTCATCCGCTCGCCGATCACCAGCGCCGTGGGCCCCGCCGCGCCCGCGGCCTACTCGCCCGCCCCGACCCAACCCAACATCGACCTCTTGCGCATCGACAACGGCCGGGTTCTCGTCGATGGGATCGCCGAGGGCGACGCGGGCGTGTTGGCCTCCGAGGTGGTCGCGATCGGCGGCCGAATCACGGCCGTCTACGGTCGGGTGGTGTCGGCGTCGCTCCCGATCCAGACGCTCCCCGCGTTCGCGGCGCTGCCCGAACTCCGCTTCGGCCGCCCGGCCTACGCCCCGATCCGCTCGGCGGGCGAGGTCGATGACCAAGCGGTCCCCGGTCTGGCCGCGGGCGTCGGGGCGGTGAGGTTCGGCGTTGACGGGTCGGGCGTGACGGTCGGCATCCTTTCTGACAGCTTCAACGCGCTCGGTGGGGCCGATGCGGATGTGGACAGCGGGGATCTGCCGCAGGGCGTCAACGTCGTGCAGGATTATTCCGGCGACCCGAGCGACGTGGGGGACGAGGGCCGGGCGATGGCCCAGCTCGTCCACGGGATCGCGCCCGGGGCCGCGATCGCATTCTACAGCGGCGCGGAGAGCGAGGCGGGCCTGGCGCAGGGGATCGCAACTCTCGCGAAGCCGGTCGGCCAGGGCGGGGCAGGAGCCCATGTCATCGTGGACGACCTGTCGTTTCCGACCGAGCCGATCTTCCAGGACGGGATCGTCGCCCAGGCGGTCGATGACGCCGTCGTCACACAAGGGGTGTCCTACTTCTCCTCGGCCGGCAACTTCGGTCGGGCCGCCTACCAGAACCCGTACAGCAGCACGACGATGGGCGCGCTGCCGAGTTGGGCCCCCGCCTCGGCGACGCTCGACTTCCACGACTTCGACACGGGCGGCGGGACCGACATCTACCAGCCGCTGACGGTCCCGTTCGGCCAGGACGGCAACTCCGTCAGCTTGACTTTCCAGTGGGCCTCGCCTTATGCGTCCGCGGGCGGTGCCGGGGCCACCTGCGACCTGGACATCTACCTGCTCGACTCCACCAAGACGACGGTCCTCGCGTCCCAGACGACGAGCAACCTCGGCGGCGATCCGACGGAGGTGCTGTCGTACTCAGACTTCAGTTCCGGGCTGGCCGAGACGTACTACATTGCCATCAACCTGAAGGCGGGGACCGCCCCGCCGCTGATGAAATACATCCTGCTCGGCAACCAGTTCGACCCCTCGCTTTCGGTGACGATCGCCGCATACGCGACGAACACAGGCGCGAGCTTCGGGCACAACCAGGCGCAGAGCGCCGCGGGCGTCGGGGCGGCGTACTACGCCCAGACCACGCCGTACGGGTCCAACCCGGCGGTTCAGGAAACCTACTCATCGGCGGGCGGGACGCCGTTCCTGTTCGACGCGGCAGGGAACCCGCTGGCTGTGCCCGAGTTCCGCGACCAGCCCCGCTTCACGGCCGTTGACGGGACCGACACCACGTTCTTCCAGACGGACCTCGACGGGAACCAGCTCCTGAACTTCTCGGGCACGTCGGCGGCGGCACCCCACGCGGCCGCGGTCGCCGCCCTGATGAGGCAACTGAACCCGGCACTGAACCCGGACGAGGTCTACGGAATACTCGCCGACACTGCCGCGGACATGGGCGCGGCGGGTTTCGATTTCGACACCGGGGCGGGGCTCATCCGTGCCGACCGGGCGCTGGCCACCGTCTCCAACCTGTCGATCACCGGGACCGTGTTCAACGACGCGAACGGCGACGGCACCAGGGACGGCGGCGAGGCTGGGGTCGCGAACGCGACCGTGTACCTCGACAGCAACAACAACGGGGTTCCCGACGCCGGGGTCAGCGGCAGGTTCGAATCGACCGACGTACCCAAGGCCGTCCCGGACGCGGCCCCCGACGCCGTGCGGAACGCGCTCAGTGTCCAGAGCCAGGTCACGGGTGACTTGTTCATCCCCTCGCGGGTGGCGTCGCAATTGAACGTCTCGGGCTTGCCCGGCCGGGTCACGAGCGTGACCGTGACCCTGAGTCTCCTCGCCACGACCAACTCGGACCTCGGGGTCACGCTCGTCAGCCCGTCGGGTATCCGCATCCCGCTCTTCTCACAGGTCGGCGGCAACGGCAACAACTTTACGGACCTGACGCTGGACGACTCCGCCGCGACGCCCATCCAATCGGTCGTGGGCGACGCCGACGACATCACCGGCAGCTTCCGGCCGCAAGTGTCCCTCGGCGGCCTGGTCGGCGAGAGTCCGAATGGAGTGTGGCGGCTGGAGGCGCGGGACTTCTTCACCGGGGAGACGGGTGCGATCACCGACTGGTCGCTCGTCCTCTCCTACGCGGAGGAGAGGGCCACGACCGACTCCCTGGGACAGTATGCGTTCGCGGGCCTCGCCCCGAGTTCTTACTACGGCACCTACAACGTGAGACCGCTGCTCGCGGGCGGTGCGAGGCTCACCGCCCCGGCCAACCCGCTGAACCTCGCCCTCGCCAACCTGACCCCCCTCACGGGCCTCGATTTCGGGGTCTCGACAGCGGACGCGGACGGCCCGGGGGTAACCATCCGGCCCCCCTCCGTCTTCGTTGCCGTTGGTACCGGGGCGGGGGTGGCCTCCCAAGTGATGGTGCTCAACGTCACCACCGGGGCGACGGTGCGCACCATCAGTCCCTTCGTCGGCTTCCAAGGGGGTGTGCAGACCGCGTTGGGCGACGTGAACGGCGACTTCATCGACGACATCATCGTGGGGGCCGGGGTCAACGGGCACGTCAAGGTGTTCGACGGCGCGACCGGATCGGAAATCCGCTCGTTCTTCGCCTTCGACGGGTACAGCGGTGCCGTGACCGTCGCCGGTGGCGACGTGAACGGCGATGGCCAAGACGACATCATCGTCGGGGCCGGGGTCAACGGGCACGTCAAGGTGTTCGACGGCGTGACCGGATCGGAAATCCGCTCGTTCTTCGCCTTCGACGGGTACAGCGGTGCCGTGACTGTCGCCGGTGGCGATGTCAACGACGACGGGTTCGCTGATATCATTGTCGGGGCCGGGATCAACGGGCACGTCAAGGTGTTCGACGGCACGAGCCTCGCGGCGGTTCGGAGTTTCTTCGCCTTCGACGGGTACACTGGTGGGGTAA
>VGZJ01000467.1 GCA_016872595.1 Planctomycetota bacterium
ACTCGTCGGCCGAGAGCCCCGTGAACATGCGGAACAACAACGGCTTCCGACGCAATTTCTCGTAATTCGTCATAACCCTATGAATAGGCCATCGATCGCTATTGCGCAACGAGTCTATTAACAAGGACGGGGGCCGCGACCACTGGGCACCGTCGGGCAGCGCGCTCTTCGCCGGCGGCGGGTTCGCGATGGGCCAAAAGATCGGCGACACCGGCATCCGCGGCGAGCGCGAGCGCAAGCGCAGTTCGCCCTACACCCCGGCCAACGTGCTCGCCACGCTGTACCAGTTCCTCGGCATCGACCCGAAGGCCACGCTCCCCGACTTCACCGGTCGCCCGGTGTACCTGTTGGATGATGCCGAGCCGATTGGGGAACTGGTGTAGCAAACGTAGGTGCCGCTTGCCGAGTGGCACCGTGATAACCTGCGTGAAGCAATCGGAGCCAGCCAGAAACGCACCGCGCTCCACAGCGGTACCGCTCGGCTAGCGGCACCTACTTCAGCCTAAACGGGTAGCTCACCACCTTATCCGCCACGTACTTGTGCGCGGTCATCCACGCGAACTCGCGCTTGGTCACGTCGGCCGGGTCCGGCAGCGGCAACGACTTGCCGTCCGCTTCAGCGTAGATCGTCGCCACCAGCGGCACCTTCGCGCTCGCCTTCGGCGCGAGGTCGTAGTCGGTGCCCTTCGAGTGCATTAGCCACGTGTTGTCGCGGAAGCCGGCGCGCAGGCGGTCGGCCGCGGCGCGTGCCATCGACTTTTTTTCGGCGGCGCTCAGCGTCGGACTGGCCTCAATCGCCTTGATGAGCCGCTGCGTTTCGGACACGTCGAAGCTGACCCACCCATACGGCGGGAAGTACGCTTCGAGCTTGCAGTGAACCGGCAGGTTCTTGGGGAACAGGTGCAACCCGTACACGACGCGCGTCGGCATTCCCAGCGCGCGGCCGAGGCTGGAACAGAGGCCGTGGTAGTCGCTGCAGTCGCCGCGCTTCTTGCTGAGTGCGTGTTCGGAACTGGCGACGAGCGACGTGTTGGTGTGGTCGTAGGTCAGGTTGTCGTGCGCCCACGACAGGATCGAATCGAGTTCGACCGCCGGGTTCGGCTTGCCGCCGGCGATGGCGCCCGCGAGCTTCTTGAACGTGTCGTCCACGACGATGCGCGACTCGGTGCGGCGGAACGGGTCGAAGCCCGCGGGCCACTTGTCCGGGCGCGTCACCTTCGCGGCGTCCACGTTCCAGCGCTGTTCCCATACGGTCGCCTGAAAGGTGTGGGTGATGATCTGCGCGCCCTGCGGGTTGTCGAACTCGAAGTACGCGAACACGTTCCCGAACACCGGTTCCGTGTGCAGCGCGGCCTTCACCTCAAGCGGGAACGTGGCGAACGTGCCGGGCTTCACCTCTTGGCCCTTGTCCGATTGCGGCACCGGAACCCACACGCGCAACTTCTTGGTGTTCTGCGGCGCGGTGACGATGGCGCGGAAGTCGATGTCGTACGCGACCGGCTCCGCGCGCGCCGCGGAGTACGGTTGCGCCGGGTCGAGGTCGGCCGCGCGCAGCGGCGCGGCCATCAGCGCGAACGCGAACAGGGCGCGCGTCATGTGCGAACCTCCGGGGGGTACCGGCCGATTGTACCCGCGCGGCGCGCAACCCGACATAGACGCGCGCCGCGCGTTCGGCTACGGTACACGCCTCCCACCACCTGCCCCCGGACCCGCGATGGCCGTTCCGCTGCCCCCGTTGCCGCAAGCGCTGATCGCCGCCGTGAAGCGGCACTGGGGGTTCTCGACGCTGCGCCCGCTGCAAGAGCAGGCCATTCGCGCGGCGCTCGCCGGGCGCGACTCGCTCGTCGTACTGCCCACCGGCGGCGGCAAGTCGCTGTGCTACCAAGCGCCGGCGCTCGTGCGCGACGGCCTCACCGTCGTGGTGTCGCCGCTCATCGCGCTGATGAAGGACCAAGTGGACGGGCTGACGCGCATCGGCGTACCGGCCGCGCGGCTCGACAGCACCGTGACCGAGCGCGAGTGGGGCGCGACGTGCGCCGCCATCCGCCGCGGCGAGACGCGCCTCGTGTTCACGTCCCCCGAGCGCCTCGTGAACACCAGCACCTACCAGTTGCTGCGCGACGCGGGCGCGCACACGGTGGCCGTCGATGAGGCGCACTGCGTGAGCCACTGGGGGCACGACTTCCGGCCCGAGTACCGGCAGCTCGCGCGGGTGCGCGACTTCTTCCCCGGCGCGGCCGTTCACGCCTACACCGCGACCGCGACCGAGCGCGTGCGCGCCGACATCGCGCAGCAACTCGACCTGTGCGACCCGGACGTGTACGTCGGCAACTTTGACCGCCCGAACCTGACGTTCCGCGTGCTCCCACGGCTCGACATCCGCACGCAGGTGCGCGAGGTGCTGGACCGGCACAAGGGCGCGGCCGGCATCGTGTACTGCCTGCGCCGCAAGGACGTGGACGACATGACCGCGTTCCTGCGCACGGCGAAGTACCGGGCGGTGCCGTACCACGCCGGCATGAGCGCCAACGACCGGCGCGACACGCAGGAGGCGTTCGCCGCGGAAGAGGCCGACATCGTCGTCGCCACGGTCGCGTTCGGCATGGGCATCGACCGCTCTAACGTGCGGTTCGTGCTGCACGCGGCCATGCCCAAGACCATCGAGCACTACCAGCAAGAGACCGGGCGCGCCGGGCGCGACGGGTTGCCGTCCGAGTGCGTACTGCTGTACTCCGGCTCGGACTTCATGACGCTCAAGGGCATCATCGAGAAGTCCGCGGAGGAGAACCGCACCGCGCCGGGGTTCGTCGCGGCCAGCGTGAAGCAGTTGAACGAGATGTCCGCGTACTGCCGCGCGACGACGTGCCGGCACCGCGCGCTCGTCTCGTACTTCGGCCAGACATACGACGCCCCCAGTTGCGGCGCGTGCGACATCTGCCTCGGCGACACGCAGGACGTGCCCGACGCGCAGACCGTCGCCAAGAAGGTACTGTCGTGCGTCGCCCGCGTGAAAGAGTCCTTCGGCATCGCGCACGTGGTGGACGTGCTGCGCGGCGCGGACACCGCGAACGTTCGGCAGCGCGGCCACAGTGAACTGAGCACATACGGCCTGCTCAAGGACGTCTCGAAGGCCGACCTGCGCGACTACGTGTACCAGCTCATCGGGCAGGGCGTGCTGGTGCAGACCGAGGACGAGTACCCGCTGTTGAAGCTGAACCGCGAGTCGTGGGCGGTGATGAGGGACGAGCGGCGGGCGCGGCTTATCCGGCTCGCGCCGCGCGAGGCCGCGGGCGCGCGGGGCGCGCCCGGCGAGCTACCGGAGGGGGCCGACGCCGCGCTCTTTGACGTGCTGCGCGCCCTGCGCCGGCAGGAGGCGGCGCTGGCGAAGGTGCAGCCGTATCAGGTGTTCCCCGATACCGTGC
>VGZJ01000468.1 GCA_016872595.1 Planctomycetota bacterium
AAGTGCCGGTATCGGTGGTCACAGATGTGCATCAGACGCCCGCAGAAGGGGCAATCCCGATCGAGAACGTCGAGTTCCAGGAGGGCGAAATCGGTATCCTTGGGCCAGTGGTAAGGCATCCTGCCGACCTCCACGTTTGAGCCGCCTCCAGCGAAAAGATGATCACGCAAGAGTTTACACACAGAATACGCTACCTTCTAGCCCTCTCGCGGATCGTTGATTATTAGAGGGGGCGCGAGCGGAACGGATTCCGACCAACCGGCAGGGCGCAGCCGAGGCGCGCCCCACCACCAAACGGCTACTTCTTCGGCCCCTTCTTCGGGGGTTCCGACTTGTCGTCGTCGCCCTCGTCCTCGTCGCCGTCGTCGTCCCCGTCGTCGTCCTCGTCGTCGTCGAGGTCGTCGTCGAACTCGTCATCGTCGAGGTCGTCGAGGTCGTCGTCGTCGTCGAAGTCGTCGTCGAAGTCGTCGTCGAGGTCGTCGTCGAGGTCGTCGTCGAGGTCGTCGTCGTCGTCCTCGTCGTCCTCGTCCTCGTCCTCGAAATCGTCCTCATCGTCGGCGGCAACGACGAGCGGCAGCGGGTCGAGCGCGAACGGCGTAGGCTCGTCCGCGTCGAGTGCGGTCGGAACGAGGCCCGGCGGAACGAGCAGGGCGCGTGCGGGCATACGAACGATCCTCATGTACGGGTATGGCCGGCGTCCCGATTGTCCCCACTGCTATCGGCGTGGGCCGGCCCGAACTCCAATTCCGAATCCGTTCGCGGGCGGGCGTCGTGCCCCGCGTGCGGAGTTTCCGGCCCGTTCGACCTGTCGCCCGTGGGGGCCGAGTCGTCAGTCTCTTGGGGCGGTCTAAGGTAGGCGCTTCTTAGGAACGGGTTCGAAGGGTGTCAAGAACTCTTCGCAGTTTTCCGACGCCCCAGAAAACCCTACGATTTCTGGCGTTGCGCCGCGCGCGGCGGCAACCTGTACAATTATTTTTCGCCCCCGAAATCGGTACTTCCGGAGCGCAAATGCCCGCGGACCCCGGCCCCGAAGACCCGGCGACGCGGCCCGACTACGGCCTCGTAATGAACGGCCGCATGCCCGACGGCGGGCCGCGCTACGTCGAAACGCCCCTCGACCCGACCGGCCCCGGCGCGCCGGTCATCGCCGAGCCGTGGAACACCGTTACCGCCAGCTTCTTCATCTGGATCGCACTGTACTGGCTGTGGCGACTGCGCGGCCGCTATCGCGCGTTCCCGTTCATGGTCTCGTGTATGCCGATCCTGCTCGCCGGCGGCATCGGCGGCACGCTGTACCACGGCACCCGCGCCGCGCGCCTGTACTTCCTGCTCGACGTGATCCCGATCTCGCTGCTGGGCCTCGCCGGCGCGGCGTTCATGGCGTACCGCTACTTCGGCCGGCAGCGCGCGTGGCTGCTCATCTTCCTACTACTCTTTTACGCCGTGATGAACCGCCTGTTCTTCGCGGCGCTGGGGCCGATGAACCGTCAGCTCAGCATCAACCTGTCCTACGCGACGCTGGCGGTGGTTATCCTCGCCCCGATCGGGCTGGTGCTGTACCGCACCCGGTTCCGGCACGGCGGTTGGGTCGTCGTCGGCCTCATCAGCTTCGGCATCGCGTGGGCCTGCCGGCTCGTCGATCAGTACAGCGCCGACACGCTGCCGATGGGGAGCCACTGGTTGTGGCACAGTTTCGGCGCGATCAGCACCGCGGCCCTGATCCAGTTCTTCTACATGGTCGAAGGGGAAAAGGTTCAGCCGCACGAGGCGCGTCGAGAAGACACGATGAAGACAGAAGGGCAAGTGTGAGTGTGGTCCGGTTCTACTCGGATCGTGTCCTTCTTTGCGTTGATCGTGCGGCTTATCTGCCCTGCGCGGCGCGAACTCCGATACAACAGCCTCTCCCGCTCAAGAGGTTCTCATGCTCACGCTCGGCAAGTATTCGGTCGGTGTCGGCGACCGATTCGCGCATCAGGCGAAGGCCCAGTTGCGCGCGTGCCAGCTCGCGGCGAAGGCGGGGGCCGAGGTGATCCCGGTCTGGAACAAGTCCAACCGCGAGCACACGATCATCGGTTCGGAGCCGGGCAGCGTCCGCGCGTCGGCCGACGCCGCGGTGAAGGAGCTGAACTGGACGAAGCCGTACCACGTCGACGCCGACCACATCCGCCTCGAAACGGTCGATCGGTTCCTCGCGGCTAGCGACTTCTTCACCATTGACGTGGCCGACAGCATCGGCCAGCCGATCCCGGCCAACGCGGTCAAAATCTTCGCGACGCGCCACCCGGAGTTCCTCGGCACGCTGGCGATCCCGGGCGTGTCCGCGCCGTTCACCACGACCGCGTCCGACGTCGAGCGCGTCGCGAGCAAGTACCTCAAGGCCGTGAAGGACGCGAGCGCCATCTACAACAAGATCGCGTGGGCGAAAGGCTCGGACAACTTCATCGCCGAAGTGTCGATGGACGAGACCGACGCGCCCCAGTCCCCGTTCGAGTTGCTCTTCATCCTCGCCGCCCTGTCGAACGAGGGCGTGCGGGTGCAGACCATCGCCCCGAAGTTCACGGGCCGGTTCAACAAGGGCGTCGATTACGTCGGCGACCTCGCCCAATTCGAGACAGAGTTCCGCGATGACCTCGCAGTGATCGCGTTCGCGGTCAAGCAGTTCCGGCTGCCGGCGAACCTGAAGCTGAGCGTGCATAGCGGGAGCGACAAGTTCTCAATCTACCCGATCATGAAGAAGGCGATTCGCGAAGCCGACGCCGGCCTGCACCTGAAGACCGCGGGCACGACGTGGCTGGAAGAGGTGATCGGCCTCGCCGAAACCGGCGGCGACGGGTTGGCGATGGCGAAAGCGATCTACGCCAAGGCGCTCACGAAGAAGGACGAACTCTGCGCCCCCTACGCCACCGTCATCGACATCGACGCCAGCAAACTACCCACCGCGGACGCCGTGAACGACTGGAGCGCGGAGCAGTTTACCGGCGCGCTGCGGCACGATCAGGCGAACCCGCAGTTCAACTCGTCGTTCCGCCAACTGGTTCACGTCGGGTTCAAGGTCGCGGCACAGATGGGCGAGCAGTACCTCGGGATGCTGCGCACCTGCGAACCCGCCGTGTCGCGCAACGTCACCACAAACCTCTACGACCGGCACCTGAAGCCGCTGTTCGTGGGGTAAACCCAACCGGCGGGCTTACGGCACGCCGCTCGCTCGGAGTAACAATAGACTCGTTGCGCAATAGCGATCGATGGCCTATTCATAGGGTTATGACGAATTACGAGAAATTGCGTCGGAAGCCGTTGTTGTTCCGCATGTTCACGGGGCTCTCGGCCGACGAGTTCGACAAGGT
>VGZJ01000469.1 GCA_016872595.1 Planctomycetota bacterium
GTCGCCCCACCGGTCCAGCCGCCCGACGCGAGCCGCACCCCGGCGAGCGGCGCCTCGCCGGCTTGCAGCTTCTTGCGCAGGGCGATCCCGACGCGAGCGTTGCCGATCAGCCAGCGATCCGGCTTCTCTTGCACCTCAATGTCGCCGGCCTTTGGCTTTGCCGACTTGTCGAGCCGGTACGACTGGGAGGCAAGGGGCGACAGGGTGACCTGGAACGCCAACCGCGCCGCCTTCCCATCCGTGATGAGTTGGCTTGGGATCGGTTCGTCCTTCGGACCAACGACCTGCGCCCCCTGCCGGACGGCTTCGAGTTGGGACGGTGTCAACGGAAAGCTGACGAGTTCGTGCGACCAGGTCCGGCCCAGATGTTCGCGAAGCACGAAGTCTTGGGCCAACGCCGGGTTGGTCGTGAGGATCAAACTCGTTATCAGAATAAACAACCGACCCATTATTCGCTCCTCTAACCAGAAGCAGGCTCCGCACGGTGAGGTTAATACCGGTCTCGTGGTTGTTTGCGGGTTCCTAGGTCGACATTCCATCGAGGACGGCGGTCACACGAGGCCGGGGATCGGCGTTCCTTGCTCAATGCGGCGCAGTAGATCGGCACGTATGTTTGGGAACAATCTCAGCTTCGTCGGGTCGAGGAGCGTCTGCAGCACCGTGGAGGCGAGGTCGTCGGGCGTAACCGGTGTCGTCGTCGGGCGACCGCCCTGAGCATCGGACTTACCGATTACCTGGCCCATATTGAATCCGCCCCCGGCGAGGAACAGTGGCGCGAGCGTGGGCCAGTGGTCGCGGCCGCCCTTCGGGTTGATCTTCGGCGTGCGCCCCATCTCGCCACACACCACCAACAGGATGCGGTCTTCCAACCCGCGGTCCTTCACGTCGTCGAGGAAGGTGGAGACCGCGCGGTCGAGCGCCGGGCCGAACCCGTCCAACCCGGCTTTCTGGGGCGGGTTCAGACCGTCCCCGCCGTGGAAGTCCCACCCGCAGTTCTCGACCATCACCAGCCCGGCCCCGGCTTCACAGAGCCTCCGTGCCAGTAACATCTGCCGCCCGAGCATCGACGCCCGCCGCGGGAAGTCGGGCAGCTTCAGGAAGTTCGGACAGGTGAGGGTGACGTCGCTCGTGTCGTACTTGGCGACGGTCTTCGGGTCCTCGCGGTCGAGCCGGAACGCGTCCGCGACGCTCCCTTTGAGCACGGTGTACGCCTGGTCGCGGTACGCCTCGTAGGCGGCGAGTGCCGGGTCGGAATCCAGCTCGCGGGCGGCCGCATCGAACGTGTGAAGCAGCGCACGGCGGTCGTCCCACCGGTCCGCCGGGAGCCGAAGTTCCATGTTCTTCAGCAAAGGCGAGAACGTGACGTCGCCGTCCGGCTTCCGCTGGGGCCCGGTCGCTTTCGGCACGGGCAGGATGACGCCCGCCGGGTTGAACGCGGCGTACGCCTCGGGCAGGTCGCCGGCCGTGTTCCCGCGGAGGAAGTGTTCCTGAAGGAACTCCTTGTTGTTGCCGCTGTCGAGCACGATGTAGCTCGGCACCCCCGTCCGAGGGTGGTTCGTCCCGCGCAGGAAGGAGTACACCGACCCGACGCTCGGTGGCGACAGTTTCGCCTGGGACCCGGTGAGCATCGTCCGGACGAAGTTGTCTTGGTGGTCCTTGCACGGGGTCTGGAACGAGCGCACGACGGCCAGCCGCTGCGCCCGCTCGGCGAGTTTGGGAAAGTGGCTGCCGTAGGTCACCCCGGGAAGCGAGGTCTTGACCACGCCGAACATTGTGCGGACCGAGTCCGGGGCGTCGGGCTTCGGGTCCCACGTCTCGGCCTGCGGCGGGCCGCCGCCGAGCCACACCCACACGACCGACTTGCCCCGCACCCACGGCTTGTCAGACGCCGTGTTGCCCCGCAGCAGCGCCGGCAGGCCGAGCGCGCCGAGTCCGGCCGCACCGATGCGGAGGAACGTCCGCCGCGAATGGGTGACCGAATTAATCGTGAACATGGCGGTACCGGGTGGTCACTTCTTGACCTTGTCAGGTTGGGTTCGATACAGGAACGATTCCGACGACAGCAGCGACACCAGCAGCGCCTTGAAGCTGCCTTTGCTGTCGCGGTAGGCCTTGTGCGCGGCCACGAGCGTCGGCCCGTCGGCGAGCGTTTCGTTGCGGCCGAGGTAGTAGCGGAAGACGTGCCGCACGAACACCTGCTCGACGCGCTCCGACTTCGACAGCTTCTCGATCAGGTCGAACGGCCCCTTCACATCGCCGTCCAACTTCGGATCGCCGCTGTCGGTGATGGCGCCCGTCGTATCGATGGGAATCGACGTCATCGTTCGCCGACTCGTCGGGTTCTTGGCCCGGTCCTTGTCGGTTCTTTCCTTGTCGACGACGATCTCCTTCTCACGGTAACGTCCGATGTGGTCGTACTGCTCGAACGGCAGGCCGAGCGGGTCCATCGACTTGTGGCACTTCCAGCAGTAGTTCTCGCGGGTGACGCGCATCCGGTCGCGCAGGCCACGGTGGGGTTCGTCGGGGAGCATCGCGTTGACGGTGATCGGCACCTCGATGATGCGCCCGCCGAGCAACCGTTCGCGAATCCAGCGGCCGCGATGGATTGCATGGTTGTCGAAGTTCGACGACATCGACATCAACCAACTGGCTTGCGTGAGAATGCCGATCCGCTCTTCGGGATGAGCGTCATAAGGTTTGCCGGCGAGCCAGTCGTCGAAGTTGAGCGGAGGAGTTCGGGGCTTCGCAATGAGGACTGGGTTTCCGCGACGCTCGGACACAACATCGGCCCAGTGCTTTTCGGGATATGTCCTCTGCACACCATAAATGTCCCGCGAATGACTGGACTGGCTGCCCTGAAATGTATCTGGCGCAGAACCTGGCCCATCATTGAGCTTTTTCAATTCGTGATTGAGGTTAGTTTCATCGACGGGCTTGCCTTCTTTTGCGGCCCGCTCGGCGTTCCGCTTCTTCTGTTCGAGCAGCCGGGCGAGTCGAATTTGGTAGTTCAGCGGATATTGTGCTTGCAAGAACGACTTGCGGGTTGTCAGCAGAGTCCGCAGCACTTCCTGATCGGATTCCAATGCCCACTCGACCAGTCGGTCGGTGTCGCGGACGAAATGCCCGGCGAATCCCATCTGGAACCCGCATCCGAGTCCCGACTGAAGTTCGTTCACGGTTTCCGTACACTTCGCGACATCGGGTGCGGTCGTGTAGGCGAAGTATTCCTGGAAGAAGCCCAGCAGCCGCGACTTGGGGATGGTCGGATCGTTCATCGCCTTGGTCGATAAGCGCGGGTCGTCGGACTGGCGGAGGTCTGCGATGATGCCGTGA
>VGZJ01000470.1 GCA_016872595.1 Planctomycetota bacterium
GGTCGAGCCGTGGAACTCCAACTTGATCTCGCGGTCGAAATCCACACGCAGGGGGTCATTTCGGCGGTCACCCATTGGGTTCCTCGGTCATTTCGGCAGGAAAGAGGCAGAAACGCTGGGAATCCCAGGGTTCCGGCGCACATGCCATGCCGAAAGTCGAAGGTCATCTGGGAAATAGGGGCTCAAGCGGCAATCGGACGGAAAGAAGCTGGTGCAAGGGGCGGAGTTCGCGCCGGTGGCGCTCTGGAAACTGTTCGAGCCGGTCGGGACGAAGAAGGTGCGCGTCCCGTACGACGTCACCAAGCTGTGGTTCTCGGAGTGACGCTGGTTCGTCGGGCCGCAACCCGACGAGCGCGCCAACACCCCGAACCCGGCCCCGGCCGGCGTAGCACCCTTTTCTTGGTTCACCTGCTCCCCTCTCATCCCGGCGCTTGACTCGCGCGCCCGCCGCCGGACAATGGCGGGCGTTGCCCTCTCCACCTTCTCCACCGAGTGACCTCTCATGGCTACCGCTACCGCGCCCGCGCCGACGAAGCCCAAGCACGCCAAGCCCCGCGTTCCCGATCAGCAGATGCTCATCGGCGGGAAGTGGGTCGGCAGCGCGTCCGGCAAGACGTTCGACACCACCGACCCGACCAACGGCGAGACCATCTGCCGCGTCGCCGAGGGCGACAAGACCGACATCGACCTCGCGGTGAAGGCCGCTCGGGCCGCGTTCGAGTTCGGGCCGTGGTCGAAGATGGACGCCGCCGAGCGCGGCCGGTTGCTGAACAAGCTCGCCGACGCCGTCGAAGCGCACAAGGACGAACTCGCGGCGCTGGAGTCGCTCGACAACGGCAAGCCCATCGCCGACTCGCTCGCCGCCGACCTGCCGCTCACCATCGCCTGCTACCGCTACTACGCGGGGTGGGCCGACAAGATCACCGGTCAAACGCTCCCCATCGCCGGGCCGTACTTCAGCTACACGCGGCACGAGCCCATCGGCGTCGTCGGGCAGATCATCCCGTGGAACTTCCCGCTACTGATGCAGGCGTGGAAGTGGGGGCCGGCGCTGGCCTGCGGCAACACGCTCGTGCTGAAGCCCGCGGAGCAGACGCCGCTGACGGCGCTGCGGGTCGCTCAGCTCGCGCAAGAGGTGGGCTTCCCCGATGGCGTGATTAACGTCGTGCCCGGCTACGGCCCGACCGCGGGCGCGGCGCTGTCGGGGCACATGGACGTGGACAAGATCGCGTTCACCGGCGAAACCGGCACCGGCAAGATCGTGATGACCGCCGCGGCGCAGTCCAACCTGAAGCGCGTGTCGCTGGAACTGGGCGGCAAGTCGCCCAACATCGTCTTCGCCGACGCCGACCTCGACGCGGCCGTGGAAGGCGCGTACTTCGGGCTGTTCTTCAATCAGGGGCAGTGCTGCTGCGCCGGCTCGCGGCTGTTCGTGCAGGAGCGCGTGTACGACGAGTTCGTCGCGAAGGTGACGGCGAAGGCGAAGGCCCGCAAGGTGGGCGACCCGTTCGACCTCAGCAACGAGCAGGGTCCGCAGGTGAGCCAAGAACAGTTCGAACGCGTCATGGGCTACATCGACGCGGGGAAGAAGGACGGGGCGAACATGCTCGTCGGCGGCGGGCGCGTCGGCGACAAGGGGTACTTCATCCAGCCCACCGTGTTCAGCGACGTGAAGGACGAGATGAAGATCGCGCGCGAAGAGATCTTCGGGCCGGTGATGAGCATCCTGAAGTTCAAGGACGCGGACGAGGTGATCGCGCGCGGGAACAAGACGTTGTACGGCCTCGCGGCGGCGGTGTGGACGAAGGACATGCAGAAGGCGCTGCGGCTGGCGAACGGCCTGCGCGCCGGCACGGTGTGGGTGAACTGCTACGACGTGTTCGACGCGGGCGCGCCGTTCGGCGGCTTCAAGATGAGCGGCGTCGGCCGCGAACTGGGGCAGTACGCGCTGCAACACTACACCGAGGTGAAGACCGTCACGATGGCGCTGTAACGCACGCGCATCGGACCGGATACAATCGCCCCCGTACCTCTCCCGGGGGCTTTCTCATGCGCCGCGCACTCGTTGGCTTCGTTCTTCTCACCGGGTTCGCGCGCGCCGACGAACCGAAGCTCGCGCCCAAACCCGATGCGTTCCCCGCGCTGGTGAACCCCAACTGCTCGCACTGCGTCGACGAGGCCAAGCGCCGCGCGAAGGAGCTGCGCCCCGACGACCCGGTTCTCATGTGGACCCGCGGCTATTCCGACGGCGGCGCGATCCCGGTGCGCTTCTTCCTCGCCAAGCACCGCGTCATCTCGGACAGCTACGGCGTGTTCGTGTACGACCCGGACGCCGGGTTCGCGCGCGGCTTCGCGCCCAGCTACACCTTCGCGTTCCACGGCTGGCGCAACGGCGTCATGGTCATCAAAGACGCGAAAGACGGCACGCTCTATTCCGCGCTCAGCGGCCTCGCGATCGAAGGGCCGAAGAAGGGCCAGCGGCTCCAATCGGTGCCCACGCTCACGACCAACTGGCGCGGCGTGATGGACCGCTACCCGGACGCGGTCGCGTACCACATGTTCGACAAGTACAAGCCGGAGGAACTGCCGAAGGAGCCGAGCGCCGACTCCGTGAAGACGCGGCCCGCGAAGACCGACCCGCGGCTCAAGGCCGAGGAACTGGTGATCGGGGTGCGCGTCGGTGACAAGACGAAGGCGTACCCGCTCGCGAAACGGAACTGCGAGTCCGTTCTCGACACGGTCGGCGGCGAAAAGATCGTCGTCATGAACGGGCTGGGCCCACTGCCCGGGGCCGGCGCGTACAAGCTGATCGCGAGCCAACCGCGCAAGTTCAAAGCGCCGCGCCCGGACAAGGACGGCGTCTCTCCGCCGGACGCCGGCGCGCTCGTGCCCGCCGGCAAGGAGCTTGCGCCGGTCAAGATCACCACGTTCAACGAAACCGACGCGGCCCTGCACGACACCGACACCGGCACCGCGTGGGACGCCGCCGGCCGCGGGTACCACGGCAAACTCAAGGGCTGGACCCTCGAGCCGGTCGAGTTCGTCGTGTGCAAGTGGTTCGCGTGGGCCGCGGAGTACCCCGACACCGCGGTGTACGGCGAGAAGCCGCGCGACCCCGAGGACGCCCTCGCCGACGCCGCCGGCTCCGCGGAACTACTTCGACTGCTCCCCAAGCCGTTCGCGACGTTCAAAGGGTTATGGTGGACCCCATTGTCTAGACCAAAATCGGGCTTCCCGCGAAGTGGGTTGGCCCTCGAGCGTTCGCTCGCGTTTCTTACTTCTCCAAGGGTCTTCGGTTTTCTGACCGATGCACCTCGGCGGGC
>VGZJ01000471.1 GCA_016872595.1 Planctomycetota bacterium
GGCGCAGCACGACCGCCATACGTTGCCCCCGCGCGTTGGCGGTCATCATAGGGGCGCGCGAACCGAGCTTCCTTGTGATACCGGGCGCGCCGGTATAATGCCCGCATGAGTACCGACAACTCCGCGGACGTGTTGAACCTCGTGCGGCGCGGGCACGCCTACGCCCGGCGCGGCGAGTACGACCGCGCCGCCGAAGCCTTCGCCGGGGCCGTCGATCTCGACCCGGCCGACGCCGAACTGTACTTCCACCGCGGCAACGCCCACGCCGCCGCCGGCCGACACGCCGACGCGGTCGCGGACTTCACGCGCGCCGTCGAGCTCCGCGCCGACTACGCCGAGGCGCTCCACAACCGGGCCACGGCGCAGGTCGAGAGCGGGGACCTCGACGCGGCCCTCGCCGACTTCACCAAGGCCATCGAGCTGACGCCCGACGACCCGGACCCGGTGAACGGCCGCGCCGCCGTGTACAGCCGGCAGAAGAACTACGACGCCGCGTTCGCGGACTACGAGACCGCGGCCAAGCTCGCGCCGGGCACGTTCCGCGTGTACTTCAACCGGGCCAACGCCCTGTCCGCGCTGGCCCGGCACGAGGAGGCCGTGGCCGACTACACCGCGGCCCTCGGGGTGAACCCGCGGCACGGGCGCGCGTACCTGTACCGCGCGATGTCGTTCGCGGCGCTCGACAAGACCGCGGAGGCCGCCGCCGACCTGAGCGCCGCGCTGCGCCTGAACCCGACGAGCGAAGAGGCGTTCTGGCAGCGCGCCCGGCTGTGGGCCGACGCCGGCGAACACGCGAAGGCGATCACCGATTTCACGTGGCTGCTGCGGCTGAACCTGAAGCACGCGGACGCGCACAACCTGCGCGGCGTCGAGTACGCGGAGTTGGGCGAGCAGGCCAAGGCGCTGGCAGATTTCACGCGCGCGATCGCGCTCGACCCGGACGACGCCGGGCCGCGGTTCAACCGCGGGCTGTCGCACCTGCGCGCGAAGAACGCGAAGGCCGCCGCGGACGACTTCACCGAGGTGATCCGGTTGTCGCCGGACGACCCCGCGGCCCACATCCAGCGCGGGTACGCGCGCCACGACCTGCGCGACGCGGCCGGCGCGATTGCCGACTTCACCCGCGCGCTGGAACTGAACCCCAAGAGCGGGCGCGCGTACTTCGGCCGCGCGCTGGCCCACCGCCGCGCCGGGAACCTGCCCGCCGCGCTCGCCGACGCCAGCGCCGCCATTGAACGGAACCCGAAGGCCGACTCCGCGTACAACCTGCGCGGCTCCGTCGCCTACCAGTTGGGCGACTTCGCGGCGGCGCTGGCCGACCACCTGAAGGCCGCGGAGCTGGACCCGGACGACGCGGCGACGCTGAACCACGTGGCGTGGGTGCGGGCGACGTGCCCGCAGGCCGACCTGCGCGACGGCTCCGCGGCGCTGCGCGACGCGCTCCGTGCGTGCGAGCTGACGAACAACGAGGCCCCCGGCTACGTGGACACGCTGGCCGCGGCCTACGCAGAACTGGGCCGCTTCGACGACGCGATCAAGTGGCAGGAGAAGGCGGTCGAACTGGCCCCGGAGGGGAGCAAGGCCGAGTACGGCGCGCGACTGGAGCTGTACCGCGCGGGTCGGCCGTTCCGCGACTCCATTGAGGCTCCGCCGCCGGCCGATGAGCCGCCCGAGTCGGCCGCGGAGTAGCCCGGCGCGAAATCCGCGCGCCGGGCTTGATCGGAAATGGCACAACGTATAGTATGTGACAGATGTCCCGTTACGGAGGCCGCGCGCCGTAGGTGCCGCTTGCCGAGCGGCACTGCTATTGAGCGCGGTCAGCGTTACGGATCGCGCTTCAGGCGCGGGCGTCGCGGCGCAGATCGGGGGCGTTGTGCAACCTTCTCGACAACGGCCACGTCGCGACTCAGTGCGAACCGGCCACATTCTAATAAGCGCGAGTTGTACTAGGATTTTTCGTTTTGCAACTCGCGCGACGAGCGCGGGCCTTGTGCAACCGATTTTGCAAAGTGCCCGTTACGGGCGCGCGCTCAGTCCGGGTTCGGGGCGGGCCACTCGCGCACCGTGCGGTCGGCGGCGTCGATCAGCGTCGCGCCGTCGTTCGTGAACGTCAGCGCCGATACGAACTCGGCGTGCTTGTCGAAGGTCTTGTACGTGCGGCCGGTGAGAACGTCCCACAGGCCGACCGTGCCGCCCAGCGCGAACGCCACGACCGCGCCGTCGGGCCGCACCGCGATTGCGGTCGCCTCTTCGCCTGTGGGGAGTTCGTGTTCGTGCGGCTTGAAGCTCGGCAGCCGGTACACCTTCACGCCCTCACGGTCCGTAGTGACACAGAGCGGCGCGGCCCGCGCGCACGCCACCGCCGGGCCGATGGTCGACTGCGGGGCGGTGAGCGACTGAAGGTGCCCGGCAGTCGCCGCGTCCCAGACCTCGACCGACGGGGTCCACTCGTTGACGCGCCCGCTCATCCCGGCGACGAGTGTGGTGCTGTCGTTGGCGAACGCCACAGTACGGGTCGGGAAGTTCAGGCGGGAGAGGTCGCGCGGCGGCGCGCCGGTCGCGAGGTTCCAGACGCGCACGAGGCCGGGCCGCGGGAGCCGGTCCCCGTCGTCCCACTGGTCGATGGCGGCGGCGAGCCGCTTCCCGTCCGGGGCGAACGCGACCCCGCGCGTGACGCCCCCGAACGTCGCGCCCGGCAGGTCGATTTCCTTTTGCTCGGCGAAGCTCCAGACGCGCACGCGCCCGCTGCCCCCGGCGGCGACCGCGAGCCATTTGCCGTTGGGCGAGAACGCGACCCCGCGGCACTCCGTGTCGCGCCACTTCCACCACACTTCCGGCGCGGCCCCGGCCGCGCGGTCGAACAGCTTCACGCCGCGCTCTTGCGGGCGCTCGTCGTAGGTCAGCGCGACCGCGAGCCAGCGCCCGTCGTCGGACACGGCGACCGCGCTGGCGCGCCCGGTCACGTCGCGCTGCGGGACGAGGACCGCGGGCGGGACCGGGCCGCGGTCTGGGTCGGGGTCGTTCGCGGGCGGCTTCGCCCGGCGGTTGCGCGCGGCCACGATCCAGCCGACGCCGCCGACAGCGAGCGCCGCGCCCGCGCCGAGAAGCGCCCGGCGCGACACCGCGCGCCGCGCGGGCGCGGGCGGGGCGCTGCGCGATTCGAGCATTTGCGCGTCACGCGCCCCGCGCGCCGCGCGGGCGCGGGCGGGGCTAGCGCGAGCGCGACCGCGTTGGCGTCGGCGGGCCGGTCTTCGGGCGCGGCGCTCAGGCACCGCTTACACAGCGCGACCAGCGCCGGGGCCGCGCCGC
>VGZJ01000472.1 GCA_016872595.1 Planctomycetota bacterium
GGTCGAGCCGTGGAACTCCAACTTGATCTCGCGGTCGAAATCCACACGCAGGGGGTCATTTCGGCGGTCACCCATTGGGTTCCTCGGTCATTTCGGCAGGAAAGAGGCAGAAACGCTGGGAATCCCAGGGTTCCGGCGCACATGCCATGCCGAAAGTCGAAGGTCATCTGGGAAATAGGGGCTTGGGGGTTGATGTCGGGTAGGACAAGGCTCTGCGCCGTCCCACCTTTTGCTGGCTGGTGGTGGGACGGCGCAGAGCCTTGTCCCACCCGACAAGACCACAAGACTACTTCTTGGCGACGACCTTCTTGATGACGTAGTCTTTCCCGGGGCCGTCGAGCCACTTACCGTAGGCCGCTTTGATGGCCGCGTAGTAGTTCTCGCCGGGCTTCGGTTGCGGTTGCTTCCAGCCGTCCTTATCAGTGAAGCCCAGTTGGAAGAACGCCTCCACCGCCGCCGGGGTGCGGGCGGCACGGGCGTCCCAATCGGCGTCGGCAATGGCCTTCAGAATCAGCTTGCTCTCTTCGGCGGGGATCGCGACCAGTTCCGTGCCTGCGGCCAGCGCCGGATACGTGCGGTACTTGGCGACGAGCAGCGCCGCGGTCTCGGCCCGCACGTCGGACTTGTCGCTCTTCAGCCCCTTGAGCGGGTCCGCGGTCGCGGCGGCGAACTTCTTGATCTGTTCGAGTTCGACCGTACCGTTCGGCGCACCGAGGTTCGCGGGCAGATTCCGGTACGGCATCACGTAGAAGTCCGCGGTCGGGTGCTTGCACAGGTACACGAGCACGTACTGCCCGTCCGTCAGTTCGGGCACCGGCTCGCGCGGGCGGATGACGCCGCCGCTGCCGCGCGGGGGCGGGGCGTTCGGGTCCGAGGGGACGAACCCCACCTTGATGTGCGTGAGCCCGGCCGCGCCGCCGAGGTCGGTCTCGATCTTCACCACCGCGACCTTGTACGCGACCTTGTCCTTCGCGCCGATGTACGGCGAGGAGGCGTCGACGGTGTTCTTCTCGATGGCCGTGACCTTGCCGACCACGACCACCTGCGCCGACGCGAACTTCTGGTGCGCGCTAGGCGGGGGCGCGGCCGCGCCCGCCAGAGCGGGACCGGCACCGACGGCGAGCGCGGCGAGCGCGGCGAGCAGATTGCGGGACATAGTCACTTCTCCGCTTTCTTGGCGACAAACTTCTTGAGTTGGTAGTCCTTGCCGGGGCCGGCGACCCACGTGACGAACGCGGCGCGGGTGATGGCGGCGAAGTCCTCGCCGGCTTTGGCCTGCGGCTGCTTCCAGCCGTCTTTGTCCGTGAGGCCCAGAGAGAAGAACGCCGACAGGCCGTTCATGCGCTCGCTGGCCCGGTTCGTCGTCCACGTGCCCTCGGCCAGCGCCTTGAGGATCAGCTTGCTCTCGTCGGCCGGAACCGCGACCGCGTCCACCCCGCGCGCCCCTTCGGGCGCGGTGCGGTACCGGGTGACGAGGGCCAGCGCCGCGTCGAAGCGGTCGTCGGCTTTTTCGGCCTTGAGCGCCTTCACGGGGTCGGCGACCACCGCGAGCACCTTCTTCACCGCGGCCACGTCGTCCTTGAAGGTGGGCGCGCCGCCCTCGACCGGCGGGGTCATGTACGGGATGGCGAGGAAGTTCCCGGCCTCGTTCTTCGTGAGGAAGAACAGCCACTCTTGACCTTCCTTCAGCTCCGGGTTCTCCGGCCCGCGGACGGGGCGCACGCCGCCCGCGCCGGACGGCACGAACCCGATCTTGATGTGCGTCAGGTTGTCCGCGCCGATCAGGTTGGTGCCGACCTTCACCACGGCGATCTTGTGGGCGACCTTGTTGGTCGCGCCGGGGTACAGGGGCGCGTCCACGGTGTCCTTCTCGACGGCCGTGACCTTGCCGACCACGACGACCGGGGCGCGCATCGCGCGTTCGACGGGGTGCGCGATGGGCGCGATCCGATCGGCCCGGACTTGGGACACGGAGGCGACCAGCGCGACGGCAACGAGGCAGAAACGGCGCATCGGAGGTTCCTTAACGAGTTAGCCGCGAGCCGCAGGCGAGCGCGAAACGGCGCGCCTGCGACTCGCGGCTACCAGAGGGGGACTACTTCTCGGCCTTCTTGGCGACGACGCGCTTGATGACGTAGTCCTTACCGGGGCCGGCGAGCCACTTGGTGAATGCTTCCTTCTGGACCGCGGTGAAGTCGACGGGGGGCTGGCCCGGTTGCGGGCGCACGAACTTCGGCGGCACCCAGCCGTCCTTGTCGGTCAGGCCCAGTTGGTAGAACGCGCTCATGGGGTTCATGCCGCCGGGACCGGGGCGGACCTGCTTCCAGTCGGCCTCGACGATGGCCTTGAGGATCAGCTTGCTCTCGTCGGCGTTGATGGCGACCTGTTCGACCGCGCCGCCGTTGGCCGGGTACGCGCGGTACTTCATCACCATCGTCGCGGCGGTCTCGGCGCGAACGTCGGCCTTGTCGCTCTTCAGCCCTTTCATCGGGTCGGCGATGATCGCGGTGATCTTCTTGACCTCTTCCAGTTCCTTCTTGCCGCCCTCGGTCTTGATGTCGACCGGCGGGCTCATGAACGGCATGGTGTAGAAGTCGCCGCTGGGGTGCTTGGCGAGGAAGAACAGCATCTCCGCGCCTTCCTTCAGCTCCGGGGCTTGGATGCCGGGGCGGAACGGGCGGCCGGGGGCCGGGAGGATCATCGGTTGGCCGGGCAGGGGCACCGGGCCGCCGCCGGGTTGCACCTTCGCGGGCGGGATGAACCCGATCTTGATGTGCGTCAGGTTGGCCGCGCCGCCGAGGTTCGTTTCGATCTTCACGACCGCGACCTTGTGCGCGACCTTCTCCTTCGCGCCGGGGAACTGGGGAACGTCAACCGTGTCCTTCTCGATGGCGGTGACCTTCCCAACCACGACCACGTCGGCGGTCACGGCCCGTTGGGGCGCGGGTTGGAAGGCGATCATTAAAGCGGGGGCCGCGCTGTGCACGGCGACGACGCCGGCCAGAGCGAGCGCCGCGGTCAGCAGGTACTTCTTCACGTGAGGCAACTCCGAGGGGAATGGGAGAGACGAATCGGGACGGCCCCGATTCAGCTAAGACGAGGCGCGCGACCGAACAGTTGTCCCCTATTTCCCAGATGACCTTCGACTTTCGGCATGGCATGTGCGCCGGAACCCTGGGATTCCCAGCGTTTCTGCCTCTTTCCTGCCGAAATGACCGAGGAACCCAATGGGTGACCGCCGAAATGACCCCCTGCGTGTGGATTTCGACCGCGAGATCAAGTTGGAGTTCCACGGCTCGACC
>VGZJ01000473.1 GCA_016872595.1 Planctomycetota bacterium
CCCCGTTGTCACACGGTGATGATGAAGAACGTCGCCGGACTCCACAACCGGATGTACGGGTAACGACCACACAGGATCGTCTGGCCGAAGTGCGACTGAACCAACACCTATTGCGCAACGAGTCTATTAGCGCGCTCAGTCGCGGCGTCATCGTGGTCGAAGCGGGCACCAAGAGCGGCGCGCTCATCACCGCGGTTCACGCCGCGGAGCAAGGGCGCGAGGTGTTCGCCGTGCCCGGCAACGCCGACAGCGAATCGAGCGCCGGGTGCCTCGATCTGATCCGCAAGGGCGCGCGCCTGATCCGCAACGCCGACGACGTGATCGAAGACCTGAAGGGCATTTCCGCCGCGGATGACAACAAGCCGTTGAAGACACGTCCCGCGCTCGACTTCGACGTGGAACCAGATACCGAGGGGCGCGCCACGGACCAACAGGGGGCTGACGCCCCCCGCTCGCCCGATCCGGCACCGCGGCCGGTACTCGACGCGGGCCAGCAGCGCGTGTACGACGCGCTCGCGGGCAAGCGGCACGCGGACGAACTCGTTCGCGAACTCGGCGTGACCGCGGGCGAGTTGTCGCGCACGCTCATGCAACTCGAACTGAAGAAGGTCGTGCGCCGGCTGCCGGGCAACTTCTACGAGCGGAGATAGCACCGTGACCGACCGCGACGCGCTCCTCGCCGCGATCCGCGCGCACCCGGACGACGACACCCCGCGGCTCGTGTTCGCCGACTGGCTCGACGAGAACGAGCCGGACCCGAAGCCGCGGGCGAAGAAGGGCGGCGCGCCGTCGTCGTGGGCCGCGCTGATCCGCGCGGAGTGCGAACTCGCGCGCCTCGAGTGCGACGGCACCGGGGCCGCGGCGACGTACCGCTTCTTCACCGAGAAGGACGATCAGGCCGTTCGCGGCGTGCGCTGGCCCCGCGTCGACGCCGAAGTCGGCCGGCGCATCGAGCTAAAACTGTTGGCGGACCGCACGCGCGGGCCGTCCAAGACGGCCCGCAACCGCGGCCGACCGAAAGGCTACATCGGCGGCTCGTGGGACGAGGGCACGCACCGCGGTTTCATGGACGGGTTGCACGTCGGCGACGGGGCGCGGCTCCTTTCCAACTTGCCCGCGCTGACCGCGTACTGCCCGCCGGTGAGCGTGACCGCGTTCGCCCCACTAACGCACGGGCGCGAACTGGTCGAGGCCGGGTTGGGGCGCTGGTGCCGGGAACTCGTCCTCCACCTCGGCCCCGACGGGCACGCGGAGCTGTTCCACGCGCTCAGGGCGCACCCGGACGCGGCCCAACTCCGCGCGCTGACCCTCGGGCTGCCGGACGACACCGCGGGCGCGAACCGCGCGCTCGCGGCGCTGGCCGACTCGCGCCACCTGTCCGGGTTGCGCGCGCTGACGCTAACCGCGCGCGCCCCGGTGCCCGCGGAACTGGTGACGCGGTTGGCGCGCTCCAAGCTCTTGCGCGGCCTCACGCGCCTGCACCTGAGCGGCACCATCGCCGAGGTCGCGCTCCAGATGGCCGACGTGGGCAAAGCCCCGGTGCTCTGCGAGTTGGCGCTCGGCGAGAGCAACCTGACGGACGACGACGCGATCCGGCTGGCCGCGGCCCCCGGCCTCACCAACCTGCGGTTCCTCGACCTGCAAACGAACGGCATCGGCGGGGCCGGCGCGTCGGCGCTGCTGGCCTCGCCGCACCTCGCGAACCTCGCGGTCCTCGACATCGACGACAACGCGGTGCGCGGCCTCGACGCGGCGGCGCTGGCCCGCGCCCCGGCCGGCGGGCTGCGGGTGCTGGCGTTCCACGGCTCGCGCCTCACGCTGCGCGACGTGACCGCGCTCGTCAACAGCCCGCGGCTCGCCGACCTCATGTACTTCGACGTGGACGAGAACCGGCTCCCGGCGTCGGCGCTGGAGCGCCTCGTTCGCGGGTTCGGGGACCGCCCGCCCGCGGTGCTGTACTTCACCGGGAACAACCTCAGCGACGGGGGCGTCGAGGCGCTCACGAGTTGGCCGGCGGCGGCGCGCATCGACCGGCTCCATTTGATGGAGTGCCGCATGAGCACGCGCGCCGCGAAGGCCATCGCCGGGTGCCCGCACCTGAAGGGGCTGACGCACCTGTGCGCGACCCCGACGCACGAGGCCGGGCGCACGGCCCTGCGCGAGCGCTACGGCGCGCGCGCGAGCATCACCGGCTGAGCGCGCGGGCCGCGGTTCGTACAACGTCCGCATGTCGAAGCACCGGCTCGAAGGGCTTGCGCTCGCGGCGGCGTTCGCGGTCGCGCACACGCAGTCGCCGCTGTACTACTCGAACCAGAACCAGTACCTGCTCCACGGGGCCGCGTGGGGCGGGCACGGGCACCTCGCGAACGATTGGCTCGCGACCACGCGCGACCCGACGCCGCTGTTCTCGCTGCTCGTCGCGGCGGCGTACCGCGCCCACGAGTGGCTGCTGCAACCGGCGTTCTTCGCGCTGCTCATGGGGTACTTCCTCGCGGCGCGGTGGCTCGTGGCCGCGCTGCCGGGCGCGGCCGACGCGCGCGCCAAGCGCGTCGCGTTCGCGGCCCTGTTCACCGCGGCGCACGCCGGCATCGTGCGCTGGGCCTCCATCCAACTCACCGGCGGCGATTACCCGTGGCTGCTGCAAGCGGGCCTCGCGGCGCAGTACCTCGTCGGGCCGGGCATTCAGCCCTCGGCGTTCGGCGTGCTGCTGCTGGCCGGGGTCGCGGCACTCGCGCACGGGCGCGCGTACCTCGCCGCGGCGCTGGCCGCGGTCGCGGTCGCGCTGCACGGCACCTACGGGCTACATTCCGCGCTGCTCACCGCGGGCACCATGACCGCGCTCGCGCTCAAGGGCGAGTGGCGGAAGGCGGTCCTCGTCGGCCTGCTGGCGCTGGCGGTGGTCGCGCCCGCGGCCGGGTACAACGTCCGCGCGTTCGCTGAACGCGACGAGCACATCGCGGCCGAGGCCCGGCGCATCTTGGCGCAGGTGCGCATCCCGCACCACAGCGTCCCGGCGCGGTGGTTCGACTGGCTCGCGGCGCTTCAGCTCGTGTGGATGGCCGCGGGGCTGGCGGTGCTGCGGCGCACGCCGGCGTTCGTGCCGCTGGCGCTGGCGACCGCGGCGAGTGTGGCGCTGACCGCGCTCCAGCTCGCGACCGGCAGCGACGCGCTGGCCCTGCTGTTCCCGTGGCGCATCTCCGTGCTGCTCGTGCCCGTCGCCACCGCGGTCCTCGCGGCGAAGCTGGCGGCGCGCGTGGGCGGGCGCGCCGCGCTCGGCGCGCTGGCGGCGCTGGTGG
>VGZJ01000474.1 GCA_016872595.1 Planctomycetota bacterium
CGGTGGCGTCGAAGAAAAGCTCGCGGATCTCGTCGGGTTCCAACTCGACCCGCCGCTCGGGGATGCGGAAGATGCCGGCCAACAGCGGTTGGAGCGGGTTGATGTTGCGGCACACCGAACTCTGGTCGACCCCGAACAGGAACCCGAGCAGGGCGTGGGTGGTGTAGGTCCGGTAGTACATCAGGAGCATCAGGAACCGGTCGGTCAGCGGGAGCGCGAACTGACGCCCCGCACCCGGCTTCCGCTGACGTGGTCGCCGGGTCTTGCGCTTCGTGTCGGCCTGCTGGTATCGAGGTTCGAGTTCGGCAAGCAGGCGGTCGAACGCCGCGGGCGTGATCCCAGTGAGTTGCCGGAACGTGTCCGGCACACGCTTCAAACGGCTCGTGTGGCTCATACGCACAACCTATGCGGCCCAACCGCTATTATGCAGCGACTCTATTCTGTCGAGGGGCAAACGCAGCGAATTGCAGCGATTGATCGGGGTCGGCGACGCGCGCAATTGTCTCAAACACCGGGTGGTGCGCGCCTAGCGGCGCGGGCCACAACCCGGAACCGGCCGCTCTGAGCGCACCGAGTCGGTTCACCGCGAGCGGGTGACAGCGGGGTGTCACGGAGTTGTGGTCGTCGGGGCGAGCGGTGCGCGGTCAGGCGGCTTCGCGGTAGTAGTGCTTGAGGAGCCCTCCGAGGCGCGCGCGGCACTTGCCTCGCCGGCGGCCAGTTTCCGGATCGGCGGGTCGCGCGCGGGTTGGTGGGCGTCGAGGAGCGGGACGTTGCCGCGGGGCGGCCGGTGCGAAGTACGGGTCGCGCGCTCCCGCGCGGGTGAACCGCCCGGTTCGGGAGTTCGGGCGCTCGAACCGGGAACCCACGGGTTAACAACCTGCGCGAGCGTGTGTGTGTGGGTTGACCAGATTTGGGACGGCGTTACGGATCGGGAAATGCTCAAGCGGTCGTCACGTCGCGCGAGCTGTTCACTCCGCAACCACTGGGAATCGTAGGCGTTGGGGGCTGTCGAGGGGCGCTCTCGCGCCGAGCGTCGCGCGCGAGATTGTGAGGCGTGTTGTGCTCGGGGAGGCTGCCGAATCCGGTTCGGCATTGGAGCCTGACAACTCTACGTGAGAAACTCGTCAAGGTCGGGGCCAAGGTGGTCCGCCACGCCAAGTCCGTCATCTTCCCATTGGCCGAGGTGGCGGTGCCGCGAACGTTGTTCGCGGCGATCCTGACTCGGATCGGGCGACTGGGGCGGGCGTGCGACACGGGGTGAGGTTGGCTGCGCTCGCGAAACCGATCCGTCCCCTTGTGGCTGACCAACGTGGTCAGGCGACCGCGGTGCGCCGGTTGCGCCGTTTTCGACGTATCCGTGGCGAAAAACCCTCGGAGCGGTGGTTGGGGGAACCGTTCGACCGTGGTCGAGACCTCATCCGGGTGCGAAAATCGTGTTCGGCGACCCTTCGCGGGGGTAATCTGTGGCCTCACAGCCGATTCGTGTTCCCAGAGGCGTTCATCTGGGAAAGATCGGTCAACAAGAAGTAGGCCAGCAAGGGGCAAGTGATGCGTGCGATTCTCTCCCTGACAGCCGCGGTCACGCTCGCGGCCGTGTCGGCGTCGGCCGACACGAAGAAGCCGAACGTGCTGTTCGTCGCGGCGGACGACCTCCGCCCCGCGCTGGCGTGCGCCGGCGACCCGCACGCCAAGACCCCGAACATCGACAAGTTGGCAGCCCGCGGCACGGCGTTCACGCGGGCGTACTGCCAGCAGGCGGTGTGCAGCCCGTCGCGGTCGTCGCTGCTCACCGCCCGCCGCCCGGACACCACCCGGGTCTACGACCTAGTCACCCACTTCCGCAAGGCGCTGCCGGACGTCGTCACCCTGCCGCAGCACTTCAAGCAGAACGGGTACTACGTCCACGGCGTCGGCAAGATCTACCACGGCGGGTACAACGACGAGCCGTCGTGGAGCGTGCCGTGGGAGCCGACCAAGGGCAAACAGTTCGGCCCGGACGGCATGAAGTTGCTCGCCGACCTCAAGGCGAAAGCGAAAGCGAACAAAGAGGACGAGACGCGGGTGCGCGGACTGCCGACCGAAGCGCCGGACGTGCCCGACGCCGACCTCAACGACGGGTGGACCGCGAACCGCGCTGCCGACGTCCTGAAGGACCGCAAGGGGAAGCCGGAGCCGTTCTTCCTGGCGGTCGGGTTCGCCAAGCCGCACCTGCCGTTCGTCGCCCCGAAAAAGTACTGGGACTTGTACGACCCGGCCAAGCTGCCGGTCGCGGAGACGAGCGACCCGCCGAAGGACGCGCCGAAGTTCGCCCCGCAGTTCGGCGGCGAGCTGCGCGCCTACCACGAAATCCCCAAGAGCGGTCCGGTGTCGAAGGACGCCTCCCGTAAGCTCGTCCACGGGTATTACGCGGCCGTCAGCTACATGGACGCGCAACTCGGCAAGGTACTCGACTCCCTGAAAGAGAACGGGTTCGCCGACAACACCGTTGTGGTACTGTGGGGCGATCACGGGTGGCACCTTGGCGACCACGGCATGTGGTGCAAGCACACCAACTACGAGAAGGCGACGCGGGCCGCGCTCGTAGTGAGCGCGCCGGGCCAGAAGGCCACCGGTAAGCCGTCGGACGCGCTGGTCGAGTTCGTGGACATCTACCCGACGCTCGCGGCCGTGTGCGGCCTGCCCGAGCCGAAGGGCGTCGAGGGGCACAGCTTCGCGCCGCTGCTCGACGACCCGAAGAAGCCGTGGAAGGAAGCGGCGTTCAGCCAGTACCCGCGGGGCGGCAAGGACACCGGTCCGCTCATGGGCTACGCCGTTCGCACCGACCGCTACCGGTACGTCGAGTGGCGCAAGCGCGACACCACCGACGTGGTCGCCCGCGAGTTGTACGACCACGCGATCGACCCGAACGAGGACAAGAACGTCGCGGGCGTCGAGGCGAATAAGGAGGTGGTGGAGCGGCACGCGAAGCTGCTCGCCGCCGGATGGAAGGGTAACGCCCCGCCCAAGTGACGTGGGAGGTTTCCAGTGAGATAATCGAGCATCACGCCAAAGGTCGGTGGGGCGCGTCCGTCAGCACGAAATGGGCACCGCCATGTCTGCACTAGTGAAGCCCGAAGCAAGCCGTGCCAAGAGGACGCCCGCCACCGGCCGTCATGTGCATTGTTTTTCAACGATCCGCGAGAGGGCTAGAAGGTAGCGTATTCTGTGTGTAAACTCTTGCGTGATCATCTTTTCGCTGGAGGCGGCTCAAACGTGGAGGTCGGCAGGATGCCTTACCACTGGCCC
>VGZJ01000475.1 GCA_016872595.1 Planctomycetota bacterium
CTCGGATGCCAGCGGCACGCCGCCGGGCAACGTGCCGTCGATCTCGCGGAAGCCGTTGTCGAAGACGATGAAAACCACCCGCTTCGGCGTCGCGCCCTTGCCCTCGGCAGCCGCGGCGACCTTCTGCAGCAGCGGGGTGAACAGGAGGCTGCCCGCCCCGAGCGTGACGCCCTTGAGGACAGTGCGGCGGTCGAGTTGGTCAGGGGTGAGCATTTCCATAGGGACTCATTTGGGGACGAAGCTACGGGCAGTAGAACGAAACCTTGTGATAGTAGTTAGCCAAACTCGGTCGTTTCCCGCGATAATTCGGTTCGCTATTTTTTTCGATCCGCGGGTTGAATTCGATACAAGAACGACTCCGACGACAGCAGCGACACGAGCAGCGCCTTGAAGCTGCCGCCGCTTTCGAGGTAGGCGCGGTCGGCCTCCTGCAGGCTCGCGGCGTCGCCGGGGGTTTCGTTGCGGCCTAGGAAGTAACGGAACACGTGGCGGATGAACACCTGGCGCACGCGGTCCGAGTCGGCCAGTCGGCGGAGCATCTCCGGGGCGTCCCGCACCGGGCCGTCGAGCGCCGGGTCGCCGCTGTGGCGGATGAACCCGGTCGTGTCTAGGGGGGCTTCCCGGTATACCTTCGCGTTGCGGTCCTTCCGCACCCGCACCGCTTCCGCGGTGGCTTCCACGTCGAGTACCGTTTCGGTCGCGCGCGGGAAGCCGTAGTGGGAGACGTCCTCGAACGGCAGCCCGAGTTCGTCCATGCGGTAGTGGCACTTCCAGCACTGGGCTTCGCGGGTCACCATCTGCCGTTGCCGCAGGGTGCGGTGCGGGTCGTCGGAGATCATGGCGGCCACGTTGATCGGGAGGTCGGGCACGCGCCCGCCCAGCAGATTTTCACGCACCCAGCGACCCCGGCGGACGATGTCGTTGTGGAAGTTCGTGGACCACGCCACCTGCCAACTCGGCTGCATCGGGATGCCGATGCCCCTGTCTTTCGGCGTTTGCAGGTGTTCCATTGCGAAGGGGGTGAACGCGCGAAACAGGGTGCCGTGTCCATTGCGCAGCCCGTCCTCCGCCGAGCCAAATAGCTCATGCGTTCGATAGGAGTTGGGGGTGGTCAATAGCTCCTTGAAGACCTCCTTGTCGTGGGAAAGGATGGACAGAACGAGCACGTCCGTATCGTCCACCATCTGTCTCGCGTTGAAGTGCAGGCCACGGCGTTGCAGGTAATCCGGCACCGGATCCTTGAAGACCTCCGGTGCCCGGTAATAGTCGAAGTATTCGCGGAAGAACCGGAGCACGCGAGGCTTGCCAAGTTTCGGATCGTCGAGAATGTTCCGTACGGCCGAGGCCACCTCCTCTCGGGTGGTGAGCTTGCCCTGAGCCGCGGACGAGAGCAGGCCGAGGTCACGCCTGTCCGACAGGGCCAGACTGAGCGCAAAAGCCGTCTCACGGGGCGACAGCATGCGGACACCCGGCCGCACCTCGGCACCCATCCCGACCTCGAAGCGGAGAACAGCCTCGGGGGTCATCAGAGGGGCCATGAGAATCGTCTTGCCGGCGATGGAGTTGTCTCCCCCCTTGGCGATGTCTTCGTAAAGAGCGACGACGCTGGCGAGTTCCTTGTCGCTGGGCTGCCGGGCGATGGCCGTCTGGTACTGCTGACGGATGGCCTTCTCCAACTCCTCCTTGGTAGCCCGCACCTGTGGGTGCATGAGCGGAGCGAAGGTCCCTTGCCCCTGCCGAACCCGCACACCCTTCTTGAGCAGTTCGCGTTCGGCGTCGGTCGCGGTTTTGATGCGAGCCTCGCTGGGCCACAAGTTCTCCTTGGCCGCGGCCGGGTTGTCGATGATGTTGACCAGTTGATGGCTGCGAACCTGAGCGGCGACCACCAGCTCCGCGTTGGTCAGGAGCAGCCCGGTCGCGCCTTCGTCCGGTGCGTACAGGGCGGCGAAATCCCGGAAGCCGGCGTCCTGGATCAGGCCGAACGGCTGTTGGAGGCCATTGACGTTAAACTCGCCTACGAGCTTGCTGTAGGACGACGGCGACAGTCGCCAGAGCCGCGGAGGCGGCGGCACACTCGGCCCACGCGGCCCGCCGAACAGGATCGCGTGGGGCAGGCGATTGCCATCGACCGGCTTGTCCTTCGCGGCGTGGTAGGTCGGCTTGCCGGGCAAGGGCGAGTTGAGCTTCGTCTCGAGCCAGCGCGTCACTCCAGCGGCTTCAGCAACGTCGGGGCGGTCCTTCTTTGCCGGCGGCGGCATGTCCCCGGCGCGGAGCCGTTCCAGGATTGAGGCGAAGCCCACACGGCCAGCCACATCGTCCTTCGCCAGTACTGCGAGTTCAAAATCGCCGGATTTGCTCCCACCATCGTGGCACGAGGCACAGTGTGTTGCGAGAAAAGACCGGACCGCCTTTTCGTCCACCTGGACCGGTTCGTGTACCACCACGGTTCGGAACTTGTCGGCCAGGACGAGTCGCGGGTTGGCTTTCAGCAGCTGACCGACCTCTTTGGAGAGGGTGGTCAAGCCGCACAGAGAAACCACTCCCGCGTGCTTCGCAAGCGCCCCGGCTGCTTCCTCCGACAGCGTGGTCACCCCGTCGAGGAACAGCCAATCCCCCTTGTGACCCGCTAGGGCTTTGGCCACGTTGGCAGAGATGCCGGTCGCTCCTTTGAGTGACAATCGCCCCTCGTGCCTGGCGAGTGCCTCGGCTGTCTTCTCCGAGAGTTCCTTCACGCCGTTGAGGGAGAGTGTCCCCCCCTTGTGAGCCGCAAGTTCGGCGGCGGCCTCAGCGGGAAGCGTGGTCAAGGCGTCTAGGGAGAGGTTGCCCGAACGTTGGGCGAGTGCCTGGGCCACTCCTGTGGAGATCGTTCTTACCGCCGGGAGCTTCCCGTCCCAGTTACGCGATGTTGCAAGTGAGGCGGCGACCTTCTCGGAGAGCGTCGGCAAAGCCGGCAACTCGCCGCACCACTTGGGCCATCCTGCTAGAATTACTGCTCCTTCATCCGAGAGTGTGGTCAAACCCTTGAGATAAACGATCGGTCGGTTATTCCCTCCTGCCTTGTGCTCGGCGAGGGCTTTGAGCGTGTCGTTGGAGATCGTTGTAAGGCCGTTGAGATACAGATCACCGTTTCGCTGACCGATTTCCTTCGCCGCAACAGGGGTCAGTGTGGTCAGGCCGTTGAGATGCAGATCACCGGAACCGTTCTTCCCGGCAATCACTGTGGCGACATTATCGGGTAATGCCGTGAGGCCATCGAGGACCAGTGTGCG
>VGZJ01000476.1 GCA_016872595.1 Planctomycetota bacterium
CAACTCTTCCCGCACGCCAAGGCTGTGCGCCCACCCGTCGAGCATCAGCACAACGACCTCGTCGCACCGCTCCAGGTGGGCGCGGTCGATGCGTTCCCAGAATGACCACGCCGTCGGCATCTCGAACGCGACCAGCGGGTGGCTGTGGACGATCGGCGAGAACACGACCTCGCCTGCCATGAGCAGAGCAGCCGTCGCCCGGCACGCGGCGCGGAAGCGTTGTTCGCGCACGTCTGGGTCCGGATGCGAGTAGGGGCTGGCGAGGTAGATCACGCCGGCACCTCCGCGGTGGCACTCATCCGCTCGGCCTTGCGGCCGGTGAACTTCTCCCAGCGCTGGACGATCACGTCGCAGTAGAGCGGGTCTAACTCCACGAGGAACGCCTTGCGACGCGTCTGCTCGGCAGCGATCAGCGTCGAGCCGGAGCCGCCGAACAGATCGAGGACGTGCTCGCCCTCGCGGGACGAGTACTGCATCGCCCGCACCGCCAGTTCGACCGGCTTCTCGGTGAGGTGGACCATCGACTGCGGGTTGACCTTCTTCACCGACCAGACGTCAGTCGCGTTGTTCGGGCCGAGGTAGACGTGGGCCGCGCCCTCGCGCCAGCAGTAGAAACACCACTCGTGGTTGCCCATGAAGTCCTTGCGGGTGAGCACCGGGTGCTCCTTCACCCAGATGATCGCCTGCGAGAAGTACAACTCGCACGCCTTCAGCACCGGCGGGTAGTTGGCGCAGTTGGCGTAGCCGCCCCAGATGTACGCCGCGCGGCCCGGCAAGAGCACGCGGGCAATGTTGCCGAACCACGCCCGCAGCAGACGGTCGAACGTCTCCTCGGAGACGAAGTCGTTGGCGAGCGGCCGGTCCTTGGCCCGGAGCTTCTTGCCGGTCGGCTTGGCCTTTTCGGGGTGGCGCTCGACGTCGAGCCTCTGGTGGTGCGTGGTGCCGGCGAACGACGAGAGGCCGGCGGCGATGGCGTTGTTGGAACGCGGCTCGACCTTCACGTTGTACGGCGGGTCGGTGTTGACCAGGTGGATCCCCGCGCCGCCGAGCAGCCGGTCCACGTCCGCCGGCTTGCTGCTGTCGCCGCAGAGCAACCGATGATCGCCCAGCACCCACAGGTCGCCGGGCTGAGTGGTCGCCGCGTCCGGGGGTTCGGGCACCTCGTCCGGGTCGGTCAGTCCGTCCTTCAGCGTCGGGTCGAGCAGCTTCGCCAACTCGTCGGCGTCGAAGCCGAGCAAGCCGAGGTCGTAGTTGGCCTCTTTCAGCCCGGCCAACTCGATGGGGAGCAGGTCGTAGTCCCACGTCGCCAGCGACGCGGTCTGGTTGTCGGCGATCCGGTAGGCGCGGATCTGCTCCGGCGTCAGGTCCTTGGCGACGTGGACCGGCACCTTCTCCAGGCCGAGCTTCCGTGCGGCCTTGTACCGGGTGTGGCCGGCGATGATGACGCCCTCGGCATCGACCACGATCGGCTGGCGGAACCCGAACTCGCGGAGCGACGCCGCGACCGCGTCCACCGCGTCGTCGTTCTGGCGCGGGTTGCCGGGATACGGCTTCACCCGCTCCAAGGGCCACAATTCGATCTTCAGTGCCAGACTCGGCGTGGTCATAGCAGTCGTTCCTTTCCAAGCTGGTCGGACATGGGGACAGACCGATCTTCACGCTTGTGCTTCCGCATCGTGGAATTGGCCAGAAGACGCCTCCAGCAGCACTTCCACTCGCGCCCGACGGGTCAAGTACCAGCGGTCCTGAGACTTGACGAACCAGTCGTGATCCAGCGCACCGGCGGCGTCGTTCAACCTCAGGTGCATCGCCCGCGCGACCTCGACCGTCGTCATCGAGCCGGCGGAGTTCAGCAGATGCACGAGGTTCCTGCGGGTGTCAGAGAGGAAGCGGATCTCCTTCTCCTGGCCGGTCACGACGATGGCCTGCTGCATGTGAGTCGGCGATGGTGCGGTGGCGCTGGCCTGCACCAGTTCGATCACCAAGCGAGCCGAACGCGTGTCGCCGTCCTTGGCCTTCTCCACTTGGCGGGCGACGATGGCCGCCATGTCGTCCTCGCCGACGGCCTTGAGCATCGCGTAAAGCAGGTTGCGGCGCAGCACCTCGGCGGGCGGCAGCGCCGGGACGGCCTGTTCCATCTGAGCGGCACTCGTCGGGGATCGGAGTTGCAATTCGTTCATGTCAGACGCTCCTGTTGCACGGCTAAAGCCATCGGCCCGAGGGTAAAACGTTTCGCGCGGGACGGCCCCAAGCCGATCACCCATCCCTCGCTCACCAGTTGGTCGATCCGCTTCCGGACGGACTTCGGGTCGATGCCGAGCAGACCCGCCAGGTCCTTCACACCGGCCGGGACGCCCAAGTGGGCCAACAAGTTGAGAACCTGTACACCGCGCGGACCGAGGTCCGCCGGCCAGCCGCTGCGGGCGGCGTATTGTCGGGCCTGCTCCCGCTCCCGTTCGATTGCCTCCCGTTTGCTGCGCAACCAGTCCTGCACCGCGACATCGTCGAAGTCCCACCCCTCGGGCAGGGTCAACTCACCGCGAGCGAGTGCCTTGTGAACCAACTTGTAATCGCGACTGAACTCTCGATGCCGTTCCTTCCAGGCCGGCGGACCATTCAATCCGGCCAGATGCACCTGGCCCCGCCACCGGTTCGCACACGATGGCGAACAAAACTGTCGAGGGGTCAGGCTGCGGAAGACCCGAGAACAGTTGGGGCAGGTCTTCGCCGGCCGCACCTTCGTCTTTCCCAAGCCCGCGCACCGCTTGCTGCAGAACACGCCGGGCTGCCCACGGTGGTGGGGCTTAAACACCGTACCGCACTGTCGGCACGGGCGGGGCAGGATGCCGCAGACCGGTTTCGCCCGCGGGCGGGCGTTGGCGCACGTGCGGGAGCAGAACTGGACGCGCCGGTAGTGCGTCGGCTCATAAAGCCGGTTGCACTGCTCGCAGGTGGGCATTGAAATCCGCCTCCGTTTGATGCACCAAAAAATCCGGACAGCTAAAACAACGTGTGCTGCTAACAACCGCTGTTCCCGCGGGCCGCACGGGCGGGATTGGGCCAGTAAGGAACCATTCAAGTGGATGCTTGATTGTTCTGCTGGTGCCGAATCACGTCGGAGCAGAGCTGCAGGAGCTCCTCGACGGTCAGAGTTCCTTTGGCCGCGTTGACCTGCTGGTCGACGACCCACAGGTTCTCGATGCGATGAGACCCACCGCGGGACAGCGGAACGATGTGATCGAGGGACGCGCTCGCGGGCGTG
>VGZJ01000477.1 GCA_016872595.1 Planctomycetota bacterium
CTGGAAGTGGCGTAAGACAATGGACTTGCGGAGAGAGACAGGTGCGCGATGTGGGGCCAAACTGTCAGGGAGAACCGTTGGCAGAAGCCGCCGGCTGACGCTTTGGCAGGGGGCTATTTGGTCGCGGTGTACGTGTCCGGGTCGATCCAGTCTCGCGCGAAGAACTGCGGGGCCAGCCGGTCGAAGTCGCGGTCGATGGTGAGAAGTGTCGCGCCAATTACGGCCGCAGTCGCGGCGATCCACAGGTCGTTCTTACCGAGCGGTTGGCCGACGGACTCGCAGAACGAATCGAGGGTCGCGTACATCTGGATCAACTTGGCGCCGCCAATCATCACCGACTGGAAGTAAGAAAGGGCGAACTCGACTCGATCCAGCTTCTGGGCTCCCCACTTCCATTGCACGGCCAGCGAGCGGAGTTCACCGGCCGTGCAATCGAGATGATCGGCCGCGGTTCAACTGTTAGCGGTTGGTAGGCGTTGCGGACGGGCTCCCATAGTGCCGACGCGCGGGCGTAGTGCACCAAGATGTTGGTGCCGAGGATGAGTTGGGGCGAAGCCATTTACGACAACCTCTTGAGCGCCTTGTTGATTTCCTCGTCGGTCTCGTCACCCGGCCAACTCCCTTCGACTATGTCGGCCAGCGTCCTGCCTTCGGGGATCGGGCGCGGCGGGGGCGACAGCGCGAACAGGCGGCGGCGGTCTTCTTCCAGTTCCGCATCGGTGCGGTGCTTGAGGCTCTCGGCCCACGCGATTGCTTTCGCGAGGGCATCGGGTTCGCAGTCCTCGTCCGGCGGTTCGATCGCCGGCACCTGTGTGGGCGGTTCGACGACGCGCGGCTCGAACTCGACCGCGCACGCCTCCGGTTGTGCGCGAAGACGAGCACGAACGCGCAGATATGTCCGCCACCGTTGTTCGAGATGACCTCGTACCACTCCAAGGCCAGCGGACCACCCAGCGGGCTTCGCGACCGAATACCGAAGGCAAAGTCGCCATGTGGCAAGAAGTCGTCGTACAACGGCTCCCAAACCGGTTCAACCGCGATCCCGAGGAACGATGCGAACGATGACGACAGGTGTTCCTTTACCTGCCGCCATTCTTGCTCCGTTCAAGCCGCCCCCGGCTGAAGAAATGCTTCGATGGCCGGTAGTTGTTGCTCGCTCATCACACCCGCTCCACGATCATCGCGACGGCGTTGCCTCCGCCGAGGCACAGCGAGGCGAGGCCGTACCGCTTGTTGTGCCGCGCGAGTGCGTGCAGCAGCGTGACCAGCACCCGTGCGCCGCTCGCGCCGATGGGGTGGCCCAGCGCGACCGCGCCGCCGTGGACGTTCACCTTCGATTCGTCGAGGTTCAAGCCCTTCCCGCAGGCGAGCATCTGCGCCGCGAACGCCTCGTTCAGCTCGAACAGGTCGATTTCGGAGAGCGACAGCTTGGCCTTCTCGCACACCATCCTCACCGCGGACACGGGCGCGATGAAGATGTCCTTCGGGTGAACGCCGCTCATGCTGCTCGCGACAATGCGCGCCAGCGGCTTCGCCCCGGTTTGCTCGACGAACCGCCCGGACGCGACCACGACCGCCGCGCCGCCGTCGGACAGTTGAGAGGCGTTGCCCGCGGTCACGGTGCCGTCGGGCTTGAACGCCGGGCGCAGCTTCGCGAGGCTCTCGGCCGTCGTGTCGGCGCGGATGCCCTCGTCCTTCTCGACGGGCGGGATCGGTTTTTTGGCGGCGGGGAACGTGACAGGGACCACTTCGGCCGCGAACGCGCCACTTGCCCACGCCGCCGCCGCGCGCTGGTGGCTCTGGGCCGAGAAGCGGTCTTGGTCCGCGCGGGTCACATCGCACTTGGCCGCGATGTGGTCGGCCGAATCGCCCATCGCGCAGTTCTCGAACGCGCACCACAGGCCGTCGTTCACGAGCGCGTCGGTCGTGGTCTGGTGGCCGTACTTGTAGCCGTTGCGGACGCCTTGCAGCAGGAACGGGGCGCGGCTCATGCTCTCCATGCCGCCGGCCACGACGACGTTGGCGTCGCCGGCGCGCACGCTCTGCGCCGCGAGCATCACGGCCTTCAGCCCGGACCCGCAAACCATGTTCGTGGTGTGCGCCGGCACGGTGTCCGGCAGCCCGGCCTTGAGCGCGGCCTGCCGCGCCGGGGCCTGCCCGACGCCGGCCTGCACCACGTTGCCCATAATCACGTCTTCGACCTGCGCCGGCGCGACGTTCGCGCGCTTCAGCGCCTCCGCGATGGCGACCGCACCGAGTGCCGGCGCGCTCAGGTCCGCGAGGCCGCCGAGGAACTTGCCGATGGGCGTCCGCGCCGCGGACAGAATGAAAGCGTCCATGTGAGAACCCGAAACGAGGTGGAGAGGGCCGATACAGAATGATATGCGCTAGGCGAGTTGGTTGTGCGCAGCGTGAAACACTTACGTGGTTGAGTCAACCACCGCCACAGATTCAGCCTGCCTTTGGTGCCCGATGAGCTGGTGAGTAATACAGGTAGCGATCTTGCGTTAGCTTGCCCGCAGCGACAGCCTCTTCCACCCAAGCCTTGACATCGGCGTGTTCAGGACAAGGAACATCGCACGGGTTACTGCGGGTGAAATGCCAGAGTCGCCACACGTCGAATCCGTCCGGTTCTCCGAACTCGCCCCAATCGAAGTCGATCTGCAACGCGCCGAAAAGAAGCTCGATGCCATAGCCGTGCGAGTATACCTCGACTCCGTTGATCCACCGGACGTTGTACAGGCCCGTTTCGCCGCAGATGTTCAACCACTCCATAGGGTCGGTCGGGAGCCGAACTCCAAAAGCTGGACCGAGAACATCGACGATGAAGGCGACGCCGTGATCCTGCGCCTTGCGAAATCGCTCGATTAAGACGACGAGGGACGCGCGCACACTCGGTAGCCCTCTGGGTGCCGAACTTGGTATGAGATTCACCGAAGCCAATTTATCACGGCTTGTAGGTCGCCGGCGAGCAAGGTCCGACGACCGACCAGATTCACGTATCTGCCGAAGGCCGTCATCTGTAGCCGGCGTCTGCGAGGCCGGCAACAGAAGAGGAAACGCAAGCGGGATACGCTTGGCTCAATAGCCGTCGGGCCTCGCTCGCGCAGCCTCGCTCGACCGCGACCTACATTAGACTCGTTGCGCAATAGGTGTTGGTTCAGTCGCACTTCGGCCAGACGATCCTGTGTGGTCGTTACCCGTACATCCGGTTGTGGAGTCCGGCGACGTTCTTCATCATCACCGTGTGACGACGGGGCG
>VGZJ01000478.1 GCA_016872595.1 Planctomycetota bacterium
CCGCGCCGGGACCGGGGGGCGCGCCGGGACCGGGGGGCGCGCCGGGACCGGGGGGCGCGCCCGGGCCACCGCCCTTAGGCTGGTTCTGCTTCTGTTGGTCGATCTGCTTCTTCGCGTCCTTGCTCGACGTCACCCGGCCCTTGAGCTTGTCGATGGCGGCCTTCAGTTGGTCCGCGTCGATCTTGCTTTCGGTCTTCGTGGTCAGAACCGCGATCTGGGGTTCGCCCTTCTCGTCGAGAACGATGTCGTAGCCAACGATCCCCGAGCGCACGAGATCAACTTGGTACTCGCCGATGGGGAAGACGTTGGGGTTGTCGCGCTTGGTGCTGGGGGCGGCGACGAGATCAAACAGGTACCCGGACGGGGTGAAGTCCGCGGTCTTCGCCGGCGGGAACGTGTTCTTCTTGATGAGCCAGTCCGGGATCTTGGGCACCTCGGCCGTGTCCGTGAGCGGGTCGTTGATCCGCTTGTTGATGGTGTTGACCTTGTTGGTCAGGTCCTGCGACTCCTTCGCCGGGTCCATGGCGCTGGTCCACTTGGTCGCGCCCCAACCGAGGAGCACGACAAGGCATAGAGCGGCGACGCCCATCGCCAGCACCTCGCCCCGGCGGAGCAAGAAGTCTTTGAAGTCGAACTTCGCTTTAGCCATGACTGGTTCCCTTTCAGGGCAATCGTCGGGTTCGGGGGGAGCCGCCGCGGGCCCGTGTGTTCAACGGCGCACGGCGGGTAATGTTTGCAGTCGGGTTAGCGGGGCGCGCGGGCGCGGCGGCGCATCTTCGCGGGTTCAGTGTCCTTCGGCATCGGGGCCGGCCCGGGGCCGGGTGGCGGCATCTTCGGGTCGGGTTTGGGGTCCACTTTCGTGCCGCCCTTCGGATCGACTTTGGGGTCCACCTTCGGGTCGGGTTTGGGATCAACCTTCGGGTCGGGTTTCGGGTCGGTCTTGGTCCCGTCCTTTGGCGCGTCGAACTTCTCGTAAATGGAAATGATGCCGTACACGTTGAGCACCACAAGCCCAGAGGTGACTTGTGCATCTGACACGGTCGAAGGCGGGGTACTGCCGCCGGATGAGCCGGGCCCGGGGGGCGAACCGCCGGGGCCGGGGGGTGAACCGCCGGGGCCGGGGCCGCTGGGAACAGGGCCGGGACCACCCATCGGTGGCGGCCCACCCATCGGCATGGGAGGCGGGCTGCCACCGGGCCGCGAATCCGGATCGCTCGAACCGGTGATATTGTTCCGCCCGGTGCCGAAGTTGATGTCGTCGTCGCCGCCCGCGGACGTCGCCGCGTTCGGGTTCGTGAGGTCGTTGCCACGATACCGCCGCCACGTCACCTGCGTGATCTGGAACCGCAGGGGCGAGTTGGCGAATGCGAGGAGGATGTCCTGCATGTGGGCCTGATCGACTACCACCACAACGGCGACGGGCATACGGCGCACGGACGGGGGCTGACCCGTGACCGCGCCGGCGTCCGGCAGGTAGCGCTTGCGGTTGCCGTCGATCACGGTCGCCACCGAGCCGCCACCGGACAACTGGCCCGCGCCGCTACCGCCGCCCGGACCGCCGGAACCGGGGGGACCACCGGGGCCGGGGGGCGCGCCGGGACCACCGCCGGGCATCGGGGGCGCGCCGGGACCGCCACCCGGCGTGCCCATCGGCGTGCCGCCCGGACCGCCGCCCGTGTCGCCGCCCGCAGGTGGTTTCGCCTCCTCTTTGATGAACGACGGCGTGACCAGTTGCATCGCGGCATACCGGCTATCGAGCTTACCCAGTTCGAGAGCGTCGATCCGCTTCACCGGCACCGTGCGCACGTCGAGGACCTGCTCAACGCGCACGATCTCGGTAGCGTTCAAAGTCGCGGGAACGCGGTGCAGGTCCGGCACGCGGACGATTTTCAGCACGTTACCGGGGCCGGTCTTCTCTTCGAACTTGCCCGGCGACACCTCGATGCGGTCGGTGCGCACCGAACCGACCCCCTGAAGGTATTCCCCGCCGATGCGGAAGAGCATCGGCTGCGCGGCCTTATCCTTCGAGAACCAGACCCGCAGGGTCATCATGTTGTTCGTACCCATGAGCTGCAACCGCTCGGTCAAGTTCGTGAGGGTACCGCCCAAGAACAGGTCGTTGCCCTCCTTCACCAGTTCGAGATCGAGCGCCCACGTGCGGTTGGCGAACAGGGCCTTGGTTTTCTCCTCGTCCGGGGTGGACACCCGCTTGTTGGCCTTGTCGAGCTTAAACCCGTCCTCGTCGAACGACGTGTCGGGGCTGAGCGCGCCGGTCTTGTCGTTGCGCACCGCGCGGCGGTACGCGGCGACCTCGGCGTTCACCGTTGTGATCGCTTCCAGCAGGGAGCGCTGGATCCAGATGTCCTCCATGATTAGCCAGACCTGATCCTTGGTGAGCTGCGACCCGCCCCAATCGTTGACATGGCGGAGGACGCTCTGCCAGCCGCCGCGGAACGTGGTGGGGGCGACCTTGTCGGCCATGCCGGTGCCGGGGCCGACCGCGTCCTTCTTCAGGAGCGTGGAGAACTCCGGTAGGTACACCTCGTTGCCGCGGGCGCGGAATTCGTCGAACTCTCCCTTCGCGGTCGGCAACGGGTCGCCGAACTTGTAGTTGGCCTTCTCGTACTCCTTGAGCAACTTCGAGTTGGTCGGCCACGTGAACAGGTGCTTCTGGCGGGTCCAGTTCTCCTCGTGCAGACCGCCTTGGCGCTTGCTCACCTGCCCCACGACCTTCTCGGTCTCGGCGATGAGGGCGTTGGTCTTGGGGTTCATCTTCGACTGGATCTTGTCGTTCGCGGCTTTGAGGTCGGCTTTGCGCTTGGCGATCTCGCCGCCGACGCGCCCGCTGATCATCAGCACGCCGATGAGGGTGAGCAACGGCACCACGCCCAGCAACAGCCAGAAGTGGTGCTTCTTAATGGGGCTTTCGCTCTTCATGTCGGGAACCCGGCGGTGTGCGTGTTCGGTATCGGGAAGGCCGCCCGCGGGCGGCGCGGGTCGGCGACAGTGTTGACTCGTGTGTCGTTCGCGGCGCTATTGCCCCGGTGCCGGCGGGCCCGCGGGCGGGGCCGGGGCCGACGGCTGCGGCTCGCGCCAGACCAGCATGACGACGAACTCGTAGCGGCGGCGGGTGCTGGTCGTACTGGTGGGCGGGGCCACGGGCTTGAGGTCCGCCGTCCCGCCGGTGCTGGCGAAGCGCGCGCCCTGCCACGACGGGCCGAGGGTCGCTCCGCCGCCCCCGCCGCTCGGTTGCCCGCCG
>VGZJ01000479.1 GCA_016872595.1 Planctomycetota bacterium
AGAGGCCATGAAACGACGCAAGATCATGAAGAAGGCACGATCCAAGAAGAAGCGGCCAATACTCATGGCCGACTTGGAGCGAAGGTATCGCGAATCACCTGGGTTTTAGCCCTCTCGCGGATCGTTGCTAATAATGCCCGCGCCCGTCGGCGCGCCGCCCCACGAGGGTTCCCATGACCGCCCCCGGCACACCCGCGCCGCGCGCCGGGGCGCTCGTCGGCCGCGTCGCCCGGTTGGTCGGGCGCACATGGGCGCGCCTCGGATACGCCCGCCACGTCGAGCCGACGTACCTCGCCGTCAACCGCTTCGAAGTGCCCGTGCGGGGGCTGCCCCCGGCGCTCGACGGCCTCCGCATCGCCCACCTCAGCGACTTCCACCACGGCCCGCACATTCCCGCCGGCTACCTCGAAGACGCCGTCGCGCGCGCCGGCGCGGAGAACCCCGACCTCGTCGCCCTCACCGGCGACTACATCGACCGCGGCCCCGACCACGTTCGCACCGCGGCTCACATCTTCCGCGGCCTGCGCGCCCCGCTCGGCGTGTTCGCGGTACTGGGCAACCACGACTTCTCCGTTCACACCGCACGCGGGCGGCGCAAGCACCCGGACCTCGACCGGCGCGTGACCGACGCCCTCGACAGCGCCGGCGTGACCGTGTTGCGGAACCGCGCGGTGCGCGTTGCCCGCGCCGACGCCGGACTGATCGTGGCCGGCATCGACGACCTTTGGAGCGGCGACTCGGACCCGGCCGCGGCCTTTCGCGACTGCTGCGCCGCGACCCCGCGCGTCGTCCTCGCGCACAACCCGCAGAGCGTCGACCAACTGGCCGCGCACCGCGCCGACCTGATCCTCAGCGGCCACACCCACGGCGGGCAGATCAACTGGCCGGGGCTCGGCCCGCTGTTCCTCGCGCGCGGCGCGCGCCGCTGGTCCGCCGGGCTGTACCCGCTCGACGTCGGCCACCTATACGTGAACACCGGTGTCGGTTTCGGCTGGCGCTTCCGCTTCAACGTCCGCCCGGAACTCGCGCTCATTACCCTGCGCCCGGCGGAACTGGTCTAGTACGAGCGCGCCGCGCCCCGCTACAATCCCACCCATCATGGACGAACTTTCCCTCGTGACCGGCGGGGCCGGGTTCATCGGCTCGCACCTCGTCGAAGACCTCATGCGCCGCGGGCAGCCCGTACGCGTTCTCGACGACTTCAGTACCGGACTCCGCGCGAACGTCGCGCGCCTGCCCGTCGAAGTGATCGACGGCTCGCTGACCGACCCTGCGACCGTGGCGCGGGCGGTTCAGGGGGCCGGTGTCGTGTACCACCTCGGCGCGCTGGCGTCGGTCGCGCGCAGCGTCGAAGCGCCCGCGGTCACGCACGCGGCCTGCGCCACCGGCACGCTGAACCTGCTCGACACGGCCCGTAAGAGCGGGGTGCGGCGCGTCGTGTATGCCGCGAGTTCGAGCGCCTACGGCGGTCACAGCGGGACCGGTGGCCAGACCGAAGATTTGCCGATGGTGGCGAAGTCGCCGTACGCGGCGGCGAAGCTCGCGGGCGAACTGTACATGCAGGCGTTCGCGCACACCTACGGCCTCGAAACGGTGCGGCTCCGGTTCTTCAACATCTTCGGCCCGCGCCAGCGCGCCGACAACCCGTACAGTGGGGTGATCGCGCTGTTCACGGCGGCGATGGCCGCGGGCCGTGCGCCGAGCATCCACGGCGACGGCCTCCAGTCGCGCGACTTCACGTTCGTGGAGAACGCGGTGCAGGCCATGACCCGCGCGGCCGAAGCCCCGGATGCCAGCGGCAACGTCTACAACGTCGGCACCGGGCGCAGCGTCACGCTGCTGGAACTGGTCGCGGCACTGAACGCGATCCTCGGCACCGACCTCGCGCCGACCTTCGTCCCGACCCGCGCCGGCGACGTGAAGTTCTCGCAGGCCGATATCCGTCGCACGCGCGCCGACCTCGGCTACGACCCGGCCGTGAGCTTCGAGGACGGCTTGCGGCAAACGGTCGAGTGGCACCTCGCGGCCCGGCCCGCGCTCGCGGTCGGGCGCACATGAGCGCCGTCCACATCATCGGGGCCGGCGGAATCGGTTGCGCCGTGGGCTACGCGCTCCGCGCCGCCGGCGCGCCGGTCACGTTCGTTGAAACGAACTGGCTGAAAGTCGAAGCCGGACAACACGACGGCGTTCGCGTGGACGAGCGTCCCGCGCTATCGGCCGAGTTCGTGCTTTTTCAGAACTGGACGCCGGACCCGGCGGCGCTCGTGCTGCTCTGTACGAAGTGCTACGACAACGCCGCGGTGCTGGCGAAACTGCCGCCGGGCGTACGCCTGCTCCCCATCCAAAACGGCTTCGACCCGGTGCTCGACGCCCACGGCCACGCGGTCGAAGGGATCGCGTCGTTCGTGTCCGAGTGCGCGGGCGACAGGCCGCACACGCGCATTACGCGCGAGGGCGAATTGCACATCGGCGCGCGGCACCTAACCCCCCAACCCCTACCCCTCGGAGGGAAGGGGGGGCAAGATCGCCGCGACACGGATCCGCCCCATTTGCGCGAGGACTTTTCTCTCCCTTCCCTCTTAGGGAAGGGGGCCGGGGGGTTTGGTTCTGCGGTTCGCGTCTTGCTCGTGCCCCAGATCGCGCCGATCAAGTACACGAAGCTGATGTACAACGCCGCCATCTCGCCGCTCGCGGCGGCGGCCGGCATCGACAACGGCGCGCTGCTGTCCGTGCCCGCGGCGCGGAAACTGTTCTTCGCGCTGCTTCAAGAGAACTACGCGATCCTGCGCGCGAGCGGCATCGAGCTTGGCACCGTGGGGCCGTTCCACCCGCGCACGGTGGTTTGGATTCTCAGGCGGAAGTGGCTCGCGCGCGTGATGGCCCGGTTCTTCGAGCCGTCGCTGCGCGGTACGTACTGTTCGATGGCGGGCGAGATCGAGAAGGGGCGCACCGAGTTGGACAACTACACCGGGCACCTGTTACGGCTGGCGGCAGCGAGCGGCGCGCCGTGCCCGCTCAATACCGCGGTGTACGCGCTCGTGTCCGAGATGACGGCGGCGCGCGCGCGCCCGCGGCCCGAAGTGCTCGCGCGACTCACTTAACGAACCGCGGGTCGATCCAACCGATCTTTCCCAGATGAACGCCTCTGGAAACGCAAATCGGCCGTGCGGCCACAAAGTACCCCCGCGAAGGGTGGTCCGCAACGATTTTCGCACCCGGATGAGGTCCCGACCACGGTCGAACGGTTC
>VGZJ01000480.1 GCA_016872595.1 Planctomycetota bacterium
CTACGACCTCAAGACCGGCGAGCTGAAGTGGCTCGACCCCGCGGGCGCGGACAAGGCGCTGGCCGCGTGCCGCGAGACCGTGTACGTGCCCGAAGCCGATGTCGTCTTGATTGGGGCGCGCGTCTTGGGCGCGGGCGGCGCGCAGGAGTGGCTCGCCTACGACTGCGCGAAGAACGCTTGGCTGAGCGTGCCGCTGACCGGCGAAGACCCCATCGGCAAGCGCGGCGCGTTCAACAACTCAATGGGGCTGATGTACGACCCGGCCCGCAAGGTGGTGTGGGCCGTGGGCCAGTACAGCCACGTATACGCGCTGAAACTCGACACGAGCAAGGCAACGGCGTTGAAGTAGGACGGGCTTCCAACCCGATCCCAATTCTCATCGGCTCCGCGCCAACGCCCGGCGCGGTGCTTCGTTTCGTACAGCAGCACGCCTGACACTCCCCAACGCCTCAACCCGGTGAGACGATGACGACGGCACGCCCGTGCCTCGCGAGCGCCTGCGCGCTCGTGCTGGCGGTTCTTCTTGCCGCGCTTCCGGCTCACGCCGAACCGGGGCCCGTTTGGTTCGCACCGCCGCCGCGCGAGAAGCCAGCCCCATACGCGCACACGGCCATCGGCGCGGTGATCGAGGCGAACGGCGGCCGGTTCCCGGCGACCGGGACCGAACTGGCCGCGGCGCTCGCGAAGGTCGGCGACTTCGTGCAGTTGCCGGTGTCGTTCTCCGCGGTGGCGCCGCACTCCGGGCTGGCGAACCCGCGGGTCGTCATCACCATGCGCCCGGCGTCGATCCGACAAGCCGTGCCGACGATCCCGAGCGGCGGCTGGGGCGGCGGCGTGCCCCTCGGCGGCGTACTCGGCCAGCGCCCAACGAACAAGCCGTACCTCGAAGGGCGGCTGTTCCTCGCGGCGAACACCGAACCCGGTGCGGACGGCCCGGTCGTCAAGACGGTCGAGTTCATCTCGTGGAACGGCCGCGCGCAGAAGTTCGATTTCGGCGTGATCGAGGGCATGGGCGGCACGCCCGAACTGAAAATGCTCGACGGCGCGCGGTGCCTCAGTTGCCACAAGAACAAGGGGCCGATCCTCGGCGTCACCCCGTGGTCGAACACCGCGCACAACGAACAGGTGCGGAGCGCGTCGGCCCCGCGGTTCACGTTCGGCACGCTCCTCGACCCGACAGGCAAAGAGGACCCGGCGCTGGGCCGGCGCGACGATATCGACGGCCTGCGGGTGCTGCGGCCCAACGGCCCGGAGGTGGACGCCGCGGTCCGTCAGGGCGCGGACGTGCTCCGCGACCGCGAGCGGTTCCGGTTGCTCGCGCGCACCGCGGCCGGGCGCAAGGGGCTGGTGCTGCTCCTCGGCGGGATCGCGACCCGCGGCGAACTCGACGCGCTCGATCAGAAACTCAAGTTCGACCTGAACCAACTCGACCTCATCACGTTCCTCCAAGACGTTCACGCGGCCAACAAGGTGCTCGCCCCCAGCGCGCTCGCGGACTTCAACCCGGCGGTCGCGGCGGTGGCGGGACCGAAACCGCCCGGCCCGAAGGGACAGCACGCGCCGCCGAACGTCGTGGGGGTGTACGACGCGCTTCGCGCCGCGGGGGCCACCGCGCTTCCGACGCAGCACCAGCCGAGTAACCCGAAGGCGTTCATCCGGCCGGCCGCGTTCACCCCGACGAACCCGTCCCAACTCGTGAGCGCCGTCGCGCTGGCCCGCACCATCGGGTTGAGTGAACGGGACCGCGAGTTCGTGACGGAACTGGCCGAGAACGCGGCCGGGCGACTGACCAACCCCAAGCGCAGCGCCGCGGCGGTCGCCCGCGCGATCTTCAACGGGCCGCACTTCGCGGACGTGCTCAAGACCGGCGTACTCCCGGAGCGCGACGACTTCAAGGACCGATTCGTCGCCGGCTACATCGACCTGATGCGCGCCGAGTTCGATGTCACCTTCCTCCAAGACCGGCAACGGTACACCAGCGCGCCGAAGCGCGACCCGAACGCGAAGGCCGAGAAGGAAGCCGAGGTGCTGCCGTCGCACGCCTGTCTGCGATGCCACGACGTCGCGAAGGGCGGGAAGGTCGCGTTCAACCCCATCCCGGCGCTGGCGTTCGACCCGTTCGACGCGACCGCGCGCGAGGCGTGGCTGAAGGGCGCCGACCGCAAGCGCAAACTCGCCGTGCTGGGCCGGATGATGAAGCGCGTCGGCACCGATAAAGACATGCCGCCCGAAGACTCGACCGAGCACGAGCTGTACCGGGCGAAAGACCCGGCCGCGCTCAACGACGTGCGCGCGTGGCTCGAAGCCGAACTGAAGCGGGCGAAGTGAGCGCCGTGTAACAACGGTGTCACGGGCGGGTTAGCGCGGGGGGCGGCGCGGGTATCATCGCCCGTACCGCTCCCCGCGAGGGCTTTTCCCATGTCCGCGCACGCGCTCCTTCTACTACTGGTCCCGCTGGCCGAGCCGCTCGACGACCGCACCGTCGCGGCGCTCGTCGCGGACCTGAAATCGACCGACCCGGGCAAGCAGTTCGCGGCGCACGCGGCCCTCGTAAAGGCCGGGCCGCACGCCAAGAGCGCCGTGCCGGAGCTCATTAAGATGCTGGAAGACAAGGTGCAGCGGTTCGACTACGCGGCCGACGTGCTCGGTTCGATCGGCCCGGACGCGAAAGCCGCGGTGCCGGCGCTGCTCGCGCGCCTGCCGAAAGAGCCGGGCCAGTTCGGGTTCTCCTCCGAACACCTCGCCGCCGCCCTCGCCAAGATCGACGGCCCCAAGATCGAGGCCACCCGCGTACTCTTGCTCGCGACCGTCAAGGGCGGCGGCATCTACCTTCAGAGTTCCGGCACGCTCCACAGTTACACGCCCGACATAGTGAAGCACCTCGTCGCACTCTGCGCTGACAAGGACGCGATCGTGCGCGAGAAGGCCGCGACCGTACTGGCAACGCTCAAGGTGCGCGAGCTGGCGAAGGTGAAGCTGCCGACACTGTACGAGAAGGCCGGCGAAAGCGTGAATGTCCTTCCGGCGGCGCTGGAGAAACTGCTGGCCGACCCGAACACCGAGGTGCGCGTCGCGGGGGCGAAGGCGATCACGCACGTCTGCCCGGAACTGACCGACAAGGCGCTCGCGGCAATGATCGACCTCGCGCGGAACTGGCCGGAGGTGAAGAAGGGCGAACTGTACGCACAGGAGGTCTTTCAGCCGGTGCCGCA
>VGZJ01000481.1 GCA_016872595.1 Planctomycetota bacterium
GAACCGTTCGACCGTGGTCGGGACCTCATCCGGGTGCGAAAATCGTTGCGGACCACCCTTCGCGGGGGTACTTTGTGGCCGCACGGCCGATTTGCGTTTCCAGAGGCGTTCATCTGGGAAAGATCGGTTTGGAGCTTTAAGGCCGCGTTTCCCGAGTTACCCGTCACGGGGCGGAACAGAGAGTTCTTAAAGTCCCAATCCATCACCCACTCCTCCAGCCGGTTGCCTTCGATTTCAACCCACTGCTTGAACCGAAACCGCGTGCCGCCAATGTGTTCGATATGGCATTTCCGACCGTCACAATGCGCCGAGTCGCTGGAACGCCGATAAACCCCTGTTGCCTGTTGGGGCAGTAGGTTGGCAATCATTTTCAGCACCGGTTCTGCGACATCTGGCGCGCGTGGGATTTCGTAAGCCCCGTTCTTGTCTTTCAGGATGACACCTCCGAGGTCACCTCGCACACACTGAGCGTGAAGTTCCGAAAGTTTGAGACGGTGCTGTCGATGGGTAGTAACAACGCCCCAAACCGCATCGCGATCTTCCTTTTTTGAAACCAGCGGGGCAGCTTCAAGCGCGTCGTAAACCTGTTGGTAACGGTTCACAACCGCATCTGCCTTCCAGTAAGCATCAGCGAGTTCGAGCATGAGTATTTCTTGCGTCGTGAGAGGGGGCTTGACATTGGGCAGGTCCGTGTTGACCGCGTACCAATAGCGCAGCGGTGCTGAATTAGCGAACGTGAATTGCTTCAAATACCGCTCAAGTTCATCGAGGACATCTTCCTTGGGCTTCGGTGATACGGACGCAGCACGAATAACTTTCATCGCATCACTGATCCCGGGGCCACCGTTCGAATAATACTGTACGTTGAGGCGATCTTCTTGGCTTGCGGACTGGACTTGCTGCCAGAACTTGGCCGTAACATTAACGCCGCCGCCCCACCCACCAGCTTTGAAGCCGGTCTCAGCTTCAAGTTCGCTGTAGCTTTCATCGGATAGGTGACTAAATGTTAAGATGAAGGAAGCAGAGATCCCACGCCTCTCGCCGACGACATAGTGGGTGCCATATTTCTCTTCAAACGCCTTCCAGTTCTTCTCCTCGATCAACTTCTTCGCCGCAGGCTTCAGCTTCCAGTCCTTGATGAGCTGGTCGCCAAATTCCAGTCGCGCAGAGATGACCACCGTCGCGGTTTTGCCGTGTTGGATTGATCCGCTGTTGTAATGAAACTTGGCGTGCCCCGAATAGGACAGATAGCGAGCGGCGATGCTCACGTCGATTCCGAGTGCGGTCATCAGTTCTTTTCGCGACTGAACCATATCCAATTTGAACTCAGCTTTGTTGATGCCGGGCACAGCGCCCAGCTTCGGATTTGGGACGATTTGAAACTCGATAGGCTCATCCTTAACCGATGTTGGGTCGTTGGGGGCAAACCCGCGCCCCAGTTGCAGAGACACGTCAGGGTGATATTCGCAGAAGCGCTTCTGCTCGGCTGGCGCGGGCTGTGCCGACACGTTTTGGCCGAGGACCAGCAGACCGAGGATCGCGAACAGTGGTGCGGTCAAGAGGAGGTTGCGGCTCATCGAAGTCACCTCGAAGGAATGTAGGTACCTAACGTTTCTTGCGTCCTCACCGGGTCGGTTGGCGGCTCCAGAACTCGGGGCCCGTTGGCGGCGGGCGCAGCAGGTTGAGGCGCTGTTTGTCGGGGCTCAACGCGTAGCCGAAGAACATGATCCGCGGTTCGCCCGTTTGGTCGTCCAGCGCGATTTCGGGGCCTTGCGCGAGCGCCCACTTCGCACCGGTGTGATCGGTACACTGCATCTCGTCAGCGGGCGTGAGGCGGATCGTCCGTGTGCCCTCTCGAATACCGTTCAGGTACCAAACCCCCAAATACGGTGCGAGGGCCTTCTCCAGCCGCGCGCGATAGGCCGCGCGCTCGCCGGCCGTTCGGGCCTCGTCCCACGGGGCCGACCGGAAGACGCGGTCCAAGTCTTCGAGGCCGGCGAGCGGCAGCGAGAACTTTCCGAACACCGGAACGCTCGTCTGGATCGGCTTCTTCGGATCGACCCTGCGCCACTCGTCGCGGTCGGTGAACGCGATCCACGCGGACAGCTCTTTCGAGAACGTGTCGAACAGGAACTCGACGCGGCTCTTGAACGTCAGTGGCTTGCCGTGCGCGAGCGTCGCGCGGAGCCGCACGCGCGTGTCGTGGGCCTCGATCCCGTCGATCTCGGCCCTACCGCCCTCGCCAAGAACCAACTTGGCGAGGGCGGCTTCGAGCGCTGGGCGCAAGCGCTGTTCGACAATTAGGCGGTTCTCTTCCTGAAGCGTGCGCGGCTTCGGCGGTTCGACCGGCGCGGGCGGAGTCGGCGGTTCCGGTTGCCGCGCGCGTTCCGGGGGCCGCTCGCGCGTCAGCGCCCAGCCCCCGAGGGCGAGGCCGCCGCACAGCAACAGGCCCGCGGCTACGAGCAGCGGCTTCGACCAGCCGGCGGCACCGGACGCGGTCGCGGCCCATGCGTTGGAGAGCATCTCCGCAACGCGCTCCGGGTTGAGTGCCGCCCGCACTGGCACCGCTACCGCGTCCGCGCAGGTGAGCGCGCCCGCAACGAGGCCCGCCGCCGCCAACAGGTCCCGCAAGCGCGACTCTGCCGCGGTCAGGCGCTTCGTGAACGTCTTCGGGTCGCACCCCACCTCGGCCGCGGCTTGTTCCTTGGTCAACCGCTCGAAGTGGATCAGGGTGACGATCTCACGGTCCGTACTGTCGAGTTTGCTCAGCGCGTCGCGCACCGCCAGTTGATCGATGGTTCGCGCGGTGTGATCGTCGGTCGTGGTGTCGGGTTTCGCAACCTGTTGGTGGCGCACCTCGCGCCGGCCCGCGGAGCGGTGCCCCTGCGCCGCGATGTTGGTCGCGACCCCACGCAGCCACGCCTTCGCCTTCTCGAACGCCGGCATGGTGTCGCGCTTGGTGACCAGTTCCAGCATCACCGCTTGAACGGCGTCCTCGGTGCTTTCGTCGGTTCGCAACAGCCCGCGCAACACGGGGTACACGCGATTGCCGATCCAGAGCCACAGAACGTTGAACGTGTTCGGGTCGCCGGTGGTGCGGTACTTCTCCCACAGTTCGCCGGCGCGCGCGTCGGGGATCTCCGTCGCGGTGCGGAGGATCGCGGCCAGCGCGTGGGGGCTTTGCTTGCGCAT
>VGZJ01000482.1 GCA_016872595.1 Planctomycetota bacterium
GCGGCACGGGATGCGGGTCCGGGCCATCGCCGGACTGGTGAACCGGATGATCGACGCCTGAACCCACCCGCCGATCAGCCACGCGGCGGGGCCGCACGGGCGCCGACCTTATCGTGAAGAACATCTAATACCCAATTGAACCCTTTTTTCCCGTGTGGCACAATCGGTCGCCGCGGTTCGCTCGTCTGGTGATACGAGGATCGCGACACATCACCGCCACGCGGGAGCAGCCCCCATGCGCGACACGAACGACCCCGCCCCCGGTCAGTTGCCCGAGGACGACGCCCCGCAACAGGGGTTCTGGCTCCGCTGGCGCGTCGTTACGGTCGCGCTCGCGGTCGTGCTCGCGCTGCCGGCCGCGCGGCAGGTCTACAACTGGTACGACAAACACCGCGAAGCGGCCCACGCGCGGGCCGACCGCGACGCCACCGCCGCGGAACTGGCGCGCATCGAGGCCGAACAGCGGGCCGCGCGCGACGCCGCTCGCGCCGAACTCGACAAGGCCACCGCCGCGGAGAACGAGCTTCTCAAGAAGCATCAGGACGAGTTGCAGAAGGCGCGGAAGGTCATCGAGGACAAGGACTTCTCGGTGCGGCTGACCGGCCCGGCGCACGTCCAACCGGGCGCGCCGAACTCGTGGAAGATCGAGACGCTGAACCGCCACGGCGAGCCGATCAAGCCGAAGAAGCTCGAAGTCGTCGTCAAGGACGCAAAGGGCACGGAGCTTGAGAAGACCACGCACGAGCGCCCCGCGAGCGGGGACACGCGGCTCGACCTACCGCTCGCGTTCTGGGCGAAGGTGAAGCCCGGCACGGAGCTGTTCGTCGAAGTGTCGGCGCTGACCGACGACGACCGCAAGGGCACGCTGAGCGAGCTGATCCCGCTCGCGCGGCCGGTGTTCGTGACGCACCTCGCGACCGACAAGCCGCTGTACAAGCCGGGCGAGACGGTCCGCTTCCGGTCGCTCACGCTCGACCGCGCCGCCCTCACCCCGCCGGCCCACGACCTGCACCTCACGTTCCGCCTGCGCGACCCCGGCGACGCCATCACCCAGCTCGACACCGGCAACGGCCGGCTGCTCAGCAACTTCAAGCCGGTGCTGGGGCCGGACGGCAAGCCGATTCGCGGCATCGGCGTGGGCGAGTACACGATCCCCGCGGGCGCGCCCGGCGGCGAGTACAAGCTCGATCTGGTCGAGATCGACAGCGGCTCGCGCCGCGAGCACCTGCTCGAAACGCGCAAGTTCATCGTGAACCGCTACGTGCCGGACACGTTCGAGAAGAAGCTGGAGTTCGACGGCAAGAGCTACGGCGCGGGCGACACGGTGAAGGCCCGCGTCGAGGTGTCGCGCACCGCCGGCGGGCCGATGAAGGACGCCAAGGCCGCCGTGACCGCGACCGTGGACGGCAAGCCGATTCACCAGCAACAGGGCGCGACGTTCGCCATCGTGCCGGCCGAGCGCGGCGCGACGAAGGGCGTACTCGACGTGACCTTCAAGCTGCCCGCGGACCTGTTCGACAAGGCGAAGGACGCGCCGCCGGCGGTGTCGCTGAGCCTGAACATTCAGGACGGCGGCGACACCGAGGCCATCGTGCGCCCGGTGCCGCTCGTCACCAAGACGCTCAAGGTCGAGTTCTTCCCCGAAGGCGGCGACCTGATCGAGGCCACGCCCGGCCGTGTGTACTTCATGGTGCGGATGCCGAGCACGAACCCGAAGGAGCCGGGCAAGCCGGCCGACCTGAAGGGCTACATCACGGACGGCACGAACAAGGTCGCCGACGTGGAGACGCTGACCGACGCCGAGAACCCCGGCGTGAACCGCGGGCACGGCATCTTCGACCTGACGCCGAAGGCCGGCGCGAAGTACTTCCTCAAGATCACGTCGCCGGCCGGGATCACCGAGCCGACGAAGGACGGGATCCCGCTGCCCGCGGCGAAGGCCGACGGCGTGGCCCTGACCGCGCTCGAGGCCGTGACGGAAAAAGGGGCAGCGATCCGCGTGCGCGTCCAGTCGCCCACCGCGAAGACGCTGCACGTCGGGGCGTACGCTCGCGGGCGGCTGGTCGCGCACCAGAAGCTCGACGTGACCGCCGGCACGCCGTTCGATGTCGCGCTCAAGGGCGAGGACAACGCCGGCGGCGTGACGCGCGTGACCGTGTTCGAGGAGCCGAAGGGCGCGGCCGAGGGCCGCGCCGCCCTCGTGCCCCGCGCCGAGCGCCTCGTGTTCCGCAAGCCCGACCAGATGCTGATTCTGAACGCGCAACCGGACAAGGCCCGGTACACGCCGGCCGGTAAGGTGCGGCTCGAACTGAGCGCGTTCAACGAGCGCGAACAGCCCGCGCCCGCGGTGCTGCTCGTCGGCGTCGTGAACCGCAGCGTCATCACGATGGCCGACAACAAGACCGACCGGCTGATGCCGACGCACTTCCTCCTGTCGGGCGAGGTCAAGCACCCGGCGGAACTGGAACACGCCGACTTCCTACTGATCGACCACCCGAAGAAGGAAACCAACGAGAAGGCCGCGGTCGCGCTCGACCGGCTGCTGGGCACGCAGGGCTGGCGGCGGTTCGCGGAGCAAAGCCCCGTCGATAAACTGCTCGACGGCGACTTGGACCGCATGCTGGTGGCGCACGGCCAGCGCACGAGCGCGCCGTTCGCGCTGTACAAGCTCGAAGAACAGCGCGTCCACGCCGAGTTCCGGCCGAAGCTGGAGCAGGCCACCATCGCGCGGACCCTCGCCGAAACCGATTGGGCGGCGCGCAACGGCGCGGTCGAGGCGCAGGCGCAACTGACCGCGGCCCGCACCGCGGCGACCGCGGCCGAGGCCAAGTACGACGCGGCGGCGGCCGAACTGTACAAGCACGAGACGCGCCCGGCGCGCCCGCCGTCGTGGGGGCTGCCGGCGCTGGCGGTGATGCTGTTCGCGGTGGGCATCGGCGGCGCGGCGCTGGCCGCGGGCCGGCCCCGCGGCGCGCGCCGGCCGTACTACCTCGGCACGTTCCTGCTGTTCGCGGTCGGCGCGCTCACGGTCGCGGCCGTCGCGCAGTCGTGGGCCACGCCGGAAACCGAAGTCGCGAAGAAAAAGCTCGACGATCAGAAGAAAGCGACGGCGGAGAAAGAGGTGCAGGTCGCGAAGATCGCGGCCCGCGCGCGCGGCGGCGAACAGTTCGACGACGGGTTCTTCGCGG
>VGZJ01000483.1 GCA_016872595.1 Planctomycetota bacterium
CGCCCCGTCGTCACACGGTGATGATGAAGAACGTCGCCGGACTCCACAACCGGATGTACGGGTAACGACCACACAGGATCGTCTGGCCGAAGTGCGACTGAACCAACACCTATTGCGCAACGAGTCTAGTGTCTGGCGCGGGCATGTCGGCACTCTCTAAAGTGAGCCGAGGCATAGGGAGTTGGAATTCTGACTGACAACGGCTAGGTGGTCAATGTCCGATATTTACTTCCCCAGCAGCTTCGCGGCCTTGACGACGTACTGCGCGCCGCTGCCGACGGTGGCGATGAGCATCGCCCAGAGTAGGACGAGTTGCACGCGGGTGAGGAGCGCGAGGGCGTCGGCCGCGGCCGGCATGGGGCGCAGCCACTCGATCAGCAGCACGCCGATCAGCACGGCGCATTGAAGGCCCATTTTCAGCTTGCCGAACCAGTCCGCGCCGAACTTCTTCCCCGCGGCTTCCACCATCCCGCGAATGCCCGTGACCAGCAGTTCGCGACAGACGACGACCGTGACCATCCACGGCAAGATGCCGGCGCTCTCCACCGGGATCAGGTAGATGAACGTGCCGCACACCAGCACCTTGTCGGCCAAGGGGTCGAGGTTGCGGCCGACGAGCGTGAGCGGGCCGTACTTGCGCGCCCACCAGCCGTCGAGCCAGTCGGTGGCGCAGGCGATCACGAACACGACGAGACCGACCAGCCACGCCTGATGCACGACGCACGCGAACACCACCACCGCCAGCGGGATGCGGGCGAAGGAGAGCAGGTTGGGGACGTGCAACAGCGGTTCCGGCGCGGCCGGAGCGGGGGAAGGAGTCATGGTTTGGACATGCCCACAAAGCTGCCGTCGTTCTCGCGCGACAGCGCCCAGAGGAACGCGCCGACCTCGACGCTCTCGAAGTAGAAGCCGACCGAGTTGACCTTCACCCGCGGCTGGCCGGCGAGCGGGCGGTTCCACGTGCGCGTCAGGGTGTCGCGCACGTGCTTGCCGAGGATCACGCCCAGTTCCGATTCGCTCAGGCCGGCGCTCTTCTGAGCCGGCGTCAGCCCCTCGCCGCTGGTCGGCAGGCCGTCCGAGAACAGGTACACCGTGTCGAGACCTGTGCCGCGGAGCGCGAACGCCTTCTCGAACGCCGCGTACATGTTCGTGTCGTCCTTCGGCTTGATCTTCAACAGTGCGTCCTTCACGGTTTCGACGGAGCGCTCGCCGGTGAACGCCTGCCACTCGCCCGCGCCGAACACCCAGCTCGCCGAACTGGAGAACACGACGACCTGATAGCTCTCCAGCGTCGGGATGCTGCGCATCACCTTGCACACGGTTTCGACCACGAGCGGCCACTTGGTGTCGTCGAGCGTGTTCAGGTCGCGCTTGCCCATGCTGCCCGACATATCGACGAGGAACGCGACCTTCTTGCCCGTGGTAGCGATGCCGGCGAACCGGGCCTCGCTCTCCTTCTGGAACTTGTTGAACTTGTCCGCGAGCTTGGCCTTGTCGCCTTGCAGGTCGATGATGCTCACGTTGGCGTCGTCGATCCGCTTGCTCAGGTCTTTGATCTGCGCGCGGGCGGTGCCGAGTTCGCCGGCGGTTTTGGCGGCCCCGACCTTGGCGACCGCGGCTTCCTCCGCGGCGGCTTTGGCCGCGGCCTTCGCCAGCGCCAGTTCCTCGGCCGCGGCTTTGGCCGCGGCGCGGGCGACGGCGAGTTGCTCGTCGAGCGCGCGCTGCGCGGCCCGCAGCCGGGCCTCGGCGTCGGTCAGGTCTTTGCGGGTCGCCGTCATGCTCTTTTCGAGCGCGAGCCGCTCGGTGTCCTTCTCGCGCAGCAGTTTCTGAAGCCCGTCGATCTGCGTCGCGCTCGAAGCGTCCTTCTTGGACAGTGAGTCGATGTCCTTCTGGCGCTTCTTGAGGAGGTCGGTGGCGTCGGCCACTTGGTCGCGGGCGGCGGCCAGTTCCTTCGCGGTGGCCCCGGCCTTCTTCTCGAGCGCGGCGAGGTCGGTCTGGGTCGCGTCGAGTTGGGCCTGCGCGGTCTTAGCTTCGTCGCGGGCGAGCGCGAGCCGGCGCGCGGTCTCGTCCTTCTCCTTGCGCGCCGCGGCCAGTTGGTCGTCGAGCGCGCGCTTGTCGTCGGACAGTTTCTTCTGGTCTTCTAGGAGTTTCGCCACGTTCGCCGCGAGGCGCTTGCTGTTGGCGTCTTCGGCGAGCAGTTTGAGGCGCGTGGAGTCGAGGTCGGTGAGGGCCGCGGCGAGCTTCTGGTCGGTGGCGGCGAGATCGACGAGCGCCGTCTGATTCGCGCGCACCGCGTCGGAGGCCATGCGGCTGTTGAGCAGGAACAGGAGCGTGACGCACCCGAGCGCGCAGCAGAACACGTCCAGCATCCACATGCTCACGAGCGTGGGCGGCTTGTGGCGCACTCGCATGAGGTTCCTCCTAAAGTCGCGCGTCACTGGTGCGGCGCACGTCGATCAGTTGCGGGAGCGGGATCGCGCCGTCGAGGTGCGCGCGGGGCAACTCGCCGGCGAGCCAGCGCGGGACCAGCGCCCCGGCGGCGCAGGCCACCGCGTTCGGCGGCAGCACCTCGACCGACGTTCCCTCCGGCGTGTTGGCGTGGACCGCGCGCATGAGGCCGGGCAACCGGCCGGCGGCGTCGGTCAGCCACACCGCGCGCGGCGGCTCGGCGAGGCCGATGCCGTTGGTGAAGTCGCGCACCGAGTCGCCGGCGAGTCGCGCCAGCGCCGCGCAGTGCGCCTCGAACTCCTCCGGCTGCTGGATCACGTCTTGGTACCAGTGCGCGGTGCGCACGCACAGGCTGATGCGCTGGCCGGCGCGGGTACGGTCGAGCGCCTCGTCCAGTTGCTCGAACAGGGCTTGTTCGGCCTCGGCGGAGTCGCGCGGGTCGCGGCGGCACAGGCGCACGCAGCGGTCGGACACAACGTCGATGAGCCGGTCCTTCCACGCCTTCACCGCGAGCCGGGTCCAGACCGCGCTGCCGACCGCGCGCACCGCGTCGTGGCCCACGGAGATGATCGCGCCGAAGGTGGCGAACTCGTCGGCGTCGATGACCAGCACGGAGCACGGCCCGCCGCGCTCGGGGCGCAGGGGCACGACCCAATCGTCCGGCCCGTCGGCGGACGGGGGCGGGGCGGGCGGCTTCGCGCCCAGCAGCGCCGGGGCGCGCTCCGC
>VGZJ01000484.1 GCA_016872595.1 Planctomycetota bacterium
CCGACAGCGGCGGCACCGGGGCCGGCGGGGGCGGGGCGGGCCGCACGCGCGGGCCGGGATTCGCGGGCGTTCGCAACGCGGACCTCGTGCTAACCCGAACGGGCGATTCGCAGTTCCGTAACATCGAACGCGATCCTCACGGGGCGAAGTCGGGCCAGTGAGGAGTGAGGAGTGAGGAGCTAGGACAGAGACATGGATTTCACTCCTCACTCCTCACTCCTCACTGGCTCATTGCCGCCAAATACTGCGCCCACGTCGCGCCCACGAACGCCTTCGTCGCGGCGTCGTCCTCCGGGGCGGTGTCGCCGTCGGCGTCGGGCAGCGGCGTCGCGATGTACACCTTGTAGAGCGTCGGCGCGCGGAGCTGGCCGGCGAACTGCCAGCGCGGGTTGTCCGGCGCGACCCACGTGCCGTCTGCGGTCCACGCCCAGCGCACCCGAACCCGGTCGAACTTGGTCTGCGTCTTCTTCTCGAAGTCCGCAACGTACACGGTCCCGGTGCGGCCGTCCGGCAGCGCGACCTGTTCCTTCTTGGGGCCGCGGAGCGTCTTGTACCCGCTGCCGGGGTAGCACACGTCCGGCGTGTGGGTCGCAACGGAACCCGGAATGCCGCTGATGAAGCTGACCATCGCGCTGCGCCGCGCCGCCGCTGACTCGTACCGGCGGCTGGTCGCGGTGCTGCGCTCGTTCACCGGCATCTCGGTGGGCACCTCGGTCGGCGTCCAGTCGCCGAGGCGCACCTCCAGCGCGTGCAGCCGCACGGTCTGCTCCGCGTCCGCGGCGCGCGCCCCCCAGCGCTGCGTGACCGCGCCGTGAACCAGCGCGCCGCACACCACCAGCGCGAGAACCGGGACGTAGATCAGGGGCCGAATCATTGGTGAAACTCCTGCTGCCCGAAGCCGCTCGCGGCTTCGCACGGCGACGAACTCAGCACAGCGCCTCTTGCTCGGTGGCCCCGACGTACACGACGCCGCAGAACGGCACTTCCATCGTGGCGACGCGCTCGGTCGCGCGCTTCAGCAGCGGGGTCGCGGTCTCGCGGTAGCGGGCGCACACCAGAACCACCTCGCACCGCCGCGCGGCCTCCACCGATTCCGCCACGGTCAGGAGCGCGTGCCCGTGCAACACCACGCAGTCGTAGGGTTCCTTGAGCTTGTTCAGCACGCCCTCGAGCCGCTCGCCGGTCGCGGCCTTGCGGGCCTCGTCGGACCACTTGCCGGCGGGGAGCAGGTGCAGCCCGCTGGGGAGGAACTGCACCGCGTTGCGCGCGTCGGTCTCGCCGCGGAGCAACTCGCACGCGCCGGCGAGGTTCGGCACCCCGGCGTAGGCGTGCAGCACCGGCTCGCGCAGGTCGAAGTCGACGAGCAGCGTCTTGTACCCGGCTTGGGCGAGGCTGCTGGCGAGGCCGAACGCGGCGAACGCCTTACCCTCGTCCCCGATGGGGCTGGTCACGGCAATCGTCGTCGCCCCGCGGCTCAGCCACGTCTGCGACACGTAGGCGCGGAGTTTGTCGATGGCCTCACCGGTGGCGGCGCGGCCGGCGAGGTCGCGCGTCGGCGCGCCGGGAATCACGGCGACCACGGGCACCGGCACGGCGCTCTTCACGTCGGCCAGCGAGCTGACCCGCCGGGCCACGGTCTCGAACGCCACCACGCCCAGCGCCACCAGCACGAACCCGAGCACGCCCGCGGCCCCCGTACCGAGGTACTGCTTCTTCATGTCCTTCTGCGTCGGGTGTGAGGCGGTCTGGATCACGCGCACGCGCGGCGGCGAGTTCAGTTCCATCTGGATCAGGAGGTACTGGCGCACGAGGTTTCGGTAGATGCCGTCGGTGGTGTCGAGCGCGCTGTTCTCCGGGGCGTACAGAATCTTGTCCTCGAACCGCACCGGGATCAGCCCGCCGCCGGGCTTTTCCGTCGGCAGCGGCAGTTCGACGAGCTGCTTCTCGGCCTTCGCGAGCTGAGCCTTCGCGTGGTCGAGTTGCTCTTGCGACCGCTGTACCCCGCGAATGACCTCCTCCAGTTCCGCGGCGATCTTCTTCGCCTCGTCGAGCCGACGGAGGCCGTCGAGCGTTTCGAGCTTCTCCTTGCGCACCTTCGTCCACCGCGCCTCTTGCGCTTCAAAGGCGTCCTTCAGCTCGAGCACCGCGGGCGTCGGGTTCTTCGGGTCGCCGGCGTAAAGCGCCTTGTTGTACTCGCTCTTGGCCTTAATCATCCGCAGCTTCTCGACCACAACGTCTTGGTCGTTGTCGATCATGTTCTGCGTGGCCTGCGGGATCGGCGCTTCCTTGAGCAGCTTCAGCTTCTCCTTCAGCAACCCCTCGCGGCGCTGGGCGTCGCGAATCACCAGCGGCAGGCGCTCGACGTCCTGTTGAAGCCCGACGAGCTTGTTGATGAGGATGCGTGGGTCGATGCGGTTGATGATGTCGATGGGCAGCAGGCCGGGCACGGGCGGGGGCACGACGCCGGGCGCGCCGGGAACCGCCGGCGGGCCGCCCGCGGGCACCACGCCACCGGGGGCCGGCTTGTCCTTCTCGGTTTGTTGTTTCAGCAGCTTCTTGATGTCGATCTGCGCGTCTTCGACCTTCTTCAAGAACACCTGCTTTTCGGCCACGTCCTTCTGAATCACTTCCTTCATGAAGGCGTTCTGCACCGCGTCCACGATCTTCTTCGCGTCGCTCGGCTCCGCGCCCTTGAAGGTGATGCGCACCACTTCCGAGCCGTCCTGCCACGATACCTGAAGTTCCTCATCGAGGTACTTGATGGGGTCGGACTGGGCCTTGATGGTGGGCAAGTCTTTGATGTCGCGGAGCGCGGCGTTCAGCACGAACTCGGACTTGAGCAGGGCCGCGGTTGTCTTCACGTAGGTGGCGAACTCGGTGCGCGGCTGGTTCGGGTTGTTCTGGTTCGCCAGCGCGGTCGGCGCGCTCGACACCTGCAACAGCGCGTACGACTCGTACTTGCTGGCGAGCAGGTTCCACGCGGCGAGCGCCCCGGCGGTGCCGAGGAGCGACCCGCAGAACAGGATCATGAGCCAGTGGAGCCGCAGGTACGTGAGAACGCGGAGGCCGTTGCCCTCGTCGGGCGGCGCGCCGGGGCGGCGCGCGGTCGGCGCGGGGCCGCGGGCTTCGGGGC
>VGZJ01000485.1 GCA_016872595.1 Planctomycetota bacterium
ACGAGCACATCCACGCCGTTCACCACCAACTGCTCGACGAGGACGAGGCCGCGCTCGCGGTGTCGGTCTTCGACCCGGTCTGGGGGTCGCTGTCGCCGCACGAGCAGGCGCGGGTGGTGCATCTCCTGGTCGAACAGGTGGACTACGACGGGTCGAAGGGGAAGGTGGCCATCGCCTTCCGGCCCGCCGGGATCAAGACGCTGGCCCGCGAGCTGGCCGACAAACGAGAGGAGAAACGGGCATGACACACACCACAACCCCTGCGACGCCGCTGAAGATTGAGTGCGATGTTCACTTCGACCGCCGCGGGCGGGGCAGTCGCAAGGTGCTGGAAACCGGCCCGAAGCCGTTTCGCCCCGCTGAACCCGGACGCGTTCCGCGCGTGTCCCGGTTGATGGCGCTGGCGATCCGGTGCGACGGGTTGATCCGCGATGGTGTGATCGAGAACTACACCGAGATCGCCCGGCTCGGCCACGTCACCCGTGCTCGCGTCAGCCAGATCATGAACCTGCTGAACTTGGCTCCCGACATTCAGGAGGAACTTTTGTACATGTCACGCGTCGAAAAAGGGCGACCGGCCATCATCCTCGCTGACCTGCAACCGATCGCCTCGGCACCGGACTGGCGGAAGCAACGGAAACTGTGGGACGAGCTGAAGGAGGTGCGGTTGTAGGGGCGAGCCGTCCGAATTCCGCGTTCGGAACGCCCGGCATATTTGACATTGACCAATTTATAAGGCTAATATACATTAGGTTTAATTCCGGACACGCCCGGCTCCGGCTCGTTGTCCCCGAGGCGAACCGAAAGCGACCAGCATGAGCGAGAGAAAGAAGCGACGCGGTCGACCCCCCGTCGAAACGCTCACCGATCCGCAGCGCCGGGCGTTCCGCGCCGTCAGCGCGTTCCTCGCGCGCCACGGGTACCCGCCGACGGCCCAGGAGTTGGCCGACGCCCTGGGCATCGCCGCGCCGAGCGCCCACGCGCTCGTGGGTCAGCTGGTCCGCAAGGACTACCTCAAGCGAACATCCCACAAGGCACGGGGCCTGAGCATCGTCCGCGAGATCGACGACGCCCCGCGCAAATTGGTGGCGGTACCGATCGTCGGCCGCGTGGCGGCCGGGCGGCCGATCCTGGCCGAGGAGAACATCGTCGGTCAGGTCCTCGTCGAGAGCGCGGTCGTGGGCGGCGAGCAGTGCTTCGCGCTGCGGGTCACGGGGCAGAGCATGGTCGGCGCGGGGATCGCCGACAAGGATCTGGTCGTCGTCCGGCGGCAGCCCATGGCCGAGAACGGGGACATCGTCGTGGCCCTCCTCGGCGAGGAGGCGACGGTCAAACGGCTCTCCATCAAGGGGCCGCGGGTCGAGTTGTGCCCGGAGAACCCCAAGTTCCAGCCCATTGTCGTCGGCGTCGACGACGAGCTGCGGATCCTCGGGAAGGTCGTGGCCGTCCGCCGCGACGACTGTGCTCAGGGGTCGAAGCCGCGGTGATCGGCGGGCCGCGGCGTGCCGGGTTGGGAGAAGGTTGTTGCGGATGTCCGTCCTGTGTTCCTGATCGTGATTGAGGGGTGTCGTATGTCGGTCGCGTCCAAATCGTCCCTGTCCCCGGCCCGGCGCCGGCTGCTCGAGTTGATGCAGTCCATCAACTTCGGGCGCATCGAAAACATGGAGGTCCGCGGCGGCGACCCGGTCTTCGACCCGCTGCCGCACGTCGTCCGCGAGATCAAGCTCGGCGCCGACGATAAACCGCGCCCCGAGGTCGCGCTCGCCGACTTCTGCCTGAAGGCGCAGGTCGTCGACCTGTGGAACCGGCTCGACCAGCTCGGCACCGGCACGGTCGAATTACTGGAGGTCAAGCACGGGCTGCCGTTTCAGATCGTCATCCCGGAGGTGAGCGCGTAGTCGCGGCTCGCAGCCGACCAACAACCTGATTTTCCAACTCACTCGACATTTGTCCGGCCGCAAAGCGGAAGCAGATGTGGGCGACGCCGACCTGAAGCGTTTCTCGCATGGCCTCCTGTCTTCGCGGCTCTTGCGTTTTCCGCCGGTCGTCGTGGCCCACATCTCTTCCTTCGCGGTCGGAGGAGGTATGCATGGTCAGCCACGACCAAATCATCACCGACCGGTTCGCCCGCGGCCTCATTCGACGCAAGGTCCGGCAGTTCGTCGGTCGCGCGGGCTTCACCGACCAGGACATGCACGAGCTCGAGCAGGAATTGCTCCTGCGGCTCATGGACAGCTTGCAGAACTACAAAGCGGAGCTGACCCAGCACCTCAACGTCTTCATCACCACGGTCGTGGAACGTGCCTTCGTGTTGATACTGCGGGATCGACACGCCAAGAAGCGTGATAGCCGCAGACATCGTTCGATCCACGCTCTCCTCGCGCGAGCCGATCGCAACGACTCTGACGCGGGCATTCCCGAACCGGCATCAAGATCGGACGCGGAGTGGTTTGAGTTGGCCGATGACGTGGCCGGCGTGCTGGCGGCGTTGCCCGAGGATCTCCGCGACCTGGCCGAGCGACTGAAACGGCAGTCCGTCTCGGAGGTCGCCCGCGATCTCCGCGTCCCGCGAACCACCCTGTACCGCGACCTCGAGCGCCTGAGGCAGCATTTCGCGGACGCCAATCTGCGCGATTATTTGTGATTGTTGCGTCAACTGTCCACGGACTTGAAAAGGTCTGTTGATAGGGACCGCGTTCTTGAGGAACCACTCATGACACTCTACCGCTACACGTTTCAGGCCGACGTGCCGAAGGCCGAAGTCGAGGCGTCGATGCTCCTGGCCGTCATCGCCGTCGAGGGGCTGCACGGCGAGGCGCAGACCCGGCTCGACGCGGGCCACGCGATCGGCGGCACGTTCGGCGCGTGCGTGATCGACGGCGGCACGCCAGTCGGTCGCGACCTCGCCAAGGTGTTCACGGCGTTCTTGCGTCGCGAGTTCGGCGAAGACTCGTTCCGCGTCGAACGCCTCCACGCGATCCAACCTCAATCTCAACCCGCCACCCCGGAGGCCACCAAGTGAACCGTCTGGCGACCATCCAGAAGGGCCGCACGCCGAAGCCGCCGCGCCTGCTCGTCTACGGAACCGAGGGCATCGGCAAGTCGAGCTTCGCGGCGCAGGCCCC
>VGZJ01000486.1 GCA_016872595.1 Planctomycetota bacterium
AGGAAATCCATGCGCTCCGCGGCGTGTCGGTGGAGATCGATCGCGGCGAGTACGTGGCGATCATGGGGCCGTCGGGGTCGGGCAAGTCGACGCTGATGAACCTGATCGGCTGTCTGGATACGCCCAGCCGGGGGTCGTACCTCCTGAACGGCAAGCAGGTGAGCCAGATGAACGACAACGAGCTGGCTCGCATCCGCAACGAGGAGATCGGGTTCGTCTTCCAGACCTTCAACCTGCTCCCGCGCGCGACTGCACTCCGCAACGTCGAGCTCCCGCTCGTGTATGCGGGCATTCCGGCCAGGGACCGGGACCTGCGGGCCAAGGCCGCGATCGAGAAGGTCGAGCTGACCTCGCGGATGAGCCATAGACCGAACGAGCTCTCGGGCGGCCAACGGCAGCGTGTCGCGATTGCTCGTGCCCTCGTGAACAACCCGTCGATTCTGCTGGCCGACGAGCCCACGGGCAATCTCGACTCGAAGACCGGCGTCGAGATCATGGCGCTCTTCGAACGGCTGCACCAGGCCGGCAACACCATCGTGCTCGTGACGCACGAAGCCGACGTGGCCGTGCACGCTCACCGGACGATCTACATTCGCGACGGGCAGGTCGAGAACGACGTCCGGCGCGCGGCGTAACCGCGCGCCGAGGTTCGTCCGCGTCAGTGCGTCATGGCGTACAGCAGCACGTTCACGCCGAGCGCGTAGCCTTCTACCGAAAACTCCAAGAAGTACTCGCGGCTGTCGCCCTCCCGCTCGAACGCGTCGCCCACGTCCGTGTTGTAGGTCATGAACACCATCACCCGGCCGTGGTCGTCGACGATCGCGCGCGCGCGTGGCGTTTGGCTGTCGCGGCCGCGCTCCGAGGTCCGACCGCCTGATCCGAGCCAGAAGTTGATCGATGGGATCTGGGGGACGCGGCGTACCGGCAGGAGCGAGGTGAAGATCGGGTGCGAGAGCGGCAGGTCGACGATCGGGTAGCGCGCGGAGGGCAGCGCCCTGCGGAGCTGGATCTCGAACACGTCCCAGGCGTACTCGCCCCAGAAGTCGTCCACCCAGAGGAAGCCGCCTTTCTGGAGGTAGTCCCGCAATCCTCTGGCCTCACGCTCGTCGATGAACAGCGATCCCACTTCCGTCATCATGATGAACGGACAGCGAAAGAGCTCGGGCTGGCGCAGGTTCACCAGCACGTGCTTCGGGAGCCCCTCACCGTCCATCCCGACCCTCGTCTTGGTCAGTTCCGAGAGGCGGATCGAGAGGTTCTGGTCTGCGCGCGGGTAATCGACCGCCCAGTTTCCGCCGTCGCCATTCGTATTCTGGTTGAACACCACGCGGCAGAACTGGAACGAGCCGTCGAAGTCGCCGGCGACGGCGTACCGTAAAGGCCGGTTCGTGTAGCCCCGTGCGCCGCGTCCCCCCTGCGCGAGGGTCGCTGTCGCGAGCAGGACCGCCAGCACGCCGGCTACTGCGATGCGCGCGCGCACGCGCCTAGTACGACTTTGTCAGATCCGAAGTTGAAGATGCCGCTGTTCCGCCTGTTTCATCCAGTGCATGTATCGGGGCCGACTGATCAGGAACAGGCCGGTGAAAATCTCTTGCACGAACGCGCGGGTCTGCGGAAACGTCAGCCGTGGGCCGGCGCGCGGGCGACGCCGCTCGCTCTGGAGAAAGGTGTAGGCCACGGCACTGATGACCATGTGATGCTGCCACCCGGGATACGTCCGGCCCTCGAAGTGATCGAGCCCGAGTTCCGATTTGAAGTCCTGATAGTGCTGTTCGATTGCCCAGCGCTGGTGCGCCAAGCGGACCAACTGCGCCAATGTCGCGGCCGCGGGGAGCGAGACGAAGTAGTGCTTGCGGCGTCCGGTCGGGCCGAGGCCGCGCTCGCAGAGCAGCCAGATTTCTGGAGCGAGCCGGCGATGCCGCCAGTCGGTGGCCGGCGTCACACGCTGCGCGACGAAGTCCGCTTCCCAGGGAGGATTGGTGCCATTGCGCCACGACACGCGTCGCCACGCGCGTGGGGGCAGGGCTTCGCTGAGGGCGCGGACGCTGACCGGCTCCTGATCGGGCCACCCGTCCCAGCGATTGCGCGGCGGCGACTGCGCGCGATCGACCCGCAGCGTCGGCGTACCTCGAAAGACGGTGAGCGTCGGCGAGATGCCCATCGCATACGGCAGCCGCCATCGATGCAGCGCCTGGCGAACCGTCCGGTTGTCGCCGTATTCGGCGTCCGCGACGACGGCGGTCAGTGTCAGGCCGGCCGCACGCGCCCGGCGCACCAGCGTCAGGGCAAGGCGCCACTTCTCCTGAAACACGACGGGCCCGGGAATCCGGGCCGCAGCCCGTCGCCCCGCATCGCTCGTCCACGTCTCGGGCAAATAGAGCAACGCGCCCACCGGCCACGCGCGCTGTTTCACCCAGAGCGCGGCGGTGACCGCGACTTGGCAATGCGCCACCTTGCCGAGCGCGCCGCAGTACTGGCGCGCCGCCCCGACCGAATGGGACCCCGACTTGGGGAAACTCGTTTCGTCGAGAATCAGGATGCCCCTGCGCTCGGGCAGCCGCGCCCGCAGCCGGCGCCACACCACGTCGGCGTCCCACGGCGCGTGCGTGATGAAATGCTGACATGCTTGATAGGACGTCGGCTCGCTGACCCGGGCGAGCATCGCCGACATCGACTTGCGTGCACTGTCGCCCAACAACCCGTCGATGTACTGGCGCAGCGACACGTGCTGCGCGCGATGACCGAAGCAGTCCTTGAACTGATCCACCCACCGCGTCAGTCGTCGCAGCAGCGCCCACGCGTGCCGATCGAGCACTGCGGCGCAGCGTACTCATCTTCGCGGAACCGTACAATGTCCTCACATCTGATCACTCGTGGATTCCTTCGGGAATCCTACGATCTGACAAAGTCGTACTAGTGGCCCGTCCTCGCTGAAGGAGTGCTGGTTGCCGAGGCGCGGCGCCCGGATCGCAAGGCGCGAAGAGCGAGCTTATTGGGCATAAGTGAGCGATGAGCAACGCCGCGAGGCGGGATGCCCCGCCCGGCAGGCAGTACTGCTTCAGCGAGGACGGGCCACTAGAACCTATCTCACAAATGCCGAAGCGGCATGGT
>VGZJ01000487.1 GCA_016872595.1 Planctomycetota bacterium
CGCCCCGTCGTCACACGGTGATGATGAAGAACGTCGCCGGACTCCACAACCGGATGTACGGGTAACGACCACACAGGATCGTCTGGCCGAAGTGCGACTGAACCAACACCTATTGCGCAACGAGTCTAATGTCAGCAGGGGGCACACGTGAACCCGCTCGATTGGCACCAGATCGCGCTGCCGGTCGCGGTGTGCCTCGCACTCGCGGTTCTCGCCGTTCGCATGGCGCGCTACCGCTTCGTCATGCTGGGCCTCGGCGCGATAGTCGGGTACGCGATGCTTCAGGACCAAGTGTCGGCCCGACTGTGCCCGGAATACTTCACGATCCTGCACCCGCCGATCCCCGGCGTGACCGATCCGACCGTGCTCGGCATCGGCTGGGGGTTTCTCGGAGCGTGGTGGGGCGGCGTGCTGCTGGGATTCGCGTTGGCGCTCGCGGCAACCCGCGGCTCGCGCCCCGCGCTCGCGCCGCGCGCGGTCGTGCGACCGCTCGGCGTACTCGTGATCGCGGTCGCGACGGTGACCGCCCTCACGGGATTCACGGTTTGGCATCATGCGCAGATTTTGGGCCTCGCGCTGGATGACTCGATGACGCGACTCGTGCCGCAGGAGCGCCACCGGGCGCTGTTCACCGTCGCGTGCTACCACCTCACGGCATACATTTCGGCGAGCATTGGTGGCGTTTTGGTTTGTATCTGGGCTTGGAACGCACGAAAGGCACGTCCTCAAGATTCCCCAACAGGCTGAACCGCGGCGCGCGTTCGGTGCCGGTTCGCGTGGTGGGTTCGCTCGGCCCTCAATCGGGTCGCGCCGGTCACCCGACTCTCACCATTTCGCGTACGAGTTCGAAATCGCACAACCGGGCGCGAAAAGTGGAGTCGGGGACCTGTCGGCCCGGTTGGTGGCAACGCCAAACGCGCATTATGGTCAGGGTAGTTCCCGCTCGCCCCCGACCGGCCCGCCTTCCGACCCCTGCGCCCACCACTCGCTAGAACCCCGGCGCGCCAGCTTCGTGGAGACCTCCTGCCGTGCGCCAACGACCCCGCGCGTTCACGCTGATCGAGTTGCTCGTGGTGATCGCGATTATCGCGATCCTGATCGGCCTGCTCATCCCCGCCGTTCAAAAGGTGCGCGAGACCGCGGCCCGCATTCGCTGCGCCAACCATCTCAAGCAGATCGGGCTCGCGAGCCACGCGGCCCACGACGCGCAAGGGGCGCTCCCGCCGGGGTTGGGCTACTGGCCCGGCCAAGCTGCGTACGGAACCTACCACTTCCACCTGCTGCCGTACATGGAACAAGCCAACCTGTACGAGCGCTCGTACTTCGCCGGGTTCCACTTCGTCGCCAACAACGGCGTGTACTCGGAACCGATCAAGGGGTTCGTGTGCCCGTCGGACCCCAGCGCCCCGGGCGACGGCCGCGCGCGCGACTTGGTCGGCAACGATTGGGGCGTGGCAAGCTACGTGGTAAACGTACAGGTCGTGTGCAAGGTGAGCGCGAACGGTACGATGGTGACGCCGGAGCACCACGCGCGGCTGCCGGGCGCGATCCCGGACGGCTCCTCGAACACGATCCTGATGACCGAGAAGTACGCGCAGTGCTTCAACAGCAATTACCCAGCGGGCGGCACGTTCTGGGCCTACTACCAGACCGGCGCGAACCTGCAACCGTACCACCCCGGGTGCACGGTCTCGTGGAACGGGTACAGTTTCGGCCCGGCGTCACAGTTCCTCGTGCGCCCGACGCCGTACAACGGCGGGTGCGACCCGACGATGGCGTCGTCGCCCCACACCAGCGGCATCAGCATCGGGATGGCCGACGGGAGCGTCCGGTTCCTGTCGTCGAACGTCACGCTCTACACGTGGTGGTACCTCTGCACCCCGGCCGGCGGCGAAGTCATCGAGCCGGACACGTTTTGAACCGTTGCCCTCAACCCTCGAATTGTGGAGATACGCCCAGTGAACGGGAACTTTCGTCGGTCGCGCGCGCGGTGCTGTTGGGTCGCGGTGTTCGCGGCGCTCGCGGGCGGGTGCGGCGGGCCGGAAACGGCCACCGTCTCGGGCCGGGTGACGTTCCGTGGCAAGCCGGTCACCAGCGGCTCGGTGATCGTGTACTGCTCGGACAAGCAGATCGTGCGCGGAAACATCGGGTCGGACGGGACGTACACGATTCCGAACGTGCCGCGCGGGGCGCTCGCGGTCACAGTGCAGTCGCACGCCCGCGTTCCGGCGGGGATGCGGCTCCAGCAGAACCTGCCGCCCGCGACGGGCGGGCCCATCCCGCCGACCGTTTCGGCGGACGACCCCGCGTGCGTCGCGCTCCCGCCGCGGTACGCGGTGCCCGAAGAGTCGGGCCTGTCGGTGCAGGTGGAGCGCGGCCTCGTCACGTTTGACATCGACCTGAAGCCATGAGCAAACCCGCCCCGAACACCGATCCGGTCGCACCCGCCGGTTCCCGCGTGTGGCGCGCGGCGCTGCGCGCCTCCGGGTACGTGCTGCTCACGGTCGCCGCGGCGGGCGTGCTCGCGTGGGCCGCGGGCGCGCCGGAGTTCTTGCAACTGAGCGCGGCGCTTCCCCCGCTGCACTACAACGGCGCGATCGGATTCGGCCTGTGGGGGCTGGCTTACCTCGCGCTAGCCCGCGGCGCGCCGCGGCGGGCGCGGGCGCTCGCGGGCGCGCTGGCCGCGCTCGGGGTCGCGCTCGGGGTGGGGAACCTGTTCGGGCCGGGTCTGCGCCTCGACCGCTGGGCGTTCGCCCCGCCGCCCGGCTCGGCGTTCGCCCCGGCCGGGGTTCCGCCGGCCCTCGCCGCGCTGTTCGTCGTCGCGGCCGGTGCCGTCGCGCTCGCCTCCTCCCGGCGCGCGCTGACCGCGTCCGCGGTCCTGCTGACGTTCGCCGGCGCGGTGTTCGTGCTGGTCGGCCCGGTCGGGTTCGTAACGCCTTCGGCCACCGACGTTCTCGGTCGCCCGCTGAAGCCCACGGCACTCGGCGCGTTCGCGGTCGCGGTCGCGGGGCTGGCCCTGCTCGCCAGCCCGTTCCGCAACGGCACTAGACTCGTTGCGCAATAGGTGTTGGTTCAGTCGCA
>VGZJ01000488.1 GCA_016872595.1 Planctomycetota bacterium
GGGTTCCTCGGTCATTTCGGCAGGAAAGAGGCAGAAACGCTGGGAATCCCAGGGTTCCGGCGCACATGCCATGCCGAAAGTCGAAGGTCATCTGGGAAATAGGGGGTAAGAGTAGGCGATAAGCGACTGTAGCCGGCCTCACTGAGGCCGGCGCTGTGCGAGTGGTTCGGCTTCCGGGGTCAATGCCCCCGGCTCCAGAAAGCAGAAAACCCGTCTTCTGTAGCCGGCCTCTGCGAGGCCGGAGCTACACGACGGGTTCGGCTACCGGGGGCACAGGCCCCGGCTACAGCAGCAGGGCCGCGCTCGTTACTTCGGCAACACGGCGATCGCGCCGCTCTCGCTCACGAACAGCAGGTTCCCGGTGCGGTTGTCCTCGAACACTTCGATCCCGTACTTCTTCGCCTTGTCGAACGCCGCTTCGCCGGCCTTGCGGGCGCGGAGGGCCATCGCGCCCTTCCAGCTCACGCCCTTGGCGTCGGCGAACTTGGTCAGCGGCGCGGTGGCGACCGAGCCGGCTTCGGTCAGGTAGAACAGCGCCTTGGTGTTCGGGTCCTCGAACACTTCGACGCCGAGGCGCTTGGTCTTGTCGGTGAAGTCCGGTTCGTCGGCCCCGCGGACGCGCAGGTCGAGGCCGTACTGCGCCTTCGGGGCTTCCACCTTCGCCGGCGCGCCGGCGGTCGTGCCCGCCGGGCCGATGAACCCGGCCTCGGTGATGTAGATCAGCCCGCCGGTGTTCTCGTCCTTGAACACTTCCACCCCGAACTTCTTGGCGTTCTCGAACGAGTTCTGTTCCGGCGCGCGGACCTTCGGTTCCAGCGCGTGGTGCCACTTCGGGCCTTTCTCGGTCACGAACCCCGGCGGCGTGGGGGCCAGCATCACCGACCCGGACTCGCACACGTACAGGAGCATCGTGGTGGCTTTGTCTTGGAAGATTTCGACGCCCCACTTCTTCGTCTTCTGGCTGAACTCGGCTTCGCCGGCCTTGCGGCACGCGAGGTCGTGGGCGGTCTTCCACTCGCACTTGCGGTCCATGCCCAGCGCGACCGTGGGGGCCTTGGCGACCGCGAGCGCGCCGGTCTCGCTGATGAGCACGAGGGCTTTGTTGGCCTCATCGTGGAACAGCTCGACGCCGACGCGCGGCGTTTCCGGGCCGAAGTCCTTGTCGCCGCCCTTGCGGACGCGCAGGTCGTGGCCGTACAAGTGCTTGGGCGGCGCGGCCTTCGGGCCGGCGTCCTTCTTGTCTTGGGCCACCGCGGGGCGCGCCGTGCCCCCGGCCAGAACGACCACCCCCGCCACCGCTGCGACCAACCCGGCCGCGATTCGCGCGCGCATCTTTGTGCCCCTGTATGTGGTTAGTGAAGCCTGATAGACGACTTACGGCGACGCCGCTAACAGCATAGTATTGTTATTCCGACGGCGCAGGAAGTTCCCCGGATTGCCCGCTACAGGATGTACCGGCTCAGGTCCTCGCGCGACGTGATCGCGCCCAACTTTTCGCGCACGAACGGCCCGTCGATCACGACGCGCTTGTCCGCGCGGTCCGGGCCGTCGAAACTCACCTCTTCCACCACCCGCTCGATGACCGTGTGCAGCCGCCGCGCGCCGATGTTCTGGTTCGTCCGGTTCACGTCGAACGCGATGTCGGCCAGTGCCTCCAGCCCGTCGCTCGTGAACGTCAGCTCCACGCCCTCGGTCTTCAGCAGCTCCGCGTACTGCTTCGGGAGCGCGTGCTTCGGCTCCGTTAGCACGCGGAGGAAGTCCGCTTTCGTGAGGTCCGTCAGTTCCACGCGAATCGGGAACCGGCCCTGAAGCTCCGGCATCAGGTCGGCCGGCTTCGACACGTGGAACGCGCCCGCGGCGATGAACAGGATGTGGTCCGTGCGCACCGGGCCGTGCTTCGTGTTCACCGTGGTGCCTTCCACCACCGGCAGCAGGTCGCGCTGCACGCCCTGACGCGACACGTCCGGCCCGTGCCCGGCGCTCGGCCCGCACACCTTGTCGATCTCGTCGAGGAACACGATCCCGTGGTTCTCGACGCGCTCCACCGCCTGTTCGACGACCGCGGCGCGGTCGATCAGCGCTTCGGTTTCCTGTTCGAGCAACAGCTTGCGCGCGTCCTTAACGGTGAGCTGCCGCGGCTGATTGCTCTTGGGCATCATCTTGTCGAACATGCCCTGCAAATCGACGTCCATGTTCTCCATTCCCATGCTGGAGAAAATGCCGACGGGCGTGGTCTTCTGCTCGATGCTGATCTCGACCACGCGGTCTTCGAGTTCGCCCGCGTCGAGCTTGGCGCGGAACTTCTCGCGGGTGCGGGCGCGGCGCTCCAGTTCCTCCTTCTCCTGTTCCGGTTCCCACGGGCTATTCTTGGGCACGGGAACGAGTAAGTCGAGTAACCGTTCGGTAACGCGCTCCTGCGCCTTCTCCCGCACGGTCACGCGCATCTCCTGTTTCACGAGGCCGATGCCGGCCTCGGTGAGGTCGCGGATGATGCTCTCCACGTCGCGCCCGACGTAGCCCACCTCGGTGAACTTGGTGGCCTCGACCTTGATGAACGGCGCGCCGACGAGCGCCGCGAGCCGCCGCGCGATCTCGGTCTTGCCGACCCCGGTGGGGCCGATCAGGATGATGTTCTTGGGCGTGACGTCGGCGCGCAGCTCGGCCGGGAGCTGCTGCCGCCGCCAGCGGTTGCGGATCGCCACGGCGACGGCCTTCTTCGCCGCCGTCTGCCCGACGATGTACTTGTCCAGTTCCGCCACGATCTGTTTCGGGGTCATCGAGTCAGCCATGATGTTGCTCCCTTCCCAGCGGGCAGAAGAGTTGATCCACAGATAGCGCAGATGGACGCAAATTGAAAGGCAGAAGAGATTTAACCACAGAGTCACAGAGAACACAGAGGCAGATAAAGCAGAGAAAGCAGGGTTATCAAAACAATCAACGATCCGCGAGAGGGCTAAAACCCAGGTGATTCGCGATACCTTCGCTCCAAGTCGGCCATGAGTATTGGCCGCTTCTTCTTGGATCGTGCCTTCTTCATGATCTTGCGTCGTTTCATGGCCTCT
>VGZJ01000489.1 GCA_016872595.1 Planctomycetota bacterium
GCCGGTCGCCGGGTGGCGCGCCGCCGCCCCCGGACACCGGCGACGTGCTCCAAGCGGTCGCCCTGTCGCCGGACGGAACCCGGGCCTACACCGGCGACCGGCACGGCGTGGTCCGCGAGTGGGACACGGCGCGCGGGGTCGATCTGCGCGCCCGCGCGTTCCGCGGGTGGCTCATCGACGTCGCCCTGTCCGCGGACGGCGCGCGCCTCGCCGCCACCGGCCCGGACGGGAGCGTGTGGGTGCTCGACGCCCGAACCTTCGACGTGGTGCTGGAGTTGAACCTCGCCGGCGCGTACGGGAACGGGGTCGCGTTCGCCCCGAAGCGCCCGTACCTGATGGCCTCGGACGGCGACGGCAACGTGCGGTGCTGGCACCGCGACACCGGCCAGCCGGTCGGGGTGCCGCTGCGCCTCGGCGGCGCGGTCACGTACCCGCGGTTCCGCCCGAACTCGGACCAGTTCGCCGTGGGCGCGGGGAGCACCGTTCACCTGTGCGAACTGCCGGACCCGTCGGGGGACGTGCTCTCCGTGGGCGGAACCGGCGGGCGCGTTCGGGGGCTGTGCTTCGCCCCGGACGGCAGGCGCCTCGCCGTCACCGACGAACTCACCTTCGATCTGTTCGACCCGCGCAGCGGCGCGCGCCTGCACTCGGTCCCCGACCTCGCCCACGCCGCCCTTTCGATGTGCCACGACGCGGACCCGGCGCGCCCCGGCGTGTTCCGCGGGCACCGCGAGGGGTTCAACCGGCTCGCGATCCCGAACGGCCGGGAGGCGGTGAAGGTGCCCACGTCGCAACCGCTCGGGCGCGTGTACCGCATCGAGTCGCTGCCCGGCGGCCTATACGTAATGGGCAGTTCCGTCGTGGTTCGGTACGACCCGGTGGCGCTCGTGCCGCGCGCGGCCCGGCAACCGGCCGCGGTGCTCCCCTCCGGCGTCACCCTCGGCGCGATGGCCGTGCGCCCGGACGCGGGCGAGGTGTTCGTGTCGTTCGCGAACCGCGCCTTCGTTCTGAAGGGCGACACGCTCGAACCGCTGCGCGCGTGGGACGTGGGCGACGAGGTACTCGACGCGCGGTACACCCCGGACGGCAAGAGCGTGCTGGTCGGGCGGCGCGACAGCGTGGCGGAACTGCTGGACGCGGCGACCGGGACGCCGACGCCGGTCCCGCCGATGCCACACGCGCGGGCGGTGGTCGCGGTGGCCGTCAGCCCGGACGGGGCGCTGTTCCTGACCGGGAGCCGCGACGGGACCGCGCGGTTCTGGGACGCGAAGACCGGCCTGCCGATGGGCGGCCCGATGCGGCACGCCGGCCCGGTCACGCACGTCGCGTTCTCGCCGAAGGGCGACCACATCGCCACCGGCACCGGCACCGGCACCGTGGTCATCTGGGACCTGCCGCCCGCCCCCAGCGCCGCCCTGCTCGCGAAGTGGGCGAAGTAACGACACGCGCCGCAGCGCGAACCCAAGAGTCGCGCGAACCGCCGACCAATCGCGCCGAGTAGGTGCCGCGAGCCGAGCGACACCGCGATACCCCAAATGAAGCAATCGGCGCGCGCCAAAAGCTAACCGCGCTCAGCAACGGTGCCGCTCGGCTCGTGACACCGACCAAGAAGGCATCACCCCGCGCGCAAAGCGGAACGCGCGCTCATGTGCCTCGTAGGTCACGTTCACCCGCGGAGCTTGCGGAGCACTTCCCACAGAACGGCGGCGATGTTCCATGCGTCGTCGTGGCCGCGGTGGTGGGTGCCTTCCAACTTCAGGTTCAACAGGGCCATCGCCTGCGGCAGCCCGACCTCGGTGGGGAGCGCGCGGCCGACCGCGAACAGCGTTTTCACGTTCAGGTGGCTCGGGCCGAACGGGTAGCGCACACCCTGTTCGCGGCACTGCTTCTCGAACTGCCGGCGGTCGTAGTCGCCGTAGCTGGCCCACAGGCGCTCCGGAGCGTGGTACTCCGCTTCCAAAATCTTGCAGGCGTCCTTGAACGCGATCCCGGCGTCCACCTGCTCTTGCGTGAGCGTGGTGAGCTGCGTGCAGAACGGGCTGACCTTCGAGCGCTCCGGGCGCACGAGGATGCTGCGCTTCTCCAACCGCCGCCCGGTGCTCAGTTCGAGCGGGGTCAGGCCGATCTCGATGATGTCGTTCGATTCGCCCTTGGGCGGGTTCCCGCCGTCCCAGCAGGTCGATTCGATGTCGATGACGATGACGTGGTCCAGTCGCTTGGCCATGTTCGGGTTCCGGGGTGCGCGCCGGGGGTTCCGACAGTGACACCGTATGCGGGCGGGGAGTTCGGGCCAACCGCGCGAATCGGAACTTGAAACTGGCGGCGCGAGGCTTGACACTATCTGCTCCACCCCGGAGCGGACCGAATGGACGTGCTGATCCCGGCGGAGCGCATTCACGCCCGCGTCGGCGAACTGGCCGCGGAAATCGCCCGCGCCTACGACGGCAAGCCCGTCACCGTGGTCGGCATCCTGACCGGGTGCCTGATCTTCACCGCGGACCTGATCCGCCGCATCGACCTGCCTCTGCGCGTCGCGTTCGTGACCGCGTCGAGCTACCGGGGCGAAACGACCGTGGCCGGCAAGCTCGAAATCCGCGACGAGTTGCTGCCCGACATCGCCGGCCGTCACATCCTGTTGCTCGACGACATCCTCGACACGGGCAAGACGCTGACGCGCGTGGTCGCGCACCTGATCGACCGCGGCGCGGCCTCGGTGAAGGTGGGCGTGCTGCTGCGCAAGATCGGGCGGCAAGAGGTGCCGTTCGAGCCGGACTACGTCGGGTTCACGATCCCCGACAAGTTCGTGATCGGCTACGGCCTCGACTTCAACGACGAGTACCGGCACCTGCCGTTCATCGGCGTGCTACCCTCTGGCGACTAGCGCCGCGGTCCCCGCTCGCCCCTCACGGCAGAACCTGTGGAACCCGACCCGACGTTCACGAAGGTGTTCTTCCTCGCGTCCGACCTCGGCGACGGGGCCGCCGCGGACGCGCTCGCGCTGTTGGCCCGCGGGCTGGACCGCGCGCGGTTCGCGTGCGCCGCGGGCACGCTCGGC
>VGZJ01000490.1 GCA_016872595.1 Planctomycetota bacterium
AGGTGGCGGAACACGGCCGGGTGCTTCCGCAGGTGGTCCAGACGAGCAATCATCGGACGTGCTCTCAACGGGGGTAGCAAGGGGCTGGCATCCTACCCACAACCACCGCTATCGTGAAGAACATCTAATGAGTCCCGGCCGCCGCGCGATCGTCAACCCGACACCGGGCGCGGCTCGGCGGTGGCGCGAACCATGACGGCCCCTCCCCGCGCCGCGCGCCGCGCCCGAAAGTGAACATTATGACATAGTATACGTTTATGAAGTTCGAGTCAAGGGGCGCTGTGCGCTTTCGCGACTGCCCGCGCGCGAGCGGCGTCAGCCCGCCGGTCGCTACCCACTTGAGAACCGCCAAGCGATTCGGAGTTGGGCAACGACCGGCGGTCGCCGCGCCGCTCGCGCGCCGCAACCCCGGCGTGTCAGTCGATGATCTTCGTGATGGGGAACTCGACGATGCCGCGCGCGCCGGCCGCCTTCAGCCGCGGGATCAGGTGTCGCACGGTGTCCTCGTCCAAGATGGTGAGCACGTCGGCCCAGTCCGGGTCCGAGAGGCCGGAGATGGTCGGCTTCTGCAGCGCCGGCAGAACCGCCAGCACGCGCGCGACGTCAACCTTGCGCACGTTCATCATCAGCCCGACCTTGCCCTCGGCGGCCATCGCCCCTTGGAGCATCAGAATCAGGTCGTCCATCTTCTGGCGCTTCACCGGGTCGGCCGCCGCCGCCGGGTTCGCCACGAACCGCGTAGTGCTCGTGAGGATGTCGCACACGATCCGCAGGTTGTTCGCCCGCAGGGAACTGCCGGTCTCCGTGACCTCGACGATGGCGTCGGCCAGCTTCGGCGGCTTCACCTCGGTCGCGCCCCAACTGAACTCGACGTTCGCGGTCACGCCGTGCCCGGCGAGCCACTTGCGGGTGATGTTCACCACTTCCGTGGCGATCCGCTTGCCCTGAAGGTCTTTCGGCTCTTTGATGGGCGAGTCGTTGGGCACCGCGAGCACCCAGCGCACCGGGCGGCGGCTCACCTTGCTGAACACCAGCTCGGCCAGTTCGACGACTTGCGCGTCGCTCTCCACGATCCAGTCGTGCCCGGTCAGCCCGCAGTCGAGCGAGCCGTCGGCGACGTAGCGGCCCATCTCCTGCGCGCGGATCAGCGTGCAGTGCAGTTCGGGGTCGTCGATGGTCGGGTAGTAGCTGCGGGACGGGAACGTGATCTTGTACCCGGCCTTGCGGAACAGGTCCGCGGTCGCCTCTTGGAGCGACCCGGCCGGCAGGCCGAGCTTCAACACGGTACTCATCTGGGGTCCAGTGTGCGGTGGGCAGTGGGCAGAACGCGAAGGCAGAAGACAGGATAGAGGAACCTCTATCGTTGTCTTCTGCCTTCGCGTTCTGCCCACTGCCCACCGCACACTAGCTGCTACTAGTACCGGAGCATGAAGCCGAGCGAGAGGCCGCCGATCCAGTGGTTCTGCTGGTTGAACTGGAAGCCGGGGGCGCGGGCGGCCCCGGTGGCCCCGTAGTTCACGCTGAACGGGATCGCGGCGCTGCTCACCACCGGGCTGACCACCTCGCCGGGGCGGACCACGTCGGGCAGGAACATGAAGTTCACCCCGATGTACCCGGTGAACCCCTTCGTGAGCGCGATGCCCATCTTGCCGCCGATCTCCGGGACGTACGTGAACGTGTCGTTCACAAATGTGCCGATGTTGCTGGCGTTGGCGAGCACGCCGCCGTAGGCCGCGCCGTTGCCGCCGCCGACCCCGCTGGTGAACCCGCCGAGTGTGCCGAACGTGGTCCCGGAGCGCCCGGTGGCGTCCACGAACGCCCCGCCGCCGAACACGTTCACCCGCTGGTGCATGTTGCCGATGCCGACCTTGAAGAACGAGCTGGCGGTGATCATCCCGTACCGGGCCTCGCTCTGCAGCCCGAACACCACACCGTTGAACTTGTTCACCACGGTGAACCGGTCGCGGATCTCGACCGCCGCCGGGCCGCCCACGGCCACACCGCCGAACCCGGTCTGCGCCGGCCCGACGACGGCCGGCAGCGGGATGATGACCCCGAACGGCCCGGTCGTGAATTGCGGCAGCGCGGCCATGCTGTCGAGCTGCGTCCGGCTGCTGACGAACAGCTCTTCCTTCAGGTGCAGGAACTTGTACCCCGCGAGGAAGTCCACGGACCACGCGAGGCGCGACCCGGGCTCGCTCCGGTACAGGTTCCAGATGCCGACCGGCTCGACGCCCCACATCTGGGTGTTGGTCCCGACGATCACGTTGGCCGAACCGAAGTCCGGGCCGGACAGCAGGACCGTGCTCTGGAGGCCGTTGAAGTCGACGAACGGCCGGGCCAAGAGCGGGATCCCCGACGTGAAGGCGGTGCTCCCGTAGCTCTGGACGTTGGCGACCCGCTCGTGGATGAACCCGGTCATCTGGAACCCGAGCCGGCGGTCCACGTCGCCGAAGAACCCCATCGCGACGCGCAGGCCGTCCAGCCCGTTGTAGCTCAGGTTGCCGCGGTCCCCGGCGATGATCGTCGTGCTGGCCGCGTTCAGCACGCCCGCGTCGCGGGGCGCACTGGTCGTCAGAAGCGGGTACCGGACCTTCTGGGAGTTCGTGAACCACAGCAGGTACTCGCCGTCCACCCACCAGCGCGGGGCGTTGCCGTAGCCGAGGTCGCGGTTGAGCAACCGCTGGCCGAGACCGGGGCCGTTGCCCTCACCGCCGGGGCCGAGCGCGTTCGGCATGGGCGGCGCGGGCTGGAACTGCGCGGCCGCGTACGGGCCGGGCACCGGGTACATGGGGCCGGGCGGCGGGCCGTTGCCGGCGACCGGGCCGAGGCCGAGCGGGTCGTAGGCCGGGCCGAAGTTGCCCGGCGGCATGATGAGCGGGGCCGGCGCGAACCCGGCGTTACCGGGCAGCGCGCGGGACGGGATGCCGCCGTAGGTCGGCGCGCCCCCCAGCGGGGGGGGCGGCGGGGCGACCGGCCCCGGCGCGACCGGC
>VGZJ01000491.1 GCA_016872595.1 Planctomycetota bacterium
AATGACTCGTACCCGTGCCAGTTGAACAGGTCGGTTTCGTGGATCGCATCCACCGAGAGCGAATTGCCGTGGTCCGGTGCTTCGGGCAGTTCTTCCCTCGCCAGCGCGCGCAAGCCGCCCCACCACAGGCCATGCTTCCACAGCGCGCGGTAATGGCGCTCCAGCCCGCGCCCGGTGAGGCGCGCCAGCCACACGCCGCACACGCGGGCCGCGAGCCGCGCGAACCGACCGCGCCGCGCGCCCCGCGGGCCGAACCGCACGAACGACCCCCACTTCGCGTCGAACCGCTTGCGCACCTCGGGCACGCACTTCGCCGCGCGAGAGAGGTCGCGCGCGAGTTCGTGGGCCGCGGGCGCGTAGCGGAACGGTGTCTCTTCGCTGCCGGGGTAGTACGCGCCCTCGAAGTAGGTGAAGTTCACGCGGTCCGGGCCGGGGTGCGCCCACCGGTACAACACCTCGCCCCGCGTGTACGCCCCGAAATCCTCGAACAGCTCGCGCCACGTCGTGCGGTACTTGTGCCGCACAACGGCCGTCGGCAGGTAATCGAGTTGGTACCCGAGTTCGTGAAGCCGCAGCGCGAGGATGCGCTCGCTGAAGCGGTCCCACCGCGCATCAAAGCCGCCGGCATTGAGGTACGCTTCGCGCGCGATCACGAAGGCGTGAATGTCCACCTTGCGCCAGTCTTCGACGCGACTGAACACCGCGATGCCTTCGTCGTGCAGCGTTTGATCCAACCGCGACATCTCGTTTTCGACGATGCCAACACTGCGACAGCAAATGCCGACCGGTCGCGCCGCGGTGAGGTGCTTGTCCACCTCCGCGAGCAGGTCCGGTTCCGGCACGCAGTGTGATTCGGTGAACAACAGGTGCGGCGCGCGGCCCATCAGGGCCGCGTTGTGATAGCGCGCACTGAAGTTGCCGCCGGGCGTGATGCTCCAGCGATCTTGCGGAGCGAGTCGCGCCCCGAGCCGGGCGCGCACGGAAGCGTCTTCCGCGCCCGTCGTTAGCACGAGCTCGACGCGCTCGCGCGAGAAAGTCTGAGAGTTCCACCCGCGCAGCGCGTTCTCCCCCAGTCCGCGATCGTCCTCGACCGGGAGCACCACCGTGAACCGCGGCGCGGCGTCCATGCGCTGCCCCCGCTTTCGCAATCGTTCGTATCGGCACAACCAGCTGCGGGTGTGTAGGGAAACCCGTTGCGGCACACGCGGGCGCGGCCTGGTAGCTTGGAGCGGAGGATCTCGTGTTCTTTCTTGAGGTACTCGATCATCTGCCGCAGATCGGAGTCCGTGCTGGTCGTCCGGAGGAGCCAGAGCGGCTGGAGGAATATCATCATGGCGTGACAACTGTCCCAACGCGGTGAAACATCTGTGATTTCGAGGATGGGACATAGTTTCCGTACAGCGCTGACAGCACTGGGGAGAGTGGCGTTTTTGGGGCACCCCGCTAAGAGACGTGTTCGGAGTTCGCGTGGTGCGGGATGCACCCGCCGTGAGGTGCGGAACAGCGGGACCGTGGAGCCTCGTCGTGCGGTGCGGAACGGTCGAGCGGTCGTGGTTGGATCAGATCAGACTTCACACATCCGCGGAAAGAACACCCACATAGAAGCGGGCACAATTCATAATCGGTTGCACAACACCCGCGCCCCCGTCCGACCCGCCCCGAAGTTGCAAAACGAAAAATCCTAGTACAACAAGCGGTTATCAGAATGAGGCCCGCCCGAAGTGGCAACAGTTGAGACGGTTGCACAACGCCTCCCCGGTTGGCGGTCGCGCGCGATCATACTCGGCGCGCAGCTCTTGTGGCGCGCCGGATTGTGACACAATTACATACTATACGAGATGACACATTCAATCAAGCTCGGTAGCCCGATTTCGCCAGAAATGTGCGCTCAGTTCCCGCAGGTACGGACGCACGCGGCCGGGAGCCAGCCGACCGCACCGCCGGGGAGTTGCACCTGAACCCACCCCCCGCGGCGGGCCAGCTCGCGCGCCTCCGCGCCGCGCGGCACGGCCGGTACCAGCCGCGCGGGGAAGGCGTCCCCGTTCCCCTTCCGCAACACGGCGTCGTCCGTCACCACGAGCAGGGGTAGGGCGTTTTCGGCGGCGTGGCGGCGCGCGTCGCGCACCCAGACCGTGCCGAGCGCGAGGAGCGCGGCGACCGCGAACCCCGCGAGCGCGAGCCAGACCGGGGCGCGGGTCATCGCGAACCGCGCGCCGGCCGCGCACGCCAGTAGCCACAGCGCCGCGGTCACCACCCACGCATCGGCCGGCGACACGCGCGAACCGATCCCGTGCGCGGGTCGCGTGCGGCACTGGTCGGCGAGTTCGCCTTCGAGCGGGACCGGCACCGCGGCGCGGGCGTCGTCCAATTCGACCTGTAGCGCGCGCGCGTGACGGGTGTGCGCGAGTCCGTCGTGAAGGGCCGCGACGCACCGCGGCAGGTTCCCGGCGAGCCGGTGCGCGCGGGCGCGGGCCAGCGCGAGGTCCGGGGCGCGGTGGCCCGCGGCCCAGAGCGCGTCGTAACGGGTCGCGGCCCGCGCGAACGCCGGGCGCGCCTTGGCGGAGTCCTCGCGCAGCGCCGCGCCCTCGGCGAACGCGCGCTCCGCAGCCGCGAGGTCGTCCGCTTCCGCGCCGCGCGCGGGGCCGGCGACCAGCAGCACAACGGCGACTGCGAGGCGGTTCACGCGCGCGCCTCCGTTCGGGCAACAAGTGCCGCGGCGTCCGCGGCCAGCGACTCCGCGGCTCCGCCCTCCGGCGCAAAGCGGGCGCGGTCGCACGCGCGGAACGCTTCCGCGAAATCGTCGGCCAGTTCGGGCGGCGCGCCGGCCGCGGTCAGCGCCGCGCCGATCTCGCCGGGCGTGGCCGCGCCTTCCGGCAGCGGGTATTGGGCGCGCAGGTAGCCGAGCAGCGCGGCGGCGACGGCCGCGGGCGGGTCGGCGGTGC
>VGZJ01000492.1 GCA_016872595.1 Planctomycetota bacterium
GCCCCCCGCACCCCCGAAGACGTAGCCGCGCCCGCGCACGACCGGCCCCGGCCCGCGCGCCCTTTTGGGGCGCGCGGGCCGGGGCCGTTACGTTCCGTTACCGCATTTCGCTCACGCCCGCCGGCGTACTGGCCGATATTTCATCTGAACGCGCGATCAAATATTCGGCGCAACTGACCTTGCGCCCGCGCGCCGGGCGGGGGATCATGCTCCCGTCGCCCGTTATCCGCTTTCTGGGAGTTCATCATGTCCGAGCCGAAAGGGTTGATTCCGCACCTCGTGGTGAAGGGCGCGGCGCAGGCGGTCGAGTTCTACAAGGCCGCGCTGGGCGCGGTGGAACTGCTCCGCATGCCCGCCGACGACGGGCGGCTGATGCACGCGGCGCTGAAGATCGACGACGCGACGCTGTTCCTGTGCGACGACTTCCCCGAGTACTGCGGCGGGGTGGCCCGCGCCCCGTCCGGTCCGTCCCCGGTGACGCTGCACCTGTGCGTGCCCTGCGCCGACACGGCCATCGCCACCGCGGTCGCCGCGGGCGCGACCGCGACGATGCCGGCCGAGGACATGTTCTGGGGCGACCGCTACGGCAAGATCACCGACCCGTTCGGCCACGAGTGGTCGTTCAGCACGCCCCTGAGCGCCGAGCGCAAGGCCGAGGCCGAGCGCAAGTGGGCCGAAACCTGCGCCGCGATGAAGGCCGCGTAAGCGAGCGCCGTCGCGCCCAAGTGAGCGGGCCGGCCACCTTCGCGCGAAGGTGGCCGGCCCGCTCGCCATTTCGGGGGCACAACTCTACAGCCCCCGGAACAGCGCCTGTTGCAGTGTCGGCTCCTCGAAGATGCTCATCTGCCCCAGCACCTTCACCTTCTGGCCCGGCTTCAGTTTCGCGGCCTGCTTCTTCGCGTCGGCCGGGATCGTGCAGTGGATGTCCTGCTTGCCCGCGCCCTTCAGAACGATCTCTTCGTAGTCGTTCTTCGACTTCCCGGCGCGCACGAACTCGCCCTCCAGATACACCCACTTGTCGTCCCACTTCGCTTTGAACTTCTCCTTGTCCTTCGCGTAGTCGGCGAGCAGTTCCGCGGTCGTCATTGTCGGGGCCAGATTCTTCACGCTCACGATGTGGATCGGGTACAGTTCGCCGGTCAGAATCTGGAACTCCGGAACCCGGCCGCGGATCGTCACGTCCGCACCTTCGGACACCTTCTCCCAGAGGTTGAGGTCTTTGTTGCTGCCGCGAACCCCGAGGATGTCTTTCTCCACCTTGAGGTGAACGAACGCAACACCGGCGTCGGGGTTCTGGAGCACGCTGGCCGCGCGCCCCGTCAGTTCGATCACCTTGTCCTTGTACTTGGCCTTTGCCGCGTTCGCGTCCTTCTTGAACTCGGCGTGCCAGTCGGCGGCGCTCATGGTCACGTCGGCGGCGGCGGCGGCGAGGTCCGCGCCGGTCTCGTCGAGCTTGCCGGGCGTGCCCGGCTTGTTCTTGCCGTCCGCGGGCGGGTTGGTGTTGGTGGCTTTGTCCTTCTGGCCGCAGCCGGCGAGGGCCGCGAACAGGACGAAGGCGAGGAGCGCGCGAGCTTTCATGATCTTGTCCCTGTGTTCAGCGGGTGAGGGGAAGGATACCGGCGCGCGCCGCGCACGGCGAGAAGCGAAGAATTGCCCGCGGGCCGGCGGGCGGGTACACTCGCGGCACCTTCACGGAGACCGACGATGACCCTTCGCACCGCGGCGCTCGCCGCCCTCGCGCTGGCGCTCACGGGGGCGGCGCTCGCGGCCGACCCGCCGAACCCCATCGGGTTCCCCAAAGGCCCGGACCCCGGCGGCGGTCTCGGTGTGTTCCGCGTCTGGTACGAGGGCGGGGAGTGGCACCTGCGCACCAGCACCGAGAACAGCGTCGGCAAGAAGGACAAGCTGCTCGTGTTCACCGGCACGGTGAAGTGCGACGGCAAGGTGACGGTCGAGGGGAAGAAGCTCGAGAAGAAGGGCAAGACCGGCGACTCGTTCACCCCGCACGCCGACGGCAAGGGGTTCGACTTCGAGTTCAAGACCTACGGGGCGACCGACGAGGTCGTGTTCAAGGTCGCGGACGGCGGGAAGAACCTGAAGTTCAAGTTCGTGCTCAACGGCGAGAAGCCGGCGCTGTTGCGCATCATGATCGGGGCGAACGGGGACCACCCCGACAAGACCGAGTTCACCCTGCCGGCGCACCCGAAGAAGAAATAGGGGCGAACTTCGCGAGCGCTTCGAGGTAGATCTGCGCGCGCAACTGCTCGCCGCTGGGGGTGTCGTCGGACCGCGGCACGTACGAGGTGCCGTTGTTGAGGTACTCGACGGGAAGGTCCTCGGTCGAGCCGGTGCTGAGCGCGCGGGCGCGCGCGTGGGCGCGCGGCCCCCACGCCGCGGGGTTGTGCCGGGCCACGGCCGCGACCGCCGCGAGCGCCGCGTCGTTGCGGCACACGAGCAGGTAGCTCTCGTAGTACGATTGCAGGTTGGCGTCGTATCCGCCGATCTCGCACCCCTCGCACTCGTGAACCGTGACGAGCTGTTCGAGGAGCCACAACAGGTTCGCTTCGGTTGCGCGGGCCGGGTCGCGGTCGATGTCGGCCGCCGTCAGCCCGCGCTCGATCAGTGCCGCACTCATCGCCGTGGCCTCTGCATTGTTGGCTGCGCGCGGGCGCGCCGCGCGAGGGGTCTGAGAACACCTCTCCCCCATCAACGCATGGGGGAGAGGTGTGCCCAAGCCAGTGCGCCCTTCGCGCCCACAGAGGGTACGTAGCCCCACGCGGATTTTTTTCAACGATCCGCGAGAGGGCTAAAACCCAGGTGATTCGCGATACCTTCGCTCCAAGTCGGCCATGAGTATTGGCCGCTTCT
>VGZJ01000493.1 GCA_016872595.1 Planctomycetota bacterium
CGCCCCGTCGTCACACGGTGATGATGAAGAACGTCGCCGGACTCCACAACCGGATGTACGGGTAACGACCACACAGGATCGTCTGGCCGAAGTGCGACTGAACCAACACCTATTGCGCAACGAGTCTAATGTAACCGCTTCGCGGTAACGGCAGGCCTCTTCTCCTTACGCCGAAGGCGTTGCACTCGATAGCTCGGGGTCAGCGAGGCCTTGCGAGCGCCAACCCCAGCGCGCTCCACGTATCCGCAACCGCGCGTGCGCGCCCAACCGCGCGCGCCTCACGCCTTCTTAGCCGCTTCCAGTGCCGCGATGATCGCTTCGAGGCGCGTGCGGATGTCGTCGAGTTGCGGGCCGGCGGCCGCGCGCATCATCGAGAGCACGCCGTCGAGTGGGGCGGGGCGGTTTTGCGCCGGGCCGAAGCCGAGGTCGCGGTACAGCTTCCGGGCGTGTTTCAGCGGCGTGCTGCGCTCATCGGGGTTGGCGAGCGCGGGATCGGCCCCGTATTCGAGCAGCCGGCGCACCTCGTCCGGTTCCATCTGATCGACCGCGACCCACAGCGGCGGGCACTCGTCAGGGTGCAGCGTGTTCAGGTCCGCGCCGGCCGCTATCAGTTCACGGGCCTTCGCGTCGTCGCCGGTCAGCACCGCGTCCAACAGGTGATCGTGTGGCGTCGGCACGAACTCGGTGCCGGCGTCGGTCGGCTCGTCCGATTCGAGCAGCTCGTACAACCCCTCCCACGTCGTCCACGTCGCCTCGCCGGTGTCGGGCGCGTAGGCGATGACGGGGCCGTTATCGTCGCCCCAATCGGCGTCGATTAGGAACAGGAGGTAGGCGAACCCGCCGCGGGCCTCGCGCGCGATGTCGAGGCGCGCGATCGCGAAGTGACCGTCTAAGCCGGCGGGCGTTTCGGCCGGGGGCATCCCGAAGACGTGCGGCCACGCGCGCTCGGTGTACGAGGTCCACACCGCGCCGAGGACCGCGTCGAGCACGGCGGCTTCGTTGTCGAGCAGGTGGCGGAACGCGGCCTCTTGCGCCGCGGTGGGCGCGGCACCATTCGGCCCGGCGACGCGCACTGGGAACTTGCCCTGTGCCAGCGCCGCGGCGCGCTTGGCCCGCTTCTCGGCGCGGCGGCGCTCGCGCTCCTCGTCGCGCGGGTCCGGCGGCTCCGGGGTCTGTTCGGCGGCGTCCGCGGCGGCATCGGCCGCGTCGAACGCGGCGGCGGCGCGCTCCCCGAACCGCTCGCGCATGACCGCGCGCATCTGCTCCATCGCCGCGCTCAGTTCGGCGGCGGTGCTCATCGCGTCTTCTGCGGTTTTCGGCGGCGCGTCCGGGCGCGCGCCGCGCGCGGCGAACAGCGGGAGCCGCGCGACCGCGGCCCACGACTCGTCGCACTCCTTGAACGTCATCCGGCCGAACAGGTCGTGCGTCACAAGTGCTCCTCGCGGGCCTTACTCCTCGACCTTCAGCTCCGCGTCCGGCTCGTACACGACGTGCGTGGCGGAACTGTTGGTGGGGATACTGTACCCGACCCGCACGCGCGCGGAGCCCGCTTTCAGCCCTTTCCACGGGCCGTCGGCCGCGCTCGCGAACGTGCCGCCGCCGAACACCACGACTGATTCGCCCGGCTCCAGCGTCTTCTCCGTGCTGTACACCGGCACGTCCTTGAACGCGAGTTGGCCCGCGAGGTCCGAGTAGAGGGCGATGTCCACGCCGTAGCCGTTGGTCGCGACGTTGCCGACGACGCGCCGCACCTTCGAGGTGTTCGTCACGGTGATTTCGAGCACGTCGCTCGCCTTCGTCTCGACGCCGACCTTGAGCACCTTCTTCACCTTCACGCGCACGTCGAGCGGGCGCACGACCTCGAACTCGACCGGCTCGGTGCGGAGCGCGAACAGGGGCACGCCGGCCATCGCGCCGCGCTCGGCGTCGGGGCGCGGCTGGCCGTTCTTGCCGCCGACCGCGCGGTGCTCGTAGTGCCCGACGAGGCGCACCGTGCCGGGGTACTGGAAGTCGAAGCCCGCCGGGTGATACCAGTCCTTCAGTTCCAGTTCCGCGCCGGGCTTCAACTCGATGGTGTCCTTCGGCCAGTTGAAGTCGAACAGCCCGCACCGGCCGTACGCGCGCGGCTTCAGCGCGGTCCACGCGCCGTCCACGCCGCGCTGCTCGGCGGTGACGTGAACCCACGGGTCGCGCCAGCCGCACTCGGAGCCGTCGCCGGGCTTCACGACCTTGTGCGCGCGCGTCTTCGAGGTGTTCACCAGTTTCAGGCCGATGTAAGCCTGCGTCCCGGCCTCGATCACGCGCTCCTTCGGCGCGACCGCGACCAACTTGAGATCGGTCTCGATCACCTGTTTGGTGAGTGCCGCGTCGTTCGCGGGCTTCGGATCGAGCTTCGGGTCGGGTTGCACCGCCGGGGCGAGAACGGCGAACAGCCCCGCGACGGCGAGGGCGGGAAGTGCGGCGCGCATCGGGAACCCTCCACGGGCGACACCCCGATGATACGTCCCGCGCGCGGCTCGTGCCTACGGCAGTTACAATCGCGGTTGCGTCCGCCGGTCGCACGGGGAGGGGTTCTGGTGAAAACGGCGATACCCGGCGCGGGCGAACCTGAGTTGAAACGGATCCAGAATCGCGCCGGTCGTACAGGTCCCACGTCTTTCGCGCTCGCTGAATGGCAGCGGAGCGTGTGAACTTCGCGACCGGGTTGCTTCCCCGAAACCAAACTAGAGTTCACCCAGTGTTGGTTGTGAGTTTGGGGTGCGGGTGCAGGAGCTTGCGGAGCATGGTGGCGATCCAATCGAACAGGTAGGTGACGGCTTTCTTGAGCCGCCACGGGTGGTTCATGAGCGCCTCGCGCAGTGG
>VGZJ01000494.1 GCA_016872595.1 Planctomycetota bacterium
TCAGGAGCGCCGCGGGGTCCACGTCCTGCGCCAGCAGGTCGCGCACCGCGGGGCCGTGGGGCAGGGCGGGGAAGAACTCTTCGGCCCCGTGTGCCGTGAAGTGCGCGAGGTCGAGGTACACCGCGGCGAAGGTGCGGTACACGTCGGCGTCGGGCGCGTCGGGCGCGAGCAGGTGCTCGCTCTCGAGGACGAACTGGACCTCGCGCGCCGCGGCCGGGCCGAAGTGGGCGAGCCGCGCCCGGCACTGCTCCGCGGTCAGCGCCCCGGACGCCAGCTTCGCGTCGATCGCGCCCATCACCGCGGCGCGGTACAGCACGCGCCAGTACACGCGCAGTTGTTCCGCTTCCGGGCGGCCGAGGATCATCCGGTCGTCGGGGTCGGTGACGAGCAGCAATCGCGGCTCGGTGCCGCGCATGGTCTCGCGCGGGAGGACGTCGGCCGCGGCGAGGTCGGCGCGGGTGAACCAGAACGGGAGGTCGGGGTTGGTGGGGAGCGCGCGCCCGCGGTCGATGAGGAAGTTGAGGACTTGGCGCAGGTGGCGCTCGTGGACGAGGCGCAGGGCCGGTTCGACGGCCCGCAGCGCGGGTTCCAGTTGCGTGTGGTGCGACACCGCAGGCTCCGGGGCGCGGGCGGGGGACCACCCACGATCTTCCGGGAACTGCGCCGCGGGTCAAGCCCGCGCGGGCCGCGGCGCGCTAACTGCTCGCCAGAATGTGCAGGATGTCGGCGTCCTTCACGATGTAGGTCTTGCCTTCCGTGCGGTTCAGGCCCTTCGTCTTTGCTTCTTTCTCGGAGTACCCGCAGGCCACGAAGTCGTTGAAGCCGATCACGTTCGCGCGTACGAACCGCTCGCTCAGGTCTTTGTGGATGCAGCCCGCGGCTTCCACGGCCTCGCAGCCCTTCGGGATCGACCACGTGCGGCACTCGTCCTCGCCCACCGTGAAGAACACTTCGCGGCCCACGCCGTAGAACATAGCGCGGATCGTCGCGGCGCGGCGGAACTCGGTCACGCCCATGTCGGCCATGAAAGTGGTGCGGTCTTCGTCCGGCAGTGCGAGCAGTTCGGCTTCGAGCTTCACCGGGGCTTGCACCGCGTGCGGCTCTAGGGCGAGCAGGTCCGCGGGGAGCGGGTCGTTGAAGCCGCTGTCGCCGCGGTTCACGAACGCGATTTCCGGCTTCAGCGTCAGCAACTGGAAGCTGCGCAGCGCCTTCTCTTCGTCCGCCGTCAGGCCGAGTGCCGACGCCGGCTTGCCGGATTCGAACGCCGCGACCACGCGCTTCAGCAGGGCCAGTTCCGCTTCGTCGGCCTCGCGCTCCTTCGCGGGCTTGGCCTTCTTCAACCCGGCCTCGACCTTCGGGATGCGGTTCGACACGACTTCGAGGTCGGCGAACAGCAGTTCCTCACGGAACTTGGCGAGCTGCACGGCGAAGTCGGTGCGCGAGAACCCGTCGAGGACGATGACCATGCCGTTGGCCTCGCGGATCACGCCGAGCCGCCGGGCGTTGTCCTTCTGCTCGCCGACCATCAGGCCCGGCGTGTCGAGTACAGCGACCTTCGTGTAGGTGGTCTTCTTGGGTTTGATGATCGACGCGATCTTGGCGAGCCGGTCGTCCGGCACGTCGGCCATCGCGGTCTGCCCCTGCTGCACCTTGGACGGGTCCGGCTTCTCCCCGGTCAGCCACTCGAACACCGTGCTCTTGCCCGTCCCCGCGTACCCGACCAGACCCATCTTCATTGGAGCTACCACACTGGTTAATGAGCGGCGCAGTCGCGCCAGTTGATAGCTTACGAAAACGAGAACAGGGGGCTTACGCCCCCCGCTCACCAACCTGTCAGCGCGCCTGTCATTCGACCGGGCGCACGCGGCCGGCCCCGCTCACCTTTTGTTCGATGCCGGGACTGCCCTTGTATCTCACGCCGCCGGCCCCGGAGACGCGGGCCTTGAGGTCGATTGCGGCCCACACGGTCGCGGTCCCCGCGCCGGACACCGTCACGTCGGTGAACGACGTGCGGAGCGCCGCGGCGTCGATCTGCCCCGCGCCGGATAGTTTCAGCTTCGTGCGCACCGCGCCGCCGGTCGCGGTGAGTTTGCCCGCGCCGCTCAGGTCCGCGTTGATCGCTTGAAAGGTGACTTCGCGTAGAGCGAGCGTCCCGGCCCCGGACAACTTCACGGTCAGTTCCTCGCCGTGGAACCTCTCGACGGCCGCGGTGCCGGCCCCGGAGAGCGTGAGCGCTTCGAGCTTGGGAACCGAGACGAGGTATTCGATCTTCGTCTTCGCGCGAAGGGAGAGCGACGACGGGCCGCGCAGGACGAGTTTCCCGTCCTTCGTCTCGGTCTTAAGGTAAGGGAGGATGTTGTCGTCGGCCGTGACCTTCACGGAGGCGTAGTCGCTCTGAACGACCGTGAGCGTGCCGGCTCCGGAAAAGCTGATGTGCGTGACGGGGGCGATGTCGCGCTCCTCGGTCGCGGGCACGCCGGAGCCTTCGACCCGCGGCAGCGCGACCGCCACCGCGACCACCGCCCCGCACCCGAGTGCGCCGACGTAGAAGCACAACTTGAGCGCGCGGCGGAGCATCGGGGTGTTCTCCTCACAACTCCGGCATCTTCCCCGCGAGGATGTCGCGCTTCCACTCGTCCTCGAGCGGCCACGAAACCGTGCAGGTGCCGAAGTCGGCCATGTGCTGGTACTTCGTCAGCCGGTCGATGGCATTTTGGAGAATCGTCGGGTCGTTCCGAAAAACCGGGCCGTGGCTGGGGAGCA
>VGZJ01000495.1 GCA_016872595.1 Planctomycetota bacterium
GCCGCCGCTTGCGCTGCTCGTCGCCCTTCGCGCGCTCGGCGTCGGCCCGGGCCTCGGCCTCCCGCCGGGTGTTCTGCTCCTCCGCGGCCTTCGCCTCGGCGGCCACCGCGTCCTGCTCCGCCCGACGCAACCGGGCCTCGACGCCCGCCCGGTACGACGCCACCGCCGCCGTCACCGCCGTCCCGTTCGCCGGCCGATCCTCCGCCCGCGACGCCAGACAGTGCTTCGCGAGGTCGATGAGTTCCTCGTCGGCACCGCTCGCGTCCAGGCGGTCGTACACGTCGTCCATTTCGGCCTTCGCCGCCCGGATGATCGTGTCGTAGACACTGGTGCCCGCGAACGGCGGCCGGCCCGTCAGGATCGCCGCCAGGATGCCGCCGAGTGCGAACACGTCGGCCCGCGCGTCCACCGCCTCGCCCCGCGCCTGCTCCGGGGCCATGTACGCCGGCGTCCCCTTGATCTGCCCGGCGACCGTCGCCGCCACGTCCTCGGAGAACGCCCCGCCGCCGTCGGGAGCGGTCGCGTCGGCGTCGGCCGAGCCGACCGCTTTCGCCAGCCCCCAGTCCATCACCTGCACCTCGCCGAACGCACCCACCATGACGTTCGCCGGCTTCAGGTCGCGGTGGACGATGCCCTGCGCGTGCGCGTACCCGACCGCCTGGCACATCTGCTCGAACGCCGCCAGGAACCGCCCGCGCTCGGCCGACGGGTCGGTGCGGGTGCGGAGCAGCTTGTCCAGCGTCTCCCCCTTGATCAGCTTCATGGCGAGGAACGGGCGACCGTCCGGCAGCTCGCCCAGCGCGTGAACCGGCGGGATGCCGGGGTGCGGGAGCCGCGCCGTGATCCGCGACTCGCGAACGAACTCGGCCCCGCTCATCCCCGGCAGCATGACCTTGACGGCCACCTCACGGTCGAGGGACGCGTCGCGGGCGCGGTACACGACGCCCATGCCGCCGCGCGCGATCTCACCGGCCAACTCGTACCCCGCGATAAGCGGGGAACCGTCCGGCGACGTGCGAGCCGCCGGTTCGGAGGGCCGAACGCGCGTCTGATCGTCTTGCCCCGCTCCGGCGGCCAGGTGGGGCGTGTCGAGGGTCTGTTCGTCGTTGGAATCGTGAGCGGGCATGGGCGTCCTCAGCTGGTGACGTGGCCACGATGATACCCACCGGCCCGACGGCGGGCAACGAACTCGAACCGAAGATGACAGAACCGATGTCGGCGTTCGTCGAAACGGCTGCAGCCCGGGTCACGGGCAACAAACACCGGAGACCGAACGTGCGCCCACAATCCGCGTCCCTCTTCGACTTCGACTTCTACGAACCGCTGCCGATTCAAGTGGAGGTGTCCGACGCCCCACTCACCTCCGACGCCGGGCTGCTGCCCCTGCGGCAATTCGACGACCGCATCGGCCTGACCGCGCAGTTCGCTGCTGCACTCCACGACCCACGCGATCCTGACCGGATCGACCACACGTTTCCGGAGATGGTCCGCATGCGCGTGTTCGGCATCCTCGCCGGGTACGCGGACCAGAACGACTACGACACCCTCCGCACCGACCCCGTCTTCAAGCTCATCGCCAACCGCTCGCCGACCGACGCGGACCTCGCCAGTCAGCCGACGCTGTCCCGCTTCGAGAACCAGATCGACATCCCCTCCCTGTTCCGCCTCCGCGACGTGCTCATCGACCAGTTCATCGCCTCCTTCGCACACCCGCCGGTCACGTTGACCTTCGACCTCGACGCGGTGGACGACCCGACCCACGGGTCGCAGCAACTCACGCTGTTCCACGCCTTCTACGAACAGTACCAGTACTTGCCCCTCGTCATCACCTGCGCCGAGAACGACGCGATTGTGACGATCCGCTTGCGCCACGGTACGGCACCGGCTTCACTCGGTGCCGACGACGACCTGGAAGACCTGGTGAACCGGATTCGTGCGGTCTGGCCCAACGTGCGGATTCGCGTGCGGGGCGACGGCGGCTTCGGCAACCCGACCATGTACGCGGTGAGCGAGCGGCTGGACGTGATCTACACCTACGGCCTCTCGACGAATGCGGTGCTGAGTCGGGAAAGCGACGCACTGCTGGCCGAAGCCGTTCGACTCTGGGACGAGACGCACGTCTCGCAGCGGCTGTTCGCGGGGTTCTGGTATCAAGCCGGAACGTGGCCCCTTCCGCGCTGGGTCGTGGTGAAGGCCGAGGTGAACGCGCAAGGAACGAACCGCCGCTTCGTGACCACGAACCGACCCGGTGCGCCGGCGTACCCGGAAGCGACCTACGACGAATATGCGATTCGCGGGGAGAGCGAGAACCGCAATAAGGAGTTCAAGTGCGGGGTCGCGATGGACCGGCTCAGCGACCACCGCTTCATGGCCAACTACTTCCGACTCTACCTGCACGCGGCGGCACTGAACCTGCTGGTGCGACTGCGTCGGGAGATCGCCGACCCGTCGGCGACGTGCCCGTGGCCGCACTCCCGGAGCCTGCCCGTAAGCGCTACCAGAACGCCCGTCGTCGCCACGACCCGCTAGGCGAGGGCCAGCCGGCGACGTGGCGATTGCTCTTGATCAAGGTCGCAGCATCGGTGGTGGTCAGTTGCCGCCGAATCGTGGTACGGCTCAGCGGCAGTTGGCCGCATCAGCAGTTCTTCGAGCGGGTTGCGCAGCACGCGTGTCGGCGTCCGGCCGTGCCTCACTTCTGGACCGGATGAAGCCACGATAACGCGAAAAGCCGGATGGGGGTTAGGGGGGCGGTGCGCATTG
>VGZJ01000496.1 GCA_016872595.1 Planctomycetota bacterium
TGATAGCAACCTATCCGGTGGTCCAGTTTTCGGGGTCCACCATAGACCGCGAGAAGTTCGTCGCCGGGCTCGGGTCGCTCTCCCCGCAGGCGGTGCAGGCCGCGCTCGGGGCTCTGGAGCGGCTGCCGCCCGACCCGGCGCCGAAGAACCTCGTGCCGCTCCTCCGCCTGCTGCGCCAGCTCGCACGCGACGCGGGCGAGGCGAAGGCCCGCGCCCGCGTCGTCGCCCTGATCGAGCGCCAGACCGGTCAGACGTTCGGGATTGCGGAAGGGAAGGCCGACTCGGAGGACCTGCCGGGGCTCTACCGGCCGGTGTTCGAGTGGTTCGTGAAGAAGCACCCCGACCTGGCGGCCGCGGCCAGCGGGGATGAGGCGGGGGCCGATCTGGTCGAGTGGCGAAAGGTGCTGGCGACCGTCGAGTGGGCGAAGGGCGACGCCCGCCGCGGGGAGCAGTTGTACCGCTCCCGCGGGTGCCTGGCCTGCCACGCCGGCGCATCCCGCCTCGCCCCGGACCTGACCGGCGTCGCCAGCCGGTTCTCGCGCGACGACCTGTTCGCCGCGATCGTCGCCCCGAGCCTGGACGTCGCCCCGGCCTACCAGACCACCCTGGTTCGTACCACGAAGGGCGAGACCCACGTCGGGATCGTCGCGTTCCAGGCGGCCGACGGCCTCATCCTCCTGACCGGGGCCGACACGTCCGTCCGCGTCCCGACCGAGGAGATCGCGTTCCGGCGCACGGTCGCCCGGTCGCTGATGCCCGACGGGCTGCTGAAGGGCCTCCGCCCGCGGGACCTCGCCGACCTGTACGGCTACCTCCGGACGCTGACCCCGCGCCCCGCGGGGAAGGAGTGACAGATGCGACCGATCTCCCGCCGCGCGTTCCTGGCCGCCGCGGCCGCCCCGCTGGCCGCCGGCCCGGCTCGTGCGATCCCGCCGCTGGAGCGGGTCAACCCGCGGATCACCGGCCTGGGCCTCACGGCGTACTCGCTCAAGCCGCATATGAAGTGGTGGCAGGGGAAGGAGACGGCCGGCAAGTTGACCGTGCCCGACTTCCTCGACTACTGCGCGAAGCTCGGGCTGGAGGCGGCCGAGTTGACGTCGTACTTCTTCGAGGCGCCGGTGAAGCGCGAGCAGCTGGCCGAGATCAAGCGGCGGGCGCACCTGCTCGGGCTGCACGTCAGCGGCGGGGCGATGGCGAACAACTTCACCCACCCACCGGGCTCCGACGAGGCGAAGCGGCAACTGGAGTACTGCCGGACCTGGGTCGACCACTTCGCCGAGATCGGGGCGGCGGTCGTCCGGGTGTTCGCCGGCAACCCGGCGAAGGGCGTGGCGGTGGACGACGCGGTCAAGAACGTGCTGGCGAACCTGGGCGAGGCGCTGCCGTACGCGGAGAAGCGCGGCGTGATGCTCGGGATGGAGAACCACGACCTGGTCAAGAACATCGACCTGCTCGAAAAGATCGTGAAGGCGGTCGACTCGCGCTGGTTCGGGGTGATCTGGGACTCGGCGAACCTGGCCCCGACGCCCGACCCGTACGCGGACCTCGCCCGCATCGCCCCGTACGCCCTGGTCGCGCAGGCGAAGGTGATGACCCGGGTCAACGGCAAGGACGTGCCGGCCGATTTCGGGAAGCTGGTCAAGATCCTCCGGGACGCGAAGTTCGCCGGGCCGCTGGTGTTCGAGTACGAGGAGAAGGAGGACCCGTTCGACGCGATCCCGCGGTACGTCAAGCAACTCCGCGAGGCGCTCCGGACCTGAGCCCGCCTCCCCCCGTCGCGATCCGGCGATCGGCGGGCGCCTACGGCAGAGGCCCGTCCCAGTCGGCGGGGCTTCGGTCGTTCCGGCCGGTCACCGGAGGGTGGACAGGTAGGCCACGAGGTCCTCGAACTCGCGGCGGCTCAGGGCGTCGGCGAGTCCCTCGGGCATCACCGAGATCTTGGTCACGGTGCGGGCCGCGACGTCGCCCTTCGGCACCCGCACGGTCGCGTCGGCGGACAGCACCCGCAGCGCGTCGCCGTCCTCCCGAACCAGCCCGGTCAGCACCCGGTCGTCGGCCGTGCGGACCGTCTCCGCCTCGAACCCCGTCTTGATCACCTTCGACGGTAGCAGCACCGACTCGACCAGGAACTCGGCCTTCTGCCCGCCGATCCCCTTGAGCGACGGGGCGAGCTCGGTCGTCTGCGTGGCGGTGGTGTGCCTGGACGTCGGCGGAAAGTGACGCCCGGCGGGACGCTTCGCGCGTGAGCACTCCCCCGCGTCTAACCCCGCGGGCTGGCGGCCACAGCGGGGTACTGGATTATGCCCGCTCGGACGGCTCCCGTATCGTTGTGCCGGGAGTTGACGAATCGCTGCACGTGTACGACTCGCAAACGGGCAAGGAGACCGTCCAGATCAAGATGCCCGGCAAAGACAAACTCAGGCATTCGTCGGCAGCATGGACTTCGTTCGCGCTCGGAAGGGCGTGGTCATCACCACGTCGACTTTCTCCCGCGAGGCCGTTGATTACGTGGAGCGGATCGAAGGGAAGAAAGTCGTGCTGATCGACGGAAGCCGGCTCGCCGGACTGATGATCGAGTACAACGTCGGCGTTACCGTCACGAAACGATACGAACTGAAGGAAGTATCGAACGACTTCTTCGAGGAAGACGAAGGCTGAGGTCGGATTATTCTCGCGTGCCACCGCTGCGATCTCCGGTCCAGTTACCAACCGGGTTCCTCTCGGAAATCGACCTTTTGTTCCGTCACTT
>VGZJ01000497.1 GCA_016872595.1 Planctomycetota bacterium
GCGGCGGTTAGTAGGCTTATCATAAGCTACAAAGACGCATCAAGCGTCTTAAGTCGGTGGTTCTCATGTGACGACAAACTCCTCAATCGATCGGTCGAAGGGAATCTGCACCGTGCGAATTAATGGCACGAGGCCCCGCCCGAGGAGGCGTTCGGGATTCCAGACTTGCTGGGGAAACAGAATGCGACTGTGCTCGCGAACCAGCAGATCCCATTCCTTATGCGATTCGAACGCCTTCTGTTTACCCTTCTGCATTTCGACCGCATTCAGGAAACCGAGATACACCAGAATCACCGGGAATCCCAGTTCGCTGAGCTTCCAGACCTTCTTCTCCACCGCGTGCTATCCGAACTCATCCGTGGCCCCGTGGGTCATGCCGCCCTTGATGCCGCCACCGGCCAGCCACATCGAGAAGCCGAACGGGTGGTGCTCGCGCCCGTTGCCGCCCTCTGCGGTCGGGGCCGGCCAAACTCGCCCGCCCACAAGACGAGCGTGTCGTCCTGTGGGCCGCGCGTTTTCAGGTCCGTCACCAGAACGTTTTCAGCACGAGTGAAGCAAGGCACCAGCCAGAACCGCCAACGCGACACTCCACGACATTACGACACCTCTCACATATAGTGCCGATTTTCAGCCGGTTTCACTTCTTCAGCTTTTCTAGGTCCTGTAGCTCGATCGCGTTTGCCTTCTCGCGTGTGAGGGCAGCCTGACGCCGTTGTTCAACGCTGGTGCGAACCTCTTTCGACCGGGTGGCGATGTAGATCGCGTCTCGGCTCCGCCGGTCCTCGATCACCACCGCGTCGCCGTCCGCCTTCCACTTCACCTCGTGTACGCCGTCCGCGTCCACCCGGAAGACGTCCTCTGCTTTTCGAAGCCAGGGCGGGATCACGAACCGGAATGTCACGGGCCGTGGGTCTCCGAAGACGAAAGTGCTCTGCTTGGCGTCGGGGGTATATGCCAAGTCGTTGGCGAACAGCACGACCGCCTCCGGGGCCGCGACGGACGCTAGGTTCCAGTCGGGCTTGTCGTCCTTCTTCACTCGCTCGAATCGGTACGCGTCTCCTTCCAAGAAGAACGGCTCCAGCATGCGGATTTCCCGGCCCACGCGGGTGATCGGTTCCCATGTGTCGGGGAATTTCAGAAGCGACTTCAGGCTCAGGTTGAACCAGTAGAGTGAGGTAATCCGGGTTGAAAGGGCGTGGACGGCCTGAGACCGAAGCTCGTCGGGGGTCGGGCTTCGCCGGGTACGGCCGCCGAGCCCAAAGCCCCCGCCCCAGCCGTCGTGCGGCCCCTGCGACCAGTAGGCGCACGGCATCGGCCGGTTGAGTTCTCGGAGTGAACGACACATGTCTCCGATCGTCTCCAGCGGTGCCCCCCAAGAAATCCGTTTGCCATCCCAGCGGTCGTACTGTCGCCAGGCATCGGCGGCCGGCGCGACGACGCGATACGCATCGTAATGCGGGTAGTCGGACAGCCCGGCGTAGAACCGCCACACCCGCTCCTCTGAGTGGGTGACGCTGGTGGGCAGACGGCTGGTGCGGTACGGGAGCAGCTTGTCGAACACCTCCTGCGGCGGCACCGGCCGCCCCCCGCCGTACTGGGGTTCACCCAAGAACTCGACGGCGTGGATCTTCGGCAGCCAAGCGTCGGTGTCCCAGTCTTCGAGCGGCCAGAGCCGGTTGCACAGCTTGATCGGGTAACGGTCGTACCGCTCCGGCTGGTCGGTGTACCCGGGGACGCCTTGGATTTGCCCCATGTTGATGTGCAACCGGGAGAGCAACTTCAGGTACGGTTCGTGCTTCAAGTTGTCCGCGACCCAGCCCCCGCCGATGTCGAAGGCCTCTCGTTTGACGCGGAGGTGTTCCCACAGCGACCCCTGATCGGTCGTCACTTCGACCGCGGCATAGGTCAGGGGGAACGGCTTGTCGGCCCGGATTTTCACAAAGCCACGATCCTTGGGAGGGATAACGGCTTCCACCGCTTTCGCCGGTTGCGGCCACAGGACTTGCCAGTCCTTGCGCTCGTTCGGGAGCCACCACCGCAGGGAAGTGACGCGGAGTGGTTTGTCGGAGTCATTGGCTAGGTGAATCACGACGGTGTCGGGTTCCACCTTATCCTTCGACGCCAAGAAGTTGATCGTCGAGATCCAGCGCGTCGGTGCCTCGATCGGAACCGTCAGTTTGCCCAGTCCCTCGGAGTCGAGTCCGAACTTCTTGCCGACGCCCCATTGTTTTGTCTTGCCGTTGAAGGTCCACACCGCCAGCCCCCCGTCCGGCGGCTTCTGGGCCGTGGCCAGGTCGTGCCAGGCCCACTCCCCGGCCTTCAGTAGTTCTGCTGGCGTTTTCCCTTCGAACGTACCGGGCACCGCCGGGCCCTTGACGAACAGTTGCATTTTGGCCCCGAGGTCGGGGTCGCGAGGTCGTCGGTACTGCATCGACTCGGCAATCACGTGCGGTGTGACCGTCACGCCCACAAGTTCCGCTGCCTGAGCTGCCACCGAGGAAGCGAACAGACACAACGCGATAAGGAGCGGGCGTGTGGTCAACATGTGTGGGTGCTCGGAAAGGGTGGGGCGACTCACGAATGGGGTCAATGGTCCTCTGTGTCCGTGCCGGTCGCCGGGTGAGATTACCGATCTTTCCCAGATGAACGCCTCTGGAAACGCAAATCGGCCGTGCGGCCACAAAGTACCCCCGCGAAGGGTGGTCCGCAACGATTTTCGCACCCGGATGAGGTCCC
>VGZJ01000498.1 GCA_016872595.1 Planctomycetota bacterium
CCCGGTGCCGCGCCGCGGGCGGCGGAGCCGGCGCTGTCCGGCGTGGCCCCGACGCCCGCCGCGGCGGTCAAGCCGGCCACCGCGAAGCGCCCGGCGATCAAGATCACGTTCGTGAAGCCCGGCGAGAAATCGCCCCTCGCGAAGTGACGCGCCAAACGTCGTAGGCACACGGAGTGTGCAGTGGCTGAACCTTGCGTCCAGCCACTGCACACTCCGTGTGCCTACGACGTTCGCCGACCTACACTTTCCCCAACACCAGATCGACGACCCAACACCCGCGAACGTGAACCTGCGCGGTGTCGCGGCAGTGGTTGAGGATGTCGTCGCTGTCGCACCCGGCGTCTTGCAGCGCGTCCGCCAATATCGGCATCGCAGAGAACTCGCGCGACTCGTACATCGTCCGCGCGAGGGTGAGTGCAGTATCGGTGCGCCACTCCGAGGAGAAGGCGACCGGGCGAAACGGGTTGCCGAAGATGTCACGGAGGAATGCTGCCGCCGGTAAGTTGCGATCCCACACGAGAGTGTCTCCTCCACCCCCGACTGCTCGATCAAGCGTGCCGTCGACGCGGCAAGCGAAGTGAAGAAGGTCGCCTTTCTGCCAAGCGATTCGTCTTGCTTCTAGCACATCCTCGCCGGAGATGAGCAGAGCCCATTCTTCGATGGAGCTGAGTTCGTCGCGCGGTACAAACCCGTCGGCAACCTGCTCGACGGTCTCAATCGCGGGGAGTAGTTCGGCTTCTTCGCGATCCAACTTCCATCGCAGGCACGCGCACGCCCACAGCCGGAGCCGGCGCGCCCGAACCGTCCACTCGTCGCGCTGTGGCGCGCGCTCATCCGCACCACGGTAGCATTCATAGACCCCGCGCCACGAGGAGCTTTCGCGCCATTCCTGTTCGGTCATCCTTCCCCCTCCGCCGGCTTTTGCTTCCTCTTCCGCAACTCGTCGAGGCGCACTTTGATCTTGGCCTCGTGGCCGCGGTCGGTGGGCTGATAGTACTCCACGTCGGCCGGGATGTACTCTTGATCGACCCAGCCGCCGGCGAAGTCGTGGGCGTACTTGTACCCGACGCCGTGGCCGAACGTCTCCTTCGCCCCGCGATAGCCCTTGTCGCGCAGGTGCAGCGGCACCGGCAGCGTGCGGCCCTCCTTCACGTCCTTCGCCGCCGCTTCGCCGCCCATGTACGCCGCGTTCGACTTCTGAGCCGTGGCGAGGTAACAGACGCAGTGCGCGAGGTTGATGCGGCACTCCGGCAGCCCGACCTTCTCCACCGCGTCCCATGTGGCGTTCGCCAGCACGAGGCCGAACGGGTCGGCGTTGCCCACGTCTTCCGACGCGAAGATGACCAGCCGCCGCGCGACAAACCGCGGGTCTTCGCCCCCTTCGAGCATCCGGGCCATCCAGTACAACGCCGCGTCCGGGTCGCTCCCACGCAGGCTCTTGATGAACGCACTCGCCGTGTCGTAGTGCGAGTCGCCCGTGGGGTCGAACTCGATCACCTTCTGTTGGATCGAGTCTTGCGCGAGTGCGAGGTCGAACACAAAGCCAGAGGACAGGGGACAGGGGACAGGGGGCAGAGAAGACGGGCTGGAACTGGTATTGTCCTCTGTCCCCTGTCCCCTGTCCCCTGCCCCCTGTCCCCTGCCCTCTGGGACAAGCATGGAGCGAACCCCGATCTCCAGCGCCGTGAGCGCACGGCGCGCGTCGCCGTCGCAGGCTTCCACCAAGAACGCCAGCGCGTCGTCGGTGATGGTCACGTTCTGGTTGCCGAGGCCGCGTTCCTTATCTGCGAGGGCGCGCTGAATCAGGTCGCGCACGTCGTCGCGGCCCAGCGGCTCGAAGCGGAAGATTTGGCTCCGCGACAGCAGCGGCGTGTTGATCGCGAAGAACGGGTTCTGCGTCGTCGCCCCGATCAGGATCACGACGCCGTCTTCCACGTCCGGCAGCAGCACGTCTTGCTGCGCGCGGTTGAAGCGGTGGATCTCATCGATGAACAGAATCGTGCGCTCGCCCAGTTCTTCGAGGTGCCCGCGGGCCTCGGTCAGCACGTCGCGCACGTCCTTGATGCCGGCGGCGACCGCGTTCAGCGGCTTGAGCGGCTCTTCGTGTGGTTGGCGATGACGTGCGCGAGCGCGGTCTTGCCGCACCCCGGTGGGCCGTAGAAGACGAGCGAATTGAGGCGGTCGGCGAGGAGCATCCGGCGGAGCAGCTTGCCGGGGCCGAGGAAGTGCCGCTGCCCGACGTACTCGTCGAGCGTGCGGGGCCGCATCCGCGCCCCCAGCGGCCGCGCCTTCGCCCGGTTCTCGGTGCGCAAGTCGTCGAACAGGTCCACGCCGTGCTCCCGAAGAAAGAAGGCAAGAAGAATATTAACCACAGAGTCACAGAGAACACAGAGGAAGACACGAAGCCGAGAAAGAGAAAAGAGTGTTCAAGACACTGCATTCTCTCTTCGCTCTGCCTTTGTGTCTTCCTCTGCGTTCTCTGCGGTCTCCGCGGTGAATCGCGTTCGTGCTAGCGGCCGAAGGCGAGCCAGCCGATGACGATGCCGGCGACGAGGACGCCCGCGGCCAGCCCGACCGCGAGCAGCGCCGTCTTGCGGTTGCGCGGGGGCGGTTCCTGTACCGGCCCCTATTTCCCAGATGACCTTCGACTTTCGGCATGGCATGTGCGCCGGAACCCTGGGATTCCCAGCGTTTCTGCCTCTTTCCTGCCGAAATGACCGAGGAA
>VGZJ01000499.1 GCA_016872595.1 Planctomycetota bacterium
GGCCGCGCCGAGGGCGACCCCGCGCCGCGCGAGCCGGGCGCGCAGGCGCTCGCGCCCGCGCGCGAGCCGTGACAGCACGGTCCCCTTCGGGCACCCGAGTACCTCCGCGGCCTCTTCGTTGGTGCGCCCTTCGAGGTAACACAGCACGAACGGGGCGCGGAACTTTTCGGGCAGCCGGGCGATCTCGTCGTCGAGCACCGGGCGCAGGTCGTTCCAGTCGGGATCGGGGCCGGGCGGCGCGGGCACCTCGACCGGCTCCGCGGGCGCGCCGCGCTTCGCCGCGGTCGCGCGCATGCGGAGCGCGACGCGGTACGCGACCTTGTACAGCCACGGCCCGACCGCCGCGCCGCGCCCGATCGCGCCGGCCTTGCGCGCGAACACGAGGAACGCCGCTTGGAAGGCGTCTTCGGCCTCGTGCGCGTCGCGCAGCACGCGCCGGCACAGCGCGAGTACCATCGCCCCGTGCCGCCACACCAGCACCTCGAACGATGCCTGATCGCGCCGCGCGACGAAGTTCTCGACGAGCTGCGCGTCGCTGAGCGCGCTGCCGCTGTGCCGGGTGACGAGCCGGCGGAGCGGGTCGAGGATCGCGGCGGACGGGTCGCGCGGCATGGGGCTTCTCGCGGGCGGCTACGTCAGACTAGAGGCGCGATCGGTGTGAGGGCTTCCGAGTTTTTTCGGGCGAAGCCGCGAGCGGCCCATCAGCCGGGCTTTACACGGCCCCGCCGTTTCTGCCACAATCGGCGACCCACCGGCACGGAGGCTACGTCGTGGCTCTTCCCTTTTGGCTCACGAAGCTGTTGATCCGCGCGCGCCTCGCGGGGTTCTCGCGCCGCGCCCGCGCCCTCACCGACGGCGGCACCGCGTACCTCAAATACTACTCCGACCGCGTGCTCCGCGCGCCGGTCGACGACCTGCTCGACCCCGCAATCGTGCCGCACGCGCCGGGGCACGACGTACTCGACCTGAACCAGCCCACCCCGGACGCGCCCCCGGCGCGCGGCGCGGTCAGCGTCGGGCGCACCGACAGCGCCGCCGCGCCCGGGCGCGTGCCGGTCGCGCTGCCCGAACTGCGCACCGCACTTGCCGACTACTACGCGGCCCGCGGGCGCGCCCTCACCAACGAGTCCGACCTGCTCGTCACGCACGGCGCGACCGGGGCGCTCACGGCCGCGCTCGACGCCTTTGTGAACCCCGGCGACCGCGTCGTCCTGTTCGACCCGTGCTCGCCGCTGTTCGCACTCGGGGCCAAGACCCGCCGCGCGAAGGTGCGGTGGGTGCCGACGTGGACCGAGGAGGGCCGGTGCCGGTACATCGCGGCCGACTTCGAGCGCGCCATGCGCGGCGCGAAGGTACTGGTACTGAGCGACCCCGGAACCCCGGCCGGCGGGTGCCTCGCGAACGAAGACCTCGAACACATCGCGTGGATCGCCGGCGGCTACGGCGTCATCGTCTACCTCGACGAGTCCTTCGGCGCGTTCCGGTACGGCGAACGGCCGCGCTGCTTCGCGACGATGCCGGGCGCGGACCGGCTCGCGCTCACCGCCGGCTCGGTGTCGCAGGAGTTCGGGCAACCGGGCGTGCGCGTCGGCTGGCTCGCCGGCAACAAGCACCTCGTGCGCGCGTGCAAGCTGACCGCGAACCTCGCCGCTCCCTACGTCGCGCCCGTGTGCCAGCAGGCCGCGGCGCGGCTGCTCGCCGACCCGCTGCTGCCCGACGCGCTGGAGCGGTTCCGCGCCAAGCGGCAGTACACCGTCGACCGCTTGCGCGCGATGGGGCTTGAGGTCGAAGCGCCCGGCGGCGGGTTCTTCGCGTGGGCCTCGGTCGCCGGCACCGGGCTGGACGGGCGCACGTTCGCGGAGCGGCTGTTGAAGGAGCAGCGCGTACTGGTCGGACCGGGCACCACCTTCGGGCCGAGCGGCGCGAACCACGTGCGCGTGAGCTTCGCCGGCGACGACGGCCGCCTGCGCGCCGGCCTGAGCCGCATGGCCGAGTTCGTGGAGCGCTTGAAGGGCGCGCCGGCCCCGATCGCGGAGCCGACCGAAGACGAGACGAAGCCGACCGAAGAAGGGGCGCGCAAGCCGGCCTTCAGCCGGGAGTGAGCGCGAGCCGCTTGCGGCTTCGCGAGCGGCTCAGCGGTACTCGTCGCGAATGGGGTAGAACACGTCGAGCGCTTGCGCGGGGCCGTCGAGGGCCACGACGCGGTGGCGCACGCCGCCGGGGATGAAGTAGAAGTCGCCCGGTCCCAGCGTCCGTTCTTCGTCGCCGACATAGAACGTCGCGCGACCGGAAATCATCATCCCGGTCTGCTCGTTGCTGTGGCTGTGCCACTCGATCACGCCGCCCGCGGGGATGCTCGCGAGCGAGAGCTGGATGTGGTCGCAGGCGAAGGTGCGGATCGGCGTGGTGCCGAAAATGGTGTGGTGCCCGCACTCGGTCGCCGTGGGGAAGTAGCGCGACATGTGCCGTACTTGGGGTTGGGGAATGAAATACGATTGGCCACGAAAAGGCACAAAAACCACAAAGAAGACAGCAATCAAAGAGAAGAGGAGTTCGGCGACACCGCTTGTCTTCTGAACGCTCTTTTCTGTCTTCTTTTCAACGATCCGCGAGAGGGCTAGAAGGTAGCGTATTCTGTGTGTAAACTCTTGCGTGATCATCTTTTCGCTGGAGGCGGCTCAAACGTGGAGGTCGGCAGGATGCCTTACCACTGGCCC
>VGZJ01000500.1 GCA_016872595.1 Planctomycetota bacterium
CGAGGCGGTCCCGGCGGGACCGGGCGGGCTGAGCGTGCGCGTCCGCGGGGTGGACCGGGTACCGCACCGTGTGGTGCCGGCCACCGGCGAGTGGGCCGTGGCCACCGGCGAGCGCGTGGCCGTGGTCGGCGCACCGGGGTCCGGGAAGACGACACTCTTCGAGGTGCTGTGCGGCCTGCGCGAGCCGGCGTCCGGCACCGTCGAACTGGGTGGGGTCGACACGCGCCACCTGTCGCTGGACGCGCTGCGGGCCGCGGTCGCGCTGGTCGAGGGGCCGGACGTGTTCTGCGGAACCGTGCTCGACAACGTTCGCGTCGGTCGCGACCTGTCCCCGGCCGACGTGCGGGCCGCGCTCGACGCGGTCGGGCTGCTCGGCGCGGTCCACGCGCTCCGGGACGGCTTGAACACGGTGCTGGTGCCGTCCGGCGCGCCGCTGTCCGCGACGCAGGCCGTGCGCCTCACCATCGCGCGCGCGCTGGCCGGTGCGCCGCGCCTGCTGATCCTCGACGGCGCGCTCGACCTGCTCGACCTGCGCGAGTGCCCAGTGCTGCTCCCGCGCCTGTTCGACCCGGCCGCCCCGTGGACGTTGCTCGTGGTGTCCGCGAACCCGGACGTGGTGAAACTGGCCAACCGCGTGCTCGACCTCGTCGAGCCGCCGGACCCGAAAGGACTGCCCGAATGACCCCCGCCACGCCGTTCGCCGCGCCCCCAGCGTTCGCCACGCTCGCCGGGGCGCGCACCGCCCGCACCGCGCGCTGGTTCGCCCGGTTCTTGCTGCTGCTGTTCGTGCTCGCGCCGGTGGCACTCGCCGTTGTCCCGTGGCAGCAGACCGTGCGCGGGCGCGGGCAGGTGTCGGCGTACGACCCGACCCAGCGCAAGCAGGTGGTGACCGCGCTCGTGGGCGGGCAGGTGAAGAAGTGGCACGTCGTGGAGGGCTCGCGGGTCAAGGCCGGTGATCCGATTGTCGATATTGACGATAACGACCCGGACTTGGCGCTGCGGCTCGACGCGCAGCGCAAGTTCCTCTCAAGTCGGCGGGCCGCGGCCGACGACGAGCGCGCGGAACAGGCCCGCGCGGTGGACGCGCAGGTAAGAGCGCAAGAGGCCGCGGTCAAGGCGGCCAAGGCGAACCGCGACGCCGCGGCGCTTCTGGTGGACGTGGCAAAGGAGGGGCAAAAGAATAACGAGTTCGCGTTCGGGTTCGAGAAGCGCCGGTACGAGATGTTCGACAAGCTGTTCCGTGACAAGCAGTTCGGCGGGCTGGAGTCGGAGCTGAGCCGGGACGAGGCGAAGATGCGGGCCGACCGCGCCGCCACCGACGTGAAGCGCGCCGGGGCCGAGATCAAGCGCGCCGAGGCCGCGCTGCTCACTAACGAGTCGCTCGTGTTTCAGGCCGACGCTACCGGCCTGTCGGCCGTGGCGACCGCGCGGCGCGACCTGCGCCGGGCCGAGCAGAACGTGTTCACCGTGGAGCGCGAGATTCAGGAGATCGATACGCGGATCGAGCGGTTCAAGGCGCGGTTCGTGAAGTCTCCGTGCGACGGCACCGTGTTCCGCGTGTCGGCCAACGCGGGGCAGGGCGGGCAGTTGGTGAAGGAGGGCGACGAACTGGCCGTGATCGTGCCCGATTCGACCGACCCGGTGGTCGAACTGATGATCGACGGGGTGGACGCGCCGCTGATCGCGGCGTTCATGCAGCAGACCGGGCGCGGGCCGCACGTGCGGCTCCAGTTCGAGGGGTGGCCGGCGGTGCAGTTCACCGGCTGGCCCTCGGTCGCGACCGGCACGTTCGGCGGGCGCGTGCGCCAGATGGACGCGACCGACGACGGGTACGGGCGGTTCCGCGTCCTCGTGGAGCCGGAGGAGATGTTCCCGGGCGACCGTTGGCCCGAAGGCATTTACCTGCGGCAGGGGAATCAAGCCGTGGGTTGGGTGTTCCTGAACCGGGTGACGCTGGGATACGAGCTATGGCGGCAGTTCAACGGGTTCCCTCCGGTCGTGGCCCCGAAGCCGCCGGAGAAGGACGCCGACAAGAAGGACGGGGGCAAGCCGCCCAAGGTCAAGCCCGGTTGATCGTCCTCGCGCTCGCCCTCGCCCTCGCCGGGTGCGCGCTGCCCGCGGACCACTTCCGCCCCGAACCCGGACCGCCCGCCCGCCCGGTCGCGGCGAAGCGCGCCGCGCCGCCCGCCGGCGGCGTCGAACCAGCCGCGGCCGTTCAGCCGCAACCGCTGCCGCCGCCGCGCGAGGTGCCGGACCCGAAGTTCGGCAGCGAGCCGCCTGCCGGCCCGAAGGCGCTCCCGCCGATCATGGGCGGGGTCGCCAGCGCCGGCGGCCCGCTGGGGCCGGACGAGGTCATCGCCGCGGTCGAGCGCCACTACCCGCTATTGCGCGCCATCGAGCAAGAGCGCGCCGTCGCCGGCGGGCGGCTCGTCTCCGCGATGGGGGCGTTCGACACGGTCCTGCTCGCCGGCGCGGACGGACAGGGCACCACCTACGACAACTTCCGCACGACCGCCGGGGCCGCGCAGCTGCTCCCGTTCGGCGGCGTGAGCGTGTTCGCCGGGTACCGCACCGGCACCGGCGACTTCCCCACGTACAACCTCGGCGCGAAGACCGCGGAGGGCGGCGAGTTCCGCGCGGGGGCGTCGGTCCCGCTGTTGCGCGACCGGGCCATCGACCGGCCGCGCGCCAACCTCCAACAGGCGC
>VGZJ01000501.1 GCA_016872595.1 Planctomycetota bacterium
ACCGTTCGACCGTGGTCGGGACCTCATCCGGGTGCGAAAATCGTTGCGGACCACCCTTCGCGGGGGTACTTTGTGGCCGCACGGCCGATTTGCGTTTCCAGAGGCGTTCATCTGGGAAAGATCGGCGCAGTTCTCACCCTGAGCAACACGAAGGTCGGCGACGCCGGGGTGAAGCACCTCGCCGGGTTGAAGAAGCTCACGCACCTCAACCTGACCGACACCAACGTCACCGACGCGGCCCTGAAGGACGTGGGCGGGTTCACGGAACTCACCTCGCTGTCCCTGTTCGGGTGCAAGGGCGTGACCGACGCCGGGCTGAAAGAACTGGCCGCGCTCGGCAAGCTCCAAGAGCTGTACGTCACCGGCCCCGGCATTACGGACGCCGCAATGAAAGGCGTGGCGGCGTTCAAGAACCTGCACACCCTGAACCTGAGCAACACGGGCGTGACCGACGCCGGGCTGAAGGAGTTGGCCGCGCTCCCAAACCTCGTGTACCTCGCGCTGGCCGGCTCGAAGGTGTCGCCCGACGGGGCCGCGGCGTTCCGCAAAGCGCACCCGCGGTGCTCGGTCGCGCGGTAGCCCTATTCGGGCGGGAGCGCGGCGCGCAGTCCCTCAAGGCGCGCGGTCCGGATGTCGGTGCCGAACCGCTCCGCCTCCACCGGCGGCAGCGCCATCATCCAGTCGATCAGCCGCCCCCCCACGTCGTACGCGCGGGTCGCGCTCGCGTTCGGCGGGCCGCGTCACCGTCGCCACCGGGTTCAGCGCATCGAACACGGTCGTGGTCCGGTTCCCCAGCGGGTCCACCGACGCCAGCGCCCGGCCCGCCGCGTCGAACGGCGAAGTAAGACGCAACGTTGTCACGGGATGGCGACGTTGGGGCGGGTGGGGTCCACGACGAGTTCGAGGTCGTGAGCGCCGAACGCTTGGAGCAGCGATTCGAGGCCGTGTTCGGCTTCTAACTCGCGTTCCTCGGGGTACAGCGGGAACAGGCGGTACAGGCGGGTCGGTTCGCCGTCGGGCGCGGGAATCTTGTGTACGGAGCAGAGGAGCCACGAGTCGAACCCGACGCCGGGGCCGAGCGGGTCGCCGGCGGAGATCACGGTGAGGGGCGCGCCGAGCCAAGTGTCGTTGCGGTGCGGGTACTTGGCGATGGTGCGGAGCCAGTGGAGCGGCCACGACTGCGCGAGGTCGCGGACCTCGCGATAGTTCCAGTTGGCGGGCAGTTGGACGAACAGTTCGGCGAACCGATAGGCGTGCGCGCCGGGTTCGTCGGGCACGGTCATGGGTCGGTCGGACAGGCCGGTGGTGAACAGCGTGGTGACGCCGTCCGCGCCGTAGGCCGGGCACGAGTGGACGGCGATCTGCGGGCCGTCGGGGACGATCTCGACCAGTGAGAGCGGTTCGACCGGGCCGAACTCCTGTTCGCAGAACCGGATAACGGCTTCACTGCGCGGGTTCTCGCTCACGTCGGGTCTCCACATGTGCGCGGCCGCGCGTCGGGCCGGCTACGACTTCTTCCGCTTCCCCTTCGCGCGAGCCTTGATCTCCTCTTCCGTCAGTGCGCCTTTAGACCGGAGGTAGTCGGCGACCTCGGAGCGTCCAAATTGGATTGCCGTCGTAAGGAGGCTACGAGGGGGATCATCGACAAGAATATCCACTGGTGCCCCATGCTCAACTAGTAGCTTGACCATCTCTAGGTTGCCTTCCGCAACTGACGAAAGCGCACCACATGAGAAGATTAATCCTCGAAAGTCATACCTAGTTTGTGCCTTGTGCTCGATGAGCCACTTCGCTGTGTTTAAGTGCCCACTCAGCACAGCTTCATACAATGCTCCCCAAGGATACTCCTGCTGTGGCGTGTTCACATCCATGCCAAGCTCAACGAGAACGGCAAGAATGGTTGGATTGTCATACCCAGCCGCGAGGTGCAGTAGCGATTTTTCAAAGTAGTAATATCCTAACCACTTGGGCTGGGCTGTTAGGAATGCACGCACACCTTCCTCATTGCCCTCCTCGATATTATTGAGGAGGTTTCCGTGGTGAAGGGAAAACTCAAGCGGGAATTCCCGTCCATTTCCCCAGCATTTGAGCTTCGCGGCCACTGCGATTTTCCTCCGTTCGCCTTGAATCGGCTATGTGTTCGTGCCTTCAAAGAACGCTTGGCCTTGCTTCTTTACCGTCTCTTTCATCTCGTCAACCCAAGTCGGTTTGACGGGCTTCGGAAGCGTCGCAGTTGGAGCGAGCCCCAGTTTCCCCAAGTGCGTCGCATTCGTAAACTCCACTGCGGTCCTGACGTTCTGGACGTACTTGCCCGTGTGCCCGCGGTTGGGTGCCCAGATCAGATTTTGCCACGCGTGATCGGGGTTCCCGTCCTTGAGGGTGAGGCGCTTCATTAGAATCGCCTTGCTCGCCTTCACTTCGTCTTGTGCGTGACCAATCGGCGGCCCGTTGCGCATCACGATGTGGTGCGCGTGCATGGCCGAAACCGGCTTCGTCGCTTCGATCGCGGCCTTCGCGATATTGTTGCCCCGCACGTCCTCATTATCGGGGTTTTTGCCTTCTGGCAGGAGACCGTCTAACAGTACAGCGCGGGTTTTCTGCCATTTCGTAAGCTGTTCATCGGGGAGGATTACCGATGACGGAGCAGGAAATCGTGGAGTTGGGGCCGGCGTTCGCGGCGTATCTGCGTCGGTTCCGGTGCGG
>VGZJ01000502.1 GCA_016872595.1 Planctomycetota bacterium
GTTCTCCCGTCCGCTCCTCATCAAGCAGTTCGCCCGCCGGTTCCGCGACGCCGCCCGTCAGTTCCGGGATGGGCCGGACCGGTCCCACACCAGCGACTGCCTGCGTCGGTCGATCGGGCACATCCCCGCGGCCCCGCCGCCGAACTACCTCGACGCGATCCACTCGCGCCACGAGGACCGGCTGATGGAATCGTGTGGGGTGTGGCTGATCGAAGCCGATAAGGCCGGCCTGATTCCGGCCGCGTACCCGGAACTGCGCGCGCTCATCGACTTCCACCGGCAGGAACACATGAATCACGAACCGCTGCCCCCGGGCACCCGAGCGCGGCAGTACCGCTGCCCGAGCAACCTGTTTCAGGACATCGTCGGCGGGCACGGCGTCGCGGCGCGTTTCCTCGGGCGCGGCGCCGACGGCCGGCCACAAGTGGAACTGGTGCGGGAACGCGGGCGGGTCAAGGAAACCGGCGGGCTGATGCCGCAGCTCGTTCCCGGTCACCTGCACCAGACGCGCGTCGCGAGGCTCAGTTCGACATGCGAGGCGCTGGCGGACATCATCGAGAGCGCGACCGAAGGGCCAGTGGTCGAACCGCCGAAGCACGACGGAAGCCGCCCGAAGCGCAGCACGACACGCGGCGAGGCCCGGGCGAAGCTCATCGCGGCACTGACGTTGCACCACAAGTACGCCGACGGCAGTTGCCTGAACCTCGCACCCGTCGGCAATAACCGACTTGCAAAGGCGGCTCAGGTGTCGGTCTCGAGCGCGTCCGCATTCTTCGAGAAGGAGTTTCAAGGGTACGAGAAGTACAGGGCGGTCTGCCGAGACACGGGGCGGCTAGTGGCAGCGCTGAAGTTGTTGAACAGCGAGTTCGCCCCGCACAACCTGTACGGCCGGTGCCCGGCCGACGAGGACGACCGCGTTGCCGAGTAGCTCGCGCGCGGTGTTCGATCATTCGGCACGAACTACCGAACACCGGAAAACGATCGGAACCCCGCGACTGCTTGATTTTCTTGGCGTTTGCCCGCAACGTGCCGAGTGTTCGGCACAATTCAACCGAACGCTGCGCCAACGGGTATGCGAGCCGCGCTCCGCGGCCCGCGACCCGTTGGAGTTCCGACAGTGAACGCCGTTACCGTTTCTCCCTCCTTGGCTCTGCGCCCGCGCGAGGCGGCGCAGGCGCTGAGCATTTCGCCGCGGCTGCTCTGGCAACTCACGAAGGACGGGCACATCCCCTGTGTCCGCGTCGGCACCGGCAAGCGCAAGGCCGTGTTGTACCCCGTGGCCGCGCTCGAGTCGTGGCTCACCCGGCAAGCCGCGGCCGCGAAAGGGGGTGAGTAATGCCCCCTCTCGAACGACTGTTGGAGAAGCTGCCCGGTGCGCGGGCGACCGGCAACGGCTGGTGCGCGCGCTGCCCGGCCCACGAAGACCGGAAGCCGAGTCTGAGCATCTCCGAGGGCGAGGACGGGCGCGCCCTGATTCACTGCCACGCCGGGTGCGCGCCCGAAGCCGTCTGCGCCGCGGTCGGGCTGTCACTCCGCGACCTGATGCCGGAACGAACCGACCCGCAACTCGTGTTTCGCTCAGGCGGCCAGACCGGGCCGCAAGAGGGTCGGTTCGCGACCGCGAACGACGCGGTACTCGAACTGGAGCGCCGGCACGGGAAGCGGTCGGCCCTTTGGACGTACACCGACGCGGCCGGGAACCCGGTCGGGCTGGTGGTCCGCTGGGACACCGCGGCCGGGAAGGACATTCGCCCCGTGGCGCGCCACGGCGACGGCTGGCGTATCGGCGCGATGCCCGACCCGCGCCCGTTGTACGCGCTGCCCGATCTGCCCGCGGCGAAGTGCGTGCTCGTCGCCGAGGGCGAGAAGTGCGCGGACGCGGCCCGTGCGATAGGCTTCACCGCCACCACATCGGCCGGCGGCTCGCAAGCGGCGGCGAAGACCGACTGGCGGCCGTTGGCCGGGAAGGAAGTGTGGCTGCTGCCGGACAACGACGCGCCCGGGCGGAAGTACGCTGACACCGTAGCCGGCATCTTGGCGAAGTTGACCCCGCCCCCGGTCGTCAAGGTTGTCGAGCTGCCCGACCTACCCAACAAGGGCGACATCGTAAACTGGATCGACGCCCACGGCGAGGCCGTGACGCCCGACACGATGCGCGCGGAGGTCGAGGCGCTGGCCGCGGCCAGCACCCCAGAACCGCCCGACCCACCAAAGGACGAGTACACCCACTTCCGCCCGTTCCCGGTGGACGTGCTGCCCCACCCGATCCGCGGGTTCGTTGCAGACGGCGCGAAGGCCATCGGCTGCGACCCGTCGTACCTCGCGCTCCCCTTGCTGGTCGCGCTGGCCGCGGCCATCGGCAACACGCGCCGGCTGGTGTTGAAGCCCGGATGGTCGGCCCCGCCGATCCTGTGGGGCGCGATCGTGGGCGATAGCGGCACCGCGAAGACGCCGGCCTTCAAGCTGGTCATGCGGCCGGCCCGCGAGCGGCAGCGCGAGGCACTGGATCGCCACGCCGAGGAGATGAAGGAGTACGAAGCGAACCTCGCGCGATGGGAGAAAGACTTCGCGGCTTGGAAGCGGGCGAAGGGCGCGGCCGACGACCCGCCCGCGAAGCCCGACGTGCCCGACGCCGTGCGCTACATCGTCTCGGACACGACCGTCGAAGCCCTCGCGCCGATAATGATGGCGAATCCGC
>VGZJ01000503.1 GCA_016872595.1 Planctomycetota bacterium
GACGCGGCCGGGGCCGTCGTTGGCGGCGCGGGTCGCGGTCGCGCGCTCCGCCGCGGCCTTCTCCAACTCGGCCCAGCGGTCGCGCTCGCGCGGGTCCTTCTGTTGGAGCGCGACCTCGGCGCGCAGGCGCAGCGCCTCCAGCGCGCGGTCGGGCGGCAGCGGGGCCTTCGCCACGAGCGCGGCGCGCAGGTGCTTGTCGGCGTCGTCGGCGTAGCCCAGATCGAGCAGGCACCGGCCGACCAAGAGGTCGAGCGCGGCGACGCCCTCGTCGGCGTCGGGGAGCGCCTTGAGCCAGTCGCGGTAGGGCTTGGAGAGCGCGACCGCTTTGTCCGGGCGGCCGGAGCGCAGGTACAGCGCGAGGAGCCGGTTGTACGCGCGGCGCTTGAGGAACTGGTCGTCGGTGTCGAGGGCGGCGCGGTACAGCGGCTCGGCCTTGCCGAACTCGTCGGCCGCGTACAGGGCCTCGGCCTTCTGGTAGCTCTCGGCCGGGGGCGCGCCCGGGGCCGCGAGCGCGAGGAGAACCACCGCGGTCGGGAACATCGTGTGCCTCCGCAGAAGAACCTAACCCCCCGGCCCCTTCCCTGAAGGGAAGGGGGAGAAGCTCCGACTCCCCCTTCCCTTCAGGAAAGGGGCCGGGGGGTTAGGTCGCCTTTACTTCCCGACCCGGAACCGCAGTTCGGCCTCGGCCACCGACGCCTGCTCCGCTGGCGAGCCGGCCTTCTTCAGCACGACGCCGCGCACCGTCGAGGCGAGGCGCTCGCGGTCGGCCGCTGTCGCGTACACCGTGAACTGGTTCTTCTTCGTGCCCGGTGGGAACGCGGGCGCGTCGCCGGTCGTGGCGATCACGCGGATGCGCTCGATGCCCGCGCCCAGCGTTTCCGACAGCTCCAACCGCCCGCCGCTCTTACCCGGCACCACGCGCGCCTGCCCCGCGAGGAGCCGGTCGTCGGTCTCGAACTCGTTGGGGAACAAGCGCTCCTCGACGCCGCTGGGGTCGAGGAGCCACACCGACACGCGACAGTCCTTCGCCGCAGTCAGGTGCAGTTCGAGGTTCGAGCCGTTGAGGAACAGGAACTGGCCGTCGGCATCCTTCTTCATGCCGGCGGCGACCGGGTCGACCTTGAGGCCGAAGTCGGCGCGGGTCGGGTCGGGCCACGCGAACTTGTCCGCGGGCGGCGGGGTCGGTTGTGGTTGCGGCTGCGGCTTGGGGTCGCCGGGGCGCGGCATCGGGGCCACGTCTACCGGCGGGGTCGGCTCTTGCTTCGCGACGTCCTTCTTGCCGTCGCGCGTGGCGAAGTACGCCGCGGCCCCGACCAGTGCGATACCGACGACGCCGACGCACGCGATCAGCGCCCAGTTCTTGGCGGGCGCGCCCGTCGCGGGCGGCGCGACCGCGCGCACATCGGGGAGGCTCGCGGCGTTCAGCACGTTGCTGAGCGCCGGGCCGGAGAGCAGGGGCGTACTCAGGTCGGCTTCGGTGGCGGTCAACCCGCCGAGGCTGGGGCGCGACAGCCCGGCGCGCGGCAGCACGGCGCTGCGCTTGCCGCTCGCGCCGGCGTAGAGGGCCACGATGGGAGCGAAGGCGTCGGCCAGCGCGCCGGCGTCCGGGAACCGCTCGGCGGGCTTCTTGGCGAGGCACCGGAGGCACAGCTCGTCGAGGTCCGCGGGCACGTCCGCGCGGTGCGCGCGGGGTGGTTCGGGTGGGTCGTTCACCACCTTGAGCAGCAGGTCGGTGAAGCTCTCGCCGTGGAACGGCGGGCGGCCCGTGAGGAGGAAGTACAGGATCGCGCCGAGCGAGTACACGTCGGCAGGCAGGCCGGCGTCCTTGCTGTCGCGGGCCTGTTCCGGGGCCATGTACTGCGGTGTGCCCACCACCTGCCCGGTCATCGTCAGTTGCGATTCGCCGCTGGCGCGCTTGGCGAGGCCGAAGTCGGTGACGCGCGGCCGGCCGTCACGGTCGATCAGCACGTTCGCGGGCTTCAGGTCGCGGTGAACGATGCCGTGCTTGTGGGCGTGCGCGACGCCCTCCACGACCTGCGCGAACAGGGCCACGACGTCGGCAATCGGCAGCGGGGCACGCGCGTCGGCGTACCCGCGCAGGTTCGGGCCGTCGATCAGGGCCATCGTGAAGTACGGGCGGCCGTCGATCTCGCCGGTGTCGTAAATGGGCACGACGTTCGGGTGGTCGAGGGCCGCCGCGGCGCGGGCCTCCTGAAGGAACCGCTGCGCGGCCTCGTGGTCGGTCCCGGTGCCGAGGACCATCTTCAGTGCAACGATCCGGTCGAGGCCGTGTTGCTTCGCGCGGTACACCACGCCCATCCCGCCGCGGGCGACCTCGCCCAGCAGTTCGTACTTGCCGAAGCTGGTGGCGTCCGGCTTCTTCTCGTTCACGGTCTTCGCGCCCGGCGCGGCGCGGATGATGGTGGCGTCGGTCGGGGCGCTGGCGTCGGTCACTTCCCCCGGCGCGGGCGTGGTGACCAGCCCGTGCCCGCTGACCGCGGTGTCCTCGCGGGCGTCGGTTTGGGGTGGGTGCGGGGTCATGCGGTCCTCTCGGTCGGTCGGCGGTGCAGGGCGCGGGTGAAGCGGCGAACGGCGCGGGCGAAGATGTTGTCCGGGCGCAGGGCGATCCACGCGACGAGCGCGCCGGCGATGGCCGCGCCCGCGGCCCACGCGCGCCACGCGCCCGGCGGCTCG
>VGZJ01000504.1 GCA_016872595.1 Planctomycetota bacterium
CGGCGTGGTGAGCGCTGTGCCTGCCATCGGTCCCGCCTCCTTCCTCCTTGGCTCCAACACCAAGTAGGGGAGGCGTTTCCGTTTCAACTGTCAAGTAACTTCCACACTGGGTGAACTCCAGACTTCTGCCTTTTGCACACTGGTCTCGGCTGGCAACTTGTACGAACGGGCGGGATCGGCACTCTTGCGCCAACATTTCTGCCCCCGGGCCGTTTGGTTCGTTGACAGCGCTACGGGGGCGATGATACCGTGAACCTCACGGGTTCTCGCGCCCAACCTGTGTTCCGTCGTTTCGCGCGCCCCCCGCGGCACCCAGCCCCGGCCCGCACGAAACCCCGCACACGTCCGATTGGTCCCGATTGGAGCGAACATGGCTGTAGCCAAAGGTGTTTGGGGCATCGATATCGGTCAGTCCGCGCTCAAGGCGCTGCGCCTCGAACTGATCGACGGCAAGCCGACCGCGACCGCGTTCGACTACGTCGAGCACTCCAAGATTCTGTCGCAACCGGACGCCGACCCGGACTCGCTGATCCGCGAGGCGCTCGACAAGTTCCTGTCGCGCAACGACGTGAAGACCGACGATGTGGCCGTCGGCATCGCCGGCCAGTCCGGGCTGGCCCGGTTCGTCAAACTGCCCCCGGTCGAAGAGAAGAAGATCGCCGAGATCGTCAAGTTCGAGGCCAAGCAACAGATCCCGTTCCCGCTCGACGAGGTCGTGTGGGACTTCCAGAAGATCGGCGGCGGCGGGGCCATCGACGGGTTCGCGCTCGAAACCGAGATCGGCCTGTTCGCCATGAAGCGCGACGTCATCTCGCGCTACATGGGCTACTTCGCCGGGTCCAAGACCAAGGTCCACCTCGTCCAGATGTCGCCCTTGGCGCTGGTGAACTTCGCGACTTTCGAGTTGCTCAAGAAGGACGAGCCGAAGCCGGACGGGGCCGCGCCGGAAGAGGACACGACGCCGCGCGGCAAGAAGCGCTGCACCGTGGTGATGGACGTGGGCACCGACGCCTCGAACCTCATTATCACCGACGGCGGCAAGATCATCTGGCAGCGCCCGATCCCCCTCGGCGGGAACAACTTCACCCGCGCGCTCACCAAAGATCTGAAACTCACGTTCGCGAAAGCCGAACACCTGAAGCGGAACGCCGCCAAGAGCCCGGACTTCGCCAGCATCCTGAAGGCCATCAAGCCGGTCCTCACGGACTTCGTGGGCGAGGTGCAGCGCTCGCTCGGGTACTTCACGAACACGCACCGTGACGCCCACGTCGCGCACCTCGTCGGCCTCGGCAGCGCTTTCAAGCTCCCCGGCCTGCAGAAGTACCTCGCGGAGAAACTGTCGCTCGACGTGAAGAAGCCGGCCAAGTTCGAGAAACTGGCCGGCGACACGGTCCTCAACGACCCGCTGTTCCAAGAGAACCTGCTCACGTTCCCCATCTCATACGGGCTGGCCCTCCAAGGGCTGGGACAGGCGCGGTTGACGACCAACCTGCTCCCGAGGGAGATCATTCAGGACCGGCTGGTGCGGAAGAAGAAACCGGTCGCCGCCGCCGCCGCCGCCGCCCTTCTCGTCGGCCTCGGCGGGATGGCGATGGGGTTCTCCTCGCCCTACGCCGCGAGCCTCGACAAGCGGCTCGACACCGCCCGTTCGCAGGTCGATTCCGCGGCCAGCGCTTCGGACGCGCAAACGTCCAAGCTCGCCACGGCCACGGGCAACTTCGACTCGGAAACGAAGAAGGTCAAGACGATAATCGCCGGCCAAGAGGAGCGACTAAACTGGTCGCGCTGGGTGGAGGTGTTCAGCGGCACGCTCCCGCTGCCGGGCGTCAACCTCGAACTCGACAAGAACGCGCCCCCGGTCAACACCCCGCTGGAGGGGAAGCCGGACACCGCGATCCCGCCGTTCAGCCAAGTCGAACTGTGGCGCGGCGACGGGCAGGCCGGGGCCGACGCCCTGCGCTGGTTCAAGGAGCGCATGCGCGACGGTGTGCCCATCGACAAGGCCGTGGCCGACGAGCAGTCCAAGCACCCGGAGTCGCTGGCGATGGTGAACGTCGAGTACGTTCACACCCGCTGGGTGACTGACATCAACGCCTTCCTCCAGTCGGCCGACAAGACCGTCCAGAAGGAGTACGGGAACACCATCGCCGAGTGGATGAAGAACGAGGAGCGCGAGCAGGACCCCGGCCTGCCAGACAAGGTGCGGTGGAAGCCGAAAGGACCGACCGAGCCGGGCGGTGCGTGGGTGGTCGAGATCCGTGGGTACACCGACCACCAGAAGGGCCGCACGTTCGTGAACCAAGCGCTGCTACGGAACCTCCAGCGCACCGACTCGTTCGCGAAGGACGACGGCAAGGTCGGGCGCTACATCGTGGGCGTCGCCGACCCGGTGAAGGGGAAGATCAGTTACGCATTCGTGTACAACGTGTTCCAGCCGATCTACGAGCCGCAACCGGGCGTGTTCTACAACATCAACCGCGGCTCGTTCCTCGACACGCTTGTGGGCGGTGGCGGCGCGGCACCGGCCCCTGAAACCGGTGGCGAAAACCAACCCGGCAGCGGTCCCGGCGGGATGCCCATTGGCACGCCGGGGCCCGGTGGCGGCGCGCCCCCGATGCCCGGCGGTGGCCCCGGCGCGCCCCCCGCGCCCGGCGGCGGGCAACCG
>VGZJ01000505.1 GCA_016872595.1 Planctomycetota bacterium
GACCAAGTCGTGGACGTGTACGACCGCACCAAGCCCGCCGTGGTGAACATCCACAGCGAGCGCACGGTCGCGGGGCAAGAGGATCCGTTCACCCGCCAGCCGGTGCAGCCGCAGCGCGTCAACGGCATGGGCACCGGCATCGTGCTCGACGGCCGCGGGTACATCCTCACGAACTTCCACGTCGTGGACGACGTGACGAGCCTGCGCGTGCGGCTGCACGACGGCACCGGGTACTCGGCCCGCGTCGTCACCACGGACAAAGAGGCCGATCTCGCGCTCATCAAGGTCGAGCCGAACAAGGCGCTCCCGGTGATCGGGTTCGGCACCTCGTCCGACCTCATGGTCGGCGAGAAGGTCATCGCCATCGGCAACGCCTTCGGGTACGAGCACTCCGTCACCGACGGGCGCGTGTCGTACAAGGGGCGCGACGTGGCGCTGAACAAGGACATGGGCTACAAGGGGCTGATCCAGACCAGCGCCCCGATCAACCCCGGCAACAGCGGCGGCCCGCTGCTGAACCTGATGGGCGAGGTGGTGGGGGTGAACGTGGCGATCCGGGCCGGGGCGCAGAACATCGGGTTCGCGCTCCCGGCCGATCAGGTGATCCCGCGGGCCGCGGACCTGATCGGGGTGCGCCGCCGCAGTTCGATCCGCCACGGCCTCGTGCTCCGCGACGCGGCCACCCGCGAGAGCACCGACAGCGCGGTGAAGCGCGCCGTGACCGTCGAGCAGGTCGAGGCCAACTCGCCGGCCGCGCAAGCGGGGTTCAAGGCCGGCGACGTGATCGACCGCGCCGACGACATCCCCGTCATCACGTCCATCGACTTCGAGCGCGGGCTGATCGACAAACCTGCCGGGGCAAAGATTCCCGTGAAGGTGGCGCGCGGCGGCACCGCGACCGACCTCGAACTGGTGCTGCAACCGGGCGCGAAGGTGCCCGTGGGCGCGGCCGACGCGGTGTGGAAGAAGCTCGGCCTGAAGGTGGCCCCGGTAGGCGCGGAGACCGTGGCGAAGGCCAACCCGCAACTCCGCGGCGGGCTTCAGGTGACGGACGTGGCCGCGGGCGGCGCGGCGGCGACCGCCGGCATCCAGAAGGGCGATGTGCTCGTCGGCCTGCACCTGTGGGAAACGCTCAACCTCGACAACGTCACGTTCGTGCTCAACCACAAGGACTTGGCGACGTTCCTCCCGCTCAAGTACTTCGTGGCCCGCGAAGGGAAACTCAAAGACGGCCTCATCACCAGCGTGCCGTAAGCGCGAGGGGAGCCGACGGGTTTCGACAGGATCACAGGATGAAACGGGATCAAGAAGGGTGCTACTCTCTTGATCCCGTTTCATCCTGTGACCCTGTCGAAACCCATTTGTCTGTTACGCGGTCGGCGGGGGCGCGGTGCCGCGGGGCAGGACCGCGGAGCCGAGGCCGGACATGGTGCGGTCGAACCCGGCCGCGTCCGGTGTGCCCGCGAACGCCCGCTCCTCGCGCCACACCGACAGCGCGATCCGCACAACCAAGTCGGAGAAGAACACGGACAGGAACAGCGACCGGCCCAAGTACTCCAGCACCCGCCGGATTAGGTCGATGCTCCACGGGCGCACCAACGAGGTCGATTCGTCGAACCCGACGAGCGCCTTGCCCGTGAACGCCACCTTCCCGGTGAACAGATAGATCACCAGCAGCAACATGCCGACGCCGATGGTGCCGAACACGATCAGCGACGTGCGGATGAGCGCCTCTTGGTCCGCGGGCGCGGTCACGGGCCGCGTGAGCAGGTTGAACCGGGTGAAGTAGATGAGCGGGCCGCCGATCCAGAGCAACAGCCCCAGCAACAGCAGCACGTTTCCGGCGATGTGGTACACCAGCACGAACGTCGCCAGCGTCAGCAGAACACAGAGCGGCGCGCTGACCACCAGCCCCCACCCGGGTACGAGCGATTGCGGGAGCAGCAACTTCATGCGGACGCACGCGCGCGCGACCGCGGGGAGCAGCGACAGCACCGCCGGCACGAGCATCATGTAGAACGAAATGCCGACGACGGCGGCAACCAGTCCCTTCGCCTGCCGCTCTTCTTGAAGGGTCGTCGAGCCGGACGTCTTGAGGTCGATGATCCAGTCGCTCGGTACGAACGCGACCCCCATCGGCACCGCGAGCGACACCACGCCGCCGAGCAGAACCCACTTCGCGGATGCCTCCAGCCGGTCGTAAGCGAGCGCGCCGAACACCGCCGCGACCGGCAGCGCGAACAGGGCGAACGCCTGAATGTACAGCAGGAACATTCCGAACCCGCTGAACGGTTCCTTATCCTCTTTGCTCATCGCGATCACGTCGATCAGCCCGAAGAGGGCGGCGAACGCGCAGGGCAGGGCGGCTACGAACAGCATCGCGCGCCGCCAGACGGCGAACTTGCGCGCGGTCACGTCCATCACGCCGGCGCGCGTCAGCGCGGCCTCCTCCGCCGGTTCCGGGGTGGCCTTCGATGGGTCCGGGTTGAAGGTGCGGCGCAGGAACACCTGCGCCAGCAGCACCCACGCCGGCGGGCCGGGGGGCGGCAGGCCGGGGTCACGGTCGCGGCGGCGCGGCTTGCGGCCGTCGTCGTCGAGCGACAGCGGTTCGGCCGCAGGCAGCGGCATGGGGGCCGGCGGGGGCG
>VGZJ01000506.1 GCA_016872595.1 Planctomycetota bacterium
GGTGCCGAACCGTCTGGCCAGTTCCGCCCGCAGCGCCTCGCGGTCGCGGTGGTCCTCGTCGGTCAGCCCGTCGGGCAACTTGTTCGCGGGCGGGGCGAGCCGGGGCTTCGAGTCGGGGATCGAGAACGGCGGCTTCGCCGGCACGCTCTCCGGGGTGATGTTGATCGGATCCCAAGTCGTTCCGAGGAACCCGGCGTTCTCGAAGTAGTTCGCCCCGAGGTAGTTGGTGAACATCACGTGGTGGGGAACTTGACTCTTGGGGTCGGCCAACTCCCGCGCGATCATCGGCCCGAGGCTCGGGTAGCGAACCGGGCCAGTTCGCGGCTTGCCGCCGAAGATGGTGAAGTCGTTGTGGTCGCCGGAGGCGAGTTGGGAGCGGATGACGGCCGTGTGCTTGTGGAGGCACGCGGCCATCTTCGGCATCAACTCCGAGACGCGGTAGCCCGGGATGGAGGACTGGATCGACTGGAACGGGCCGCCGGTCGCGGTGCCCGGTTTCGGGTCCCAGCTCTCGAACTGGCTCATGCCCCCGTTCAGGAAGATCATCAGCACCCGCTTCTGCTTGCGGGCCATGTCCTTGGCGAGCGCGGGCGTGGCCAGCGGGTTCAGGGCGGAAACACCGCCCACGAACGCGGCTCCGGTGCCCAGGAACGAGCGGCGGTCCACAAAGTGTTCGGCGGAGTGGCAGGTCTGAGACGAGCGGGCCATAGCGGGTCTCACGTCGGGTGGCGGAATCGGAAACGAAGCGGGCAGAGCGTGCGGCGGGGCTACTGGCGGGGCGGATTCGGAACGGGTTGCGAGTCCGGGCGCGTGTGATCTCCACCCCGCATTTAGCCCGGCCTCACCGAATCCCGCGGCGAATCTTGACTGGGGCGGATTTTCAACACTTCTGCCGTCCGAACCCCGCCTGGCGGCACCGTCAGACAGACCGGAGGTTTTTCCGCCGTCGGTGCGGGACGGAATCCGACCCGGAACCTCCCCGCGTCACGGCCGCCGGGGCGCTGTAATGTCGTAGCAGAACAGCAGATCCTGATCGCGGAGGTACAACCGGCCGTTTGCCACGACCGGCGGCGTCCAGATCAGCCCGTCCTTGCGGGCGACCTTCGTCTTCTCGGGGATCGTGAACCGACCCGTCTCCTTCCACTCGGTCGGGTCGGCCTCGACCAGCACCAGCGTGCCGGTCTTCTCGCCGTAACAGTACAGGCGTCCGTCGGCGCACGCTAGACTGCCCTTGCCGAGCGCGCGGGTTTCTTCCCACTTCAGCTTGCCGGTCTTGAAGTCCATGCACACCCAGCCGTTCGGGTCCGAGTGGCCGTACAGGTGGCCGTCCACCAGCACCACCCCGCCGTGGTGGTTCTTCATCACCTTGTTCCGGTAGACCTCCTCGGCCTTTGTGCGTTCCCCGTCGGCGACCGGTTTGAGGAGACCGCACCCGCGGCCGTACCCGGCGGTCACGAAGACGAGGCCGTCCGCGTGGACCGGGGTGGCGACCATGATGTGCGCCGCGGGGATGTCGCTCTTCCACAGCAATTTCCCATCCTTGGCGGCGACACCGGCTACACCCTTACCCGTCAGGCTCACGTACTGCCGCATCCCGCCGGCAGTGACGAGGATGGTGGACGAACTGACCGCCTCGTCGGTCAGTTCCTTGCTCCGCCAGAGAAGCTTGCCGGTCTTCTTGCCGAGCGCAGCCATCGTGCCCAACTTGCCGCCGGGGCAGCAGACGAGGACGTCGCCGTCGATCAGCGGCGACTCGGTGTACCGGCCGTCGTGAAGAACCTTCCCCTGCAGGTCGTTCTTCAGGTGGACGTTCCACACCTTCTTGCCGGTGGCCCGCTCCACGCAGTGCAGGTCGCCCCAGGTGGTCACGGTGTAGAGGTAGTCCCCATCGACCGTGGGCGTCGCACACGGGCCGTCGCCCCAGCCGGCGGGGCGCTCGGGGCCGAGTTCCGTGGCCCACACCTGCCGACCGGCCTTCGTGTCGAGGGCGTAGAGGTAGTCTTTCTTGTCGCGCACTCCCATGCCGTAAAGTCGGTCGCCGACGACCGAGGGCGGGGTGAAGCCGACCCCGGCGTCCCGGTACGTCCACAGCAGCGGCGGCCCGTCTTTCGTCCACGCCTTGAGCAAACCGGTTTCGCGAGAGACGCCGTCGCGGTTCGGCCCGCGGTACTGCGGCCAGTCGTCGGCCCGGGCGGCCGCCGACGCCATCGCACCGACGCACAGGGCGAACGTGAAGGCCGCGAATTGGGATCGATGACCGCACACGGTGTTCACCTCTCACGATCGGGTCGAGGTCGGGAACGCTCGAGCCGGCTACTTCTTCCCGACGGCGTAGAGCCGCTTCGCGCCGACGAGGTACAGCCGCCCGCCAGCGACCGCGGGCGAGGCGTGGTTGGGGTCGTTCAGCTTGTTGGTCGCCAGCACCTTGAACTCCGGGCCCGCCTCCACCACCACGCTCGTCCCGCCGCTGGCCAGGAAGATTCGGCCGGCCCCGTCGGCCACCGGGCTGGCCCACACGCTCGTCAGCCCCGGCACCCGCTCCTTGTACAGCTCCTTTCCGGTCGCCAGCTCCAGGCAGGCGAACGTCCCGTTGTCGAACAGGCGGTAGACGTGGTCGTCGACCACCAGCGGCGAGCGCA
>VGZJ01000507.1 GCA_016872595.1 Planctomycetota bacterium
CGACCACGACGAGGCTCTCCAAGTGGCGCGCGACTTCATCGGGGTTGCAGCACCAGCTTGCCGGACCGGATGGAACCCAAACGGTTTCAATGAACGGGTCTGGCTCGGGAGCATTCGAATCAAGACCCACCGGTTTCGGCCGTGCGAGAAGGATTATCCGCGTCTCGATTCCGAGGTCCGGCAAGCGGCCTTGCGACGTGCGGAGAAGTGCGGCAACAAGAGGCCAACCGCGACAAGGCAGGACAACGAACTACACCCAGATGGTCCAGAGGGCGGGCGCTGGCTGTGGTGGGACGGGACGCGGCACGACGTGCCAACGGGAAACGTCTACGGTTTCCTCTCGTTTTTTTGGGGTCGAACGTGGGCATCTTATGACGAGCTGAAGGGGCCGGTGTTTGAGCAGGAAGTTGTGCCCCAAACCATTCGCTCGGAAGTGTGCGCGACAAACGCTGTGTTGCGAAACCTCGGGATACCGTGGAGTTTGTCCACTGACTCACGCGAACGAGTCGTCTCGAAAGGTGATCCAAAGCCCGCGCGCGTGAAGAAACGCCCCATCAAGAACAAGTCCAAGCCGCGCGGTTCCAAGCGGGCGACGTAAGCCGGTTCCCACAAATTCGGAAAGAGGGATTCGCGCGTCAACTCTATCGGGATTCCCCCCCTCGATGATGCCTTGCGTTCGGCCACACGAAACGCGAGGTGTCACGTGCTCCAAGAAGAACAACTCATCTCCCTGTCGCAAGCTGCGGCACACTTCCCGGGCCACCGGGGGGCGAAGCGGCTCCATCCCGCAACACTCACACGCTGGATCCTCAACGGGGTCAAGGCCGTGGACGGCCACCGCGTGAAGTTGGAGGCCCGCCGCTACGGGTGCCGGTGGCTGACCAGCGAGGCCGCGCTCCAACGATTCGCGGACGCGCTGAGTGCCTCACCCGAAGAGCGCACCCCGGCCCGCTCCCCGTCCGTCCGGCAGACCGCGAGCGAACGCGCCGAGGACGAACTCCGCGCGATGGGCGCGTGAGCTGTCAGCCCCCGAAGTCCACAGGACCGCCATCGTTCGATTCGTCGCCCGACTCGTGTGTTCCGTTCTGGTGAATCGTCGGCCGCAGAAATGGAACCGCCCCGGCGGCAACCGGGGCGGATCGTGGTACACGCATCCCCAAGCAAGAGGAGTCGTTCCGTCATGGTACCGTCGAGGCCAAATCGGTCAATAGCTACCGCCGATGGTAGATACAACTTTGGATCGGTATCGACAATCTTCCCCGGCGCAGATGTCCCCGTGGATACGCTGGGCGCCGCGCGCGTCTATCTCGCGCTCAGCCTGTCCGTGATCCCCGTGCGCACGGACGGGTCCAAGAGCCCCCGCATCGTGGGGTGGCGCGAGTTCTCGGACCGTCGCCCCACCGGGACCGAACTGCGGGACTGGTTCGCGTCCCCCGGCACGGCGGGGATCGGCATCACCGGCGGGGTCGCGTCGGGCAACCTCGTCGTCCTCGACTTCGAGGCGCGTTCGGCGTTCGACCGGTGGGGCGAGCGGCTCACCGAAGACGAGCACGTCCATCTCGCCCGTAGCCCCGTTGTTCGGACCCCCGGTGGTGGCGTCCACGTTTACGTTCGGCTCCCCGAACCCGTACCCGGTGCCCGGTACGCTCGGACCGCGGCGGGCAAGTGCCTGATCGAGACGCGCGGGCTGGGTCACTTCGTCGTCGCGCCCGGTTCGCCGCCGTCGTGTCACAAGACCGGCCGCCCGCATCAGGTGGCAAAGTCGGGGTGGTTCGACGGGCAACCGGCGGCACCCGTCCCCGTCTCCGTATTCGAACGTCTGACCGTCCACGCCGCCGAGTTGAACGAGTACGTCCGCCCCTCGGTGAGCGTGGCGATCTGCGAACGGCCCGCGGGCGTGCCCACGGGCGACCGGCCCGGCGACGACTTCAACGCGCGGGTCGCGTGGAGCGCCATTCTCCCGCCGCACGGCTGGCGCGCCTGTCGCTCGACGCCCCGGGCGACGTACTGGACCCGCCCCGGCAAACGGGAAGGGGTCAGCGCCACCACGGGCTTCTGCGAGGGGCCGTCGGGGCGCGATCTCCTCTACGTGTTCAGTGCCTCCGCCGTGCCCTTCGAACCGGACCGGGCCTACACCCGGTTCGCCGCGTACGCGCTCTTGAACCACTACGGGGATTACTCGGCCGCGGGCCGCGCGCTCGCGCGGGCCGGCTACGGCGCTTCCCGCATCCGTCGGGGGGCGCACCAGTGAACGGGCCCATCACGATCACAGCGACCCAAGCGCCGGGGAAGCGGAACCGCCACATCGTCGTCTCGGCGCGGGGCGAGACACAGTTACACCGCCATGTGTTCGACCTGAACAACGCCACGGCACGGAACACGTTTCTCGACGCGACGCTGGCGGCGGCGTTCCCGGAGACGAAGCCGGGGCGTGGGCCGGCTGCCGAGCGCGTGGAACTCAGCCGGCAATTGATGGCGCTGGCGTCGGTCCCGCCCGGTCCCGTCGAACCGCCCGTTCCGACGTGTGCACCCGGTCCCGACGATCCGCGGGTCGAAGCCCTCGCCGGGATGAGTAGCACCGTGCGGGCCGATGCCCTCGCGGTTCTTTCTGGTCCCGATCTCAT
>VGZJ01000508.1 GCA_016872595.1 Planctomycetota bacterium
CGGTCGTCGAGTTCGTCGGCGGCCTTCTTCTTGACCATGCCGACCGCGTTCCCGCTGAACCGCTGGCCGAGCCCCTGAAAGCCGAGGCCGCCGAGCCGTACGGCGTAATCGGCCGACGGGTCGGCAACGAGGTCGCCGGCCAGTTGCAGCCGGACGAACGTGTCGTACCGCATGTCGGCGCCGAACGCCTTCAGGACCCAGTCGCGGTACCGCCACGCGTTCGGGGCGGGCACGGGGCCGACGGTCCCGCCGAGGTCGTCGGTGTAGCGGGCGAGGTCGAGCCAGTACCGGCCCCACCGCTCACCGTAGTGGGGCGACGCGAGCAACCGGTCCACCACTTTCTCGTAGGCGTCCGGGGCACCGTCCTTCTCGAACGCCTCGACCTCTTCGGGGGGCGGCGGGAGGCCGGTCAGGTCGAACGTGGTACGGCGGATCCAGTCCCGCTTCGCGGCCGGGGCGACGGGCTTGAGCCCGCGCTTCTCCAACTCCGCGAGGACGAACCGGTCGACGTCGTTGCGGGGCCAAGTCGCGTCCTTGACCGCGGGCGGGGCGTGCTTGCGGGGCGGTTGGAACGCCCAGAACTGCCGGCCCCGCTCGAGGTCGACCCCGAACGCGGCGGCCTTCCCGTCGCGCGGGTCGGGTGCGCCCGTCTTTACCCATGCCTCGAAGTCCTTAATCACCGCGTCGGGGAGTTTGCCTTTCGGCGGCATCTTGACGTCGCCGTCGTGCCGAAGCGCCTTGAGTAGCGTTCCCTCGGTGGACTTGCCTGGGACGACAGTGGGGCCCGAGTCGCCGCCGCGGAGGAGTCCGTCGCGGGTGTCGAGGAGCAACCCGCCCTTGAGCTTCTTCTGCGCTTGGGCCTCGGCCGAGTGGCACGAGTAGCACCGCTCGGTTAGCACCGGGCGGATCTTCGTTTCAAAGAACTCGACGCCTTTCGGGTCGGGCTTCGTTGGCGGGTTCGGCTGGGCGACGGCAGGAACGGGTGACACCCCAATGAGGAAGAGCGAGAGGAGGAGGTCACGGCGGCTCATGTTATCTGTCTCGGTCGCGGGCCGGGGTGGCAGGGAGGGATCTAGGGGCGGCTTCGTCAGGCGTCCGGCTCCGAGCCGGCAGGGGGAGTCGAGGACACGACCCAGACCGCGACCGGAGCCTTGTTCGTCGCCGTGACCAGGAGCTTGCCGTCGGCGCTGAAGGCCAGGGAGCGCACTCCGCGGGTGCCGGTGTCGATCACCTGCGTGCGCCGCCCGGTCTCGGTGGACCACATCCACACCTGCCCGTCATGGGTACCAACCGCGAGGAGGTCACCCATCGGGCTGAACGCGAGGCGAGTGACGCTGCGTTCAAAACCGTCGAGCGTTCGGAGGAGCTCGCGACCCGGCACGTCCCACAACTGGATCGCACCGTTGAACCCGACGGCTAGGTACTTTCCGTCAGACGAGAACGTCAGCGCCGTGATCAACTTTCGCCGCGTTGGCAGATCGAACAACCGTTTGTCGGTGGTCGTGTCGAACACCACGACGGCATTCCCCGTGTCCCTCCCCAGGTCGGACACCCCGACCGCGAGCTCGCGGCCGTCGGGCGACGCGGCCAGACACGAGACGGAGTTGTCGAGGTCGAACGCGAACCGCTCCTTTGCGGTGGCGACGTCCCAGACACGCGCCTTGCGGTTGTTCGGCTTCTGGCCGCCGGCGGTCGCGACCCACGAGGCGTCCGGGGCGACGCACAGGAACCGGGGATCGTTGACGCGGACGGGGATCTGCCCCCGTTCGGCCCCGGACGGCAGGTCGCGGACGACGATCCGCTCCTCGCGGTCGTCGATCCGGCACAGGGCGACGGCCCGCCGGTTGGGGGTCAGCCACGCGGCCAGCCCGTCGTTGAAGACCTTGGGCGGGAACAGGGTCCGGCCGGGGTCTGGCGTTCCCGGCTTCCAGCGTGTCCACTGCTTCGCCGACACCGCGACGACTTCTCCGTCTGGGGTGAACCCGACGTCGAGTGCCTGGAAGTCGAGCCGGGCACGCGGTTCGGAGTCGATCCGCCAGCGCGCGTCGATCCGCATCGGGGTCTGCTCGTCGCGGACGTAGGCGGCGTGGCCCGGGTCGAGCCGCACCGGTTCCGCCGGCGCGCCGTGGCTGACCTGCACGTCCCCGGCCGTCGATTCCACCCGCGCCGATCCCGACCCGGCGGACCACAAGGCGAACGAGCCCCGGCTAGCCTTGACCTCGGTTGCCCCTGCCGCCACTACAAGGCGGCCACCGTCCGTGACGGCTGTGATGCGCCCCTGGACGAGGACCAGCTTCCGGGTGAGTTCGCCGGTCGGCTCCGGCCCGAACCGGACAATCGACTCGGGGTGAATCTCGATCCGTGTTCGGTCCGGGAACTCCACCACAGCAACGCTGTCTTCGCCGACGGTCCGGAGGGTCTGGTCGGCGGTGAGGAGTTGGTTCCGGCGGGCGGCCGTCTCGCCCGCGGGGCCGACGACCTCGACGGAGCCGGACACGGAGGTGAGGCGTGCGAAGTCGGGAGCGGCGGGCGAGGGATCGTCGGGCAAGCGGGGCGTTTCCGGGGTACGCTGCC
>VGZJ01000509.1 GCA_016872595.1 Planctomycetota bacterium
TCACCGACGGTCCGGAGCGTCTGGTCACGGGCGAGGAGTTGGTTAAGGTGGGCGGCCGTCTCGCCCGCGGGGCCGACGACCTCGACGGAGCCGGACACGGAGGTGAGGCGTGCGAAGTCGGGAGCGGCGGGCGAGGGATCGTCGGGCAAGCGGGGCGTTTCCGGGGTACGCTGCCCGAGCCAGATTGCGACGAGTAGCGCGGCCGTCAGCGCCACGAGCGCGGCCCAGACACGCATGAGGCGTGCCGACCGCCGCTGATCCGGGGCAGGTCGGTGGGCGAGTTCGGCCATCACCGCTCGCGTGGTCCGCTCGACGCGGTCCGCCTCGATCTTCGCGACCGTCGGCGCGCCGATGTCGAATCCGGTGCGGAGCCCGCGCAGCACCAGTTCCAGCCGCACGGCAGCCAGGTGGCGAGACTGCGCGGCCGAGTCGGTAGCCAGGAACGATTCGAGTTCGACCGCCTCGGCATCCGTTAGCGTGCCGTCGATCAGGTGGTCGGTGAGTTCGTCGGTGCGGTTCATGTGGGTTTCAATTGCCCCTCGATGCAGGCCCGAAGGCGGAACCGGATCCGAGATATGGCTCGCTGCACGGCGGCCGCCGTCGTCCCCCGACGGGTGGCGATGGCCTCGAACGACAACCCCCGCTCGTACCGCAGCCGCAGGATCGCGGCCTCGTCCTCGGGCAACTCTTCGCGACAACTCCTCAGGGCAGAGAGGTACACGTCGGAATCGTCGTGGACCGGCTCCTCGGCCCGCAGCCGCTCGGCGAGTTGCTCGCGGTACACCGCCAGCCGCTGCTCGGCGCGGGAGAGTGTGCGGAGTTCCTTCCGCAACCGGTTCCGGGTCAGCGTCCGGATCCACGCCCCGAAGTCGGTCCCGAGCTGATACTGGTGCAAGTGCGTGTAGGCGTCGATGAACGCCTGCTGCACCAAGTTCTCGGTGGCTTCCCAGTCGCGGACCAGGGTCGAGGCGATCCGCCACACGTCCGACTCGTACAGGCGGATCAGCCCGGCGAAGGCCGGCGTGTCGCCGCCCACCACCATCCGGACTAGGCGGTCGGCCTCGGGCGTCGGCGGTTCGGGCTTCGGTACCGGCTGGCTCATAGAACAGAATACCTGCGGAGACGGACCCCAGACAAACCGGGGGCACGGAGCGGCGGGCGGTCAGTGGTTGAACCGGAACTCGGCCCCGGCGATCAAGGCCCAGACCACGTCGCGGCACAACTCCTCACGCGACACACCGAGCGTGGCGAGGTACTTCGAGACCGCCGCAGCCTCCTCGGTTGTCGGCGGGCGAGAGTGTACCGTCAGGTACGCGGTGCGCGCGACCTCTGCCGCGTCTGACAGTTTGGTGAGCTTGCCGACCAGCCCGCCCGGTGCCAGCATCGTCCGCACCGACGGGTTGTACGTCAGGTACAGCGCGTGCGAGGCGTTGGCCTGGAACGCTTCACCCTCCTGCTTGAACCGGGTGAGGAGCGTCGCGTACTCCCGCTCCCGCTCGAACTGCTTCCGCACAACCGCGAACGTCACGGCGTCGAGCTTCCGATTCGCCTTCTCGCGCTCGTACTTCGCCCGCAGGGTGTCGGCGTACCCGGTGGCCTGGGCCAGCGCGAGCGCCAGTTGCGGCGGCGACAGCGGCTTGCTCGCACCCACTGCGTAGGTCTTGTCAGCGGGCCGCGGGCCGGGCCCGGTCCACCGGCTCGACCGCAGGTACGCCTCGCTGTGCAGGATGCCGCTCATCAGTCGACGGAGGTCGAAGCCGTGTTTCGCGAAGTCCGCGGCGAGGTCGTTGAGCAGTTCCGGGTGCGATGCGGGGTTCCCGTCGTGGATCTGATCAACCGGTTCGACCAGCCCGACGCCCATCAGATGCTTCCACACCCGGTTCGCCATCGCTCGCTTGAAGTACGGGCTTTCCGCGGTCACGCCGGCCGCGAGCAGCGCTTTCCGACGATCCGCCTTTCCGTCGATCACCTTGCCGTCGAGGAATAGCAGTCGGGCAGTCTGCTCGCCGGTCTTGCGGCCGGTGAATTTGACCTCGCCCTTCGCCTTCTCAACGAGGGCGGGCAAGTTGTTCTTCCCCTTCTCGGTGTACGTGTTCCCGAGGAACGCCGCGAGGCCGTAGTAGTTCTCCTGTTTCCAGTCGCCGACGACCGGGTGGTCGTGGCACTTGGCGCACTGCATCTGCACGCCGAAGAACAAGCTCGACACCGCGACGGTCATCGAATCGAGTTGCGCCGCGCGGTCGCCGCCCGCGAGCCGGCTGCCGAGGAAGTACGAAGCATTCGCCCCGATGGGGTCGCTCTCCTTCGGGTCGAGCAGTTCGCGGGCGATCGTGTCCCACCCGGCGTTCTCGCGGAGCCGCTTTTCGAGGAAGTCGAGGAACTCGGCCTCACCCGGCCGCTTCTCTTCGAGCGTGCCGTTGAGCCAGTGGTTGAACACGCCGCGCCAGTACACCGGCATCTCGGGGTGGGCCAAGAGGGCGTCGATCAGCTTGTGATGCCTGTCGGGGTCAGGGTCTTTCAGGTACTCGGCCGCCTCCTCGGGTGTCGGGATGCGGCCGAGCACATCGAGGTAG
>VGZJ01000510.1 GCA_016872595.1 Planctomycetota bacterium
TAGAATGTGGTCGTGTGGGGCACGGCTGTGGTCCCGAACCGTTGGAGGTAAGAGACCGATAGTTTAGGCCCAGCCGTGCTTCACACACTACACGCCCGTTAACCTCCACCCGCAAGCCCCTGTCCCCTGTCCCCTGCGACACATGCCGGCCGTCGTTGTGTTTCCGTTCGATTTGTTCGGTAGCGCGGGCACCGGCGCGGGGGCGAAGCTGTTGGGCGACGCGGTCCACGAAATCCTCGACGACACCGAACTGGAAACGCGGCCGTGCCGCGGGGACGCGCTGCGCGGCACCGTGCGCGTCAAGGAACACGACTTCGACACGCTCGGGGACGTGGCCGACTGGCGCAAGCACGGGCGGGCCGCGGCACGGGCCGCGCTCAAGGGCCGCGACTTCGCCCTCTGGCTCGGCGGGAACCACCTCTCCGTGCTCCCGGTGCTCGACGAGCTCGGCCCGGATGCGCTCGTCGTCCAGTTCGACGCGCACCTCGACGTGTACGCCTTCCACGACAACACCGAAGAGCTGTCGCACGGCAACTTCCTCAAGCACATCGACGGGCCGCGCCCGCGGCTGGTGAACGTCGGGCACCGCGACCTGTTCCTCACGACCTCGGAGGTCGCGGAGACGTTCGAGGCGGTGTACTCGGCGGCCGACGTGGGGGCCGACGCGCCGCGCGTGGCCGCGGAGCTGCGCGCGACGGCCCGCGCCGCCAAGCGCGTGTGGATCGACCTCGATTGCGACGCCTTCGACCCGAGCGCGGTGCCGGCGGTCGCGGGGCCGCTGCCGTTCGGCCTGCTCCCGCCGACGTTCCTCGCGCTGTTCGAGGCGGTGTGGGGGCCGAACGTGGCCGGAATGTCGATCACCGAGTTCGACCCCGGCCGCGACGACCGCGACCGCAGCCTGAACCTGCTCGGCTGGCTGGTGGAACACGTCCTGTTGAAGGCGACCGAAGGCCGGGCCGCGAAGTAACGCGCGGGCGAACCACCCTCTCGACGCGGGCGTTAGCTTCGGGTAGGCTAATCGTCACCTCTTGGCTAAGGATTCCCGCTCCTTCGTTTTTCGGAGTACGCAGATGCGCCTGTTCCGCCTCGGTGTGATGGCCCTGTTGCTGGCCGCGGGGTTCGCGGTCGCGGCCGACGAGAAGCCCGTGCTGCGTGCGGCGGTGCCGATCCAGCCGGCGCTGCCGCCGAACCCGGCCGAGAAGTTCGAGACCACACACAAGGTCGTCGCCTCGGTCGATGTGAAGGGCGAGACCGGCCTGCGCCTGCAAACGCTGAGCATCGACGCGAAGGGCCGCGTGATCGCGCTGGTCGCCCCGCCGAAGCCGTTCGGCGCGCCGATGAAGGGCCAGATCGCGGAAATCCACGTGTTCGACGCCGCCGGTAAGCCGGTCAAGAGCTGGAAGGTGGACTTCCACGCCACCGCCGTGAACTGCGCCGCGGACGGCTCCATCTACGTCGCCGGCGACAGCAAGATCGCCAAGTTCGACGCCGACGGCAAGATGGTCGGCCAAGCGACCGAACTGCCGCACCTCACCGCCATCATGAAGGACGCGGCCGGGATTAAAGAGAAGGCCGAGGCCCAACTGAAGCGCGAGAAGGAACAGATGGTTCAGGTGTACGCCAACGCCCGCAAGAACATCGCCGAGCAACTCAAGAAGATCGAGGACAAGAAGCCCGAAGACCGCAGCAAGACCGAAGAGCGTCAGATCGAGCAGTTCAAGAACATCATCAAGCAGTACGAGCAGATCGAGACCCAGTACAAGAGCCGCACCGTCGAGCAGGTGATCGAGCAGATGACCGGGCGCATGCGCGTGGTCAACGGCATGGCCGTGTCCGAGAAGGACGTCTTCATCGCCTGCGGCGACGTCGGCTTCGGCTACGCGGTCTGGCGCTTCACCAAAGACCTGAAGGACCCGAAGCAGATTCTGAGCGAGATCGGCGGGTGCTGCGGCCAGATGGACATTCAGTGCCACGGCACCGACGTGCTGGTCGCGGAGAACACCAAACACCAGTTCTCGAAGTACGACCGCGAGGGGAAGAAGATCGGCTCGTTCGGCAAGCGCGGCAACGACACCGACCCGGCGTGCTTCGGCTCGTGCTGCAACCCGATGAACCTCCGCGCCATCGCCGTGGGCGACGTGTTCACCGCCGAGAGCGAGGGCATCATCAAGCGGTTCGGGCCGAGCGGCGAGTTCATCGAAACGGCCGGCGTGGTGAAGCTCACCGGCGGTTGCAAGAACGTCGCCGTCGCCGTCTCCGCCGACGCGAAGAACATCTACTTCTGCGACCAGCCCGGCTCCAAGTTCCACGTCCTCGTGAAGAAGACCGCTAAGGAGATCGAGGACGAGAAGAAGAACAAGGAGAAGGGTAACAAGTAGTGCGTGGTCAGTGGTAACAGCGCCGCCGTTTAGCGTTCGTCCCCGAAGGGACGAAAAGAAGTGTGCCCCGCTGGGACACACGCTAAACTACGGCGCTGTTATTTTTCAACGATCCGCGAGAGGGCTAGAAGGTAGCGTATTCTGTGTGTAAACTCTTGCGTGATCATCTTTTCGCTGGAGGCGGCT
>VGZJ01000511.1 GCA_016872595.1 Planctomycetota bacterium
TCGGGAAGGCCCAGTTCGGGTCGCGCCAGCTCTTGCCCGTCACCGATTTCCACGGCTGGGCCACCTTCGAGGTGAGGCGATACCCGTCCCATTCCGGGTCGAAGACCTGCGTCTTGCCGCCGGGCTTCTCGGCGTCGGTGACGTACTTGCTCTCCGCGACGAACCGGCGGAACTGGCCCACGCTCACCTCGGTGCGGCCCATCCAGACGCCGTGCGTCACGCGCGTCGGCCGCGGCTTCTCGCCCTCGTACGACTCGCGCTCGGTCCCCGGCTGCGCGCCGCCTTCGATGCCCGTCGCCCACTTCTTCTCGTCCGGCGAACTGCCCATCAGGAACTCGCCGGGCGGCAGGTAGACGACCTCCAGCGCGACCCCGGCGCCGAGGTCGATCTTTTTGGCCTCGCCCGCCTTCGGCCCCGCGGCGTGGGTCGCGACCGGCGGCGCGAGCGCCAGTGACAGGAGAACCGCGTGGAAGCGGACGATGGACCGCATGATACAGCTCGCCGTTGAGAGTGGTGGTTGTCGCGACCCGCGCACACGCGGCGTAGGACCGCACGCGCGTGGCCCGCGTCGGAGGTACGCACCCACGCGGGCTCAGCCCGACCTACGAGCCGTCAACCTCAGAGGAAGTTCCTGGGGCGGCGTCTGCCTCAGCGAGCATGTCCAGTTGCGGCTACAGTCGGGTCCGCTTGCCCCCGGTGACGCGATCCTCTGGCCGAGTGTTCCACCAAGACGCCACGATGGACAGGGCTCGGTGCCGGACGACAACACTACCGACCCCGAATCCCACCAGCCCTGTAACCGGGAGGAGGTAGACCACGCCGTCGTTCCCCTTCAGCAGCCACATGGGTAGCACGACCCCTCCGATACATCCCCCGATCGCCCCGCCGTAAACGAACCCACCGATCCCCCAGACTTGCCGGACCCACTTCGGCGGGGTGTCCGCGCGGCACCAGTCCCGGAGGTCATGGCGGATGCACGACCACACGACCAGTGGCGTTGCGAAGAGGCCGAGGAGCAGGGTAAGGGAAAACACGGCCTCGAAGGCGACCTTGCCGCCGGTGACTCCTCTTGCGATCAGGCCCAACGCCGCCCCAACGGTTATGGTCACCGGGACGCCGACGAGTACACCTGCAGCGACCCCACTGAGGATCAGGAACCGGAACCGGCGGCGTCGGGTGATTTCCGGCAACTTGCCCGACGAAGCAGGCGGCTCCGACCAGTGGGTGTTCGGGAGGGCGTTGCCTGATTCGGGAATGCGGACGCGCTGATCACATCGCGGACAGTCGAGTTTCCGCCCGATGTCCGACCGCCGGACCTGCAACTCACTGGAACAGTTAGGGCACTCGACCGTCACCCGCTTCGTTCGCGGCTCGTCTTCATCAAGTTCCAGCGGCTCCGGGCGGGGACCGGCGTCCCGGTCATCGACCGGCTCAGAGTCGTCGAGCGACATGGGGCCGGTCGCTGGTTCCGTCGCTGGGCGATTCTCCTTCCTGACTGTGACCTCCACGCCGCACTTGGGGCAGGGCAACGTCTTCTCTGCCTTGCGTGTCTTCACCCGGAAACGAGCATTGCACTCGCCGCAGACGGCTTTCAGGACATGGACTTCGTCCATCGGGATGCCCGCCGCAGTGACTTAGGGCGTACCGATTGAGGCTGGTGGCTTTGGGGCCTTTGGGCGAAAAGGCTTTGGTCTTGAATCACGTGTTCTCAGCCGAACTCATAGTCGTCATCACCGCGGCGCGTGGTCCGTGGCCGGAAACTGTACGGTCAAGCCCAAAGGGATGCTTCGCAGCTTGCCGTAGTTCGCCATCTTCAATCGGTACGCCCTAGAGCCTGTTATGAACTTGACGGGTGGCTTCTCTCGTTTCTCCCGTGTTTTCGCGTTGCCGTCTCGTAGGTTCCTTGCAAACGGGGCCAAACCGTCTGGGGAGAGGTAACGATTCGCTAGAAATCAAGGTGTTTCAGCACCGCTCAGGTTCATAACAGGCTCTAGGAACGGGCACGAAATAACTTCCCGACTCGCGGGCACCGTTTTCGGGCCTGTGTGTCAGGGCGAATGCGAAACCGGGAAGTTATTTCGTGCCCGTTCCTTACCTGAAGAAGAACCAGAAGACGCCGAAACCAACTCCGCCAACGAGCGCCAACATAATGCTGTAGCCGAGGATCCGTCGGCTACGGTTGGTGGCTGTAAAGTCATCGAGCGCGTCCTGCACGTGCGCGGCAGCGACGCGGGCGAGCGTATAATCCACGAACTCAGCCAGGTCCGTCACCCGTCGCGCCGAGAACTCGCCCTGTCGCCGCGCTGCCTGCATGACCAGTGGAGCCCAAGAAACCATCAAAATGACCCAGTTGCGTGACAGGCTCATCTCGTTGCCAAGTTGCCAGTTACCGAACATGTCCTTCCATGCCATGAGCCGATCTTTCCCAGATGAACGCCTCTGGAAACGCAAATCGGCCGTGCGGCCACAAAGTACCCCCGCGAAGGGTGGTCCGCAACGATTTTCGCACCCGGATGAGGTCCCGACCACGGTCG
>VGZJ01000512.1 GCA_016872595.1 Planctomycetota bacterium
CGACGGCCGACGAGGTCAAGAGGTTCATCGGGCTCTACGAGAAGTGTGCGAAAACCGGCGACCGGCCGGGCGCGGCGAAGACCATGCTCCAGGCCGTGCTGCTCAAGACCGACGCCCTGTACCGCTCCGAACTTGGCCGCGGGGCCGCCGACGGGACCGGCCGGCGCATGCTCGCGCCGGAGGAACTGACCGTCGCAGTGAGCCTGGCCCTCGGCCACCGCCGCGACCCCGCGCTGACGGCCGCGGCGGCGAAGGGCGAACTCACCACCCGCGAGCAGGTGGCCGCGCACGTCCGCCGCATCCTCGCCGACCCGAAGGCCGACACCTCCCGCCTGCTCGGCTTCTTCCGCGAGTATTTCGAGTACGGGAACGCGGAGGCTGTGTTCAAGGACAAGCCCAAGGCGTTCGTCCACCAGCCCCGGCAACTGGTTTCGGACACCGACCGACTCGTGCTTCACGTCCTCGCGAACGACAAGGACGTGTTCCGCGAACTGCTCACCACCCCCAAGTCGTTCATCAACTACACCACCGCCAAGAACAAGCAGAAGGGCGGGATCGAGGAGCCGAAGCCGGCCGTCGTACTGAACCCGATCAACAACAAGGGGCAGAGCGGCGTGGAGTCGGTGTACGGCGTCGAGAAGTGGGAGCCGGAACAACCCGTCTCGCTGCCGGAGAACACGCGGCTGGGAATCCTGATGCAGCCGAGCTGGCTGGTGGCGTGGAGCACCAACTTCGACAACGACCCGGTCCGCCGCGGGCGCTGGGTGCGAGAGCGGCTGCTCGGCGGGAACGTGCCGGACCTGCCCATCGGGGTGGTCGCGCAGGTGCCCGACGATCCGCACCGCACCTTCCGCGACCGGCTCACCGTCACCCGCGACGCGAAGTGCTGGAAGTGCCACCAACGGATGGACGAACTCGGGCTGCCGTTCGAGCAGTTCGACCACTACGGCCGGTTCCGCACCGCCGAGCTGGTCCTCGACGTGGAAGCCACCGCGAAGAACGTGGACAAGAAGGGTAAGCTCCTCGGCCCGGTGTACCGCGACGCGGCACTGGTCGCGACGGGAACGATTGCCGACAGCGGCGATCCCAAACTCGACGGCCCGGTGAAGGATCCTCGTGAGCTGGTGAAGAAGATCGCGAACTCGGACGTGGCCCGTCAGGTGTTCGTGCGCCACGCCTTTCGCTACTTCCTCGGCCGCAACGAAGCCCTGTCCGACGCCCGAACGCTCCAGAACGCCGACCGGGCGTACCTCACGAGCGGCGGCAGCTTCAAGGCGCTGGTCGTGTCGCTCCTGACGAGCGATTCGTTTCTTTATCGCGGCGTGAAGTGAAGTTCCCGCCCGACATTAGAGCCTGTTATGCACTTTTCCTTCGTGTTTTCAGGCGTTTCCGCGTACCACTGGGTCGAAAAGCCCTTTGATAGGCACCTTGACAGCCAGAATGCCCCGAAAACGAGCGAATAAGTGCATAACAGGCTCTAGTGTCGAACACAACGAACTCCAACGAGACCTCCCGTGAGTACCGAAACCACTCGTCGTGAGATGCTGAAACTCGCCGGTGCCGGTACCGGTGCGGCGCTCCTCACGCCGCTCCTCGGTCAACTGGCCGCGCACGCGGCGGGCGACGCGAAGTCCGCCAACCGCAAGAAGGTCGTGTTCGTGATGCAGTGCAATGGGATGAGCCCCGCGCACCTCATGCCTTCGGGCCTTCAGCGGCCCAAGAACGGCAAGCCCGAGAACGACAAACTGGAAGAGGCGCCGCTGAAGGACCGCACACTTCACGCGGCGCTCGATCCGCTCACGCCGTTCAAGGATCGGCTGGCACTCGTGCAGGGGTTGTCGGGGCGCATTGCCCTCTCGGACCACTCCGCCAACCACGGCGCGCTCGGCTGCTACCCGGCGAACAAGGGGCCGATGGCGCAGACCATCGACTGCGCCGTCGGCGAGGCGAACCCGGGCATCATCCCCTGCATCGCGCTCGGCATGGCCGAGAAGCTCGACCAAACCCTGAACTACCAGCTCTCCGCGGCGGGTCCGGGGAAGGCCAACCCGGTGCAGTGCAGCCCCGAGCTCGCGTTCAAGGCGCTGTTCGGGAGCGTCGCGGGCGGGAACAGCCGCGCCGCGTTCGACCGCCGCACCAACTTGCTCGACTTCATGGCCGACGACGTGAAGCGCGCGCGCGAGCAACTCGCGGGCGACGAGAAGGCCAAGTTCGACCAGTACCTCGACGCGTTCGAGAACCTCCGCGACCGGCAGGCGAAGATCGACACGATCAAGGGCGACCTCAAGACGCACGCCCCGAAGCTCGACGACAAGTTCGCCAAGCCGACGGAAACCAACCGGCTCGAATCGCAGTTCGAGATCGCCGCGGCGGCCCTCATCACCGGCCTGACGAACACCGTGCTCCTCACGTCGGGCGGGGGCGGGCAGCACTTCCCAGCGTTCCCCGAACTCGGGATTCCCGTCGGCGGCCACCACTACGGCCACGGCGGCGGTGTGCCGGGCAAGACCTACGAG
>VGZJ01000513.1 GCA_016872595.1 Planctomycetota bacterium
CGGGGTACGTGACCAGTCCGGTGGAGGCAACACGAACCGGATCTGTCCCGAGTCTTGTAGAAAAGCGTTCTGGCGTAAGGCTCCTGCGGAACGACGGCTGACTTTACCTCCTTACGCGGCCTGAGACCACTGCTCCTTCACGAGAAACGCGGCGAGCTCCTGGTGCCCGTCGATCTTGCGGAACACAATCTGTCCCACGGCGACCAGGCCGAAGAGCACCGTGAGGGCCGCGGCTTCGGTGCTGAAGGAGGCCTGGGTCTTCGTGCGTCGGCGGAATTCGCGGTTGAGATTCTCCAAGGCGTTCGTCGTGCGCAGCGACTTCCACATGGCTTTCGGGAAGCGGTAGAACGTGAGCAGATCGAGGCCCGCTTCCTCCAGCGATCGCGCCACCGGCGCGCACAGCGTTGCCCACTTCTTCAGGCACGCGTCGTAGGCGGCCCGCGCCGCCAAGCCATCGGCGGCGTAGATGATGCGGTGGTAGTCGCGCCGCAGTTCGGGCCGCGCATGGACGGGACACGCGTCCTCGAGATTCCGGCCTTTGTGGGTCGTGCAGCGTTGCACCTGGACGGTCGGCCACGCCTCAAGGGCTTTCTTGAGGCCCGCATGCCCATCGGTCACGACGAGGAGGGGCGCGGGGAGGCCGCGGCGCTGCAGGTCGGCCAGCAACCCGCTCCAGGACGCCGTCGCCTCCGCGGCGGCCAACTGCAACGTCACCAGCTGTTTTTGCCCGCTTTCCGTCACCCCGAGCGCGGCCAGGACGGGCACGCTGATCACCCGCCCCGCCAGGCGGACGCGCAGATGCAGGGCATCGAGGAACAGGACCGCGTAGCGCTCCTCGCTCAGCGGCCGCTGCTGCCACGTCAGGAAGAGATCCTTGACGCGCACGACCACGCGCGACACCGCGCTCTTGGAGCAATGCGCCTCGCCGAAGAGCGGCTTCAGGGCTGCGCGAACGCGCCGGCTATTGACCCCGCCGAAGTAGCAGCCCAACAGCGCGTCATCGACCTCGCGCGTGCGCCGGGCATAGCGGGGCACCACCGTGCTCTGAAACTCCTGCACGCCCCCGTCGGGACCGCGGAGCCGCGCGCGCGGCACCGTGATCGCGCGCGTGCCTTCGCGGGTCGTCAGCGTGCGCTCGGTCGTGCCGTGCCGATAGCCGCGGCGCGTCGGCGTCCGAACATGGTCGTCGGCGCCCAACGCGGTGAGCAACTCCTCCTCGAGCACGGTTTCGATCGCGCGACGGACCCCGTCGCGCAGCTTGGCCTGAAGATCCTGACGGAACTGAAGAACGCTGAGAGGGCCTGTGCTACTGTCCTGCATGGCGTAATCCTCCGCACCGCTTTGCCGGCGGTGATCTGCTGGTTGGAACTCAGCAGGAGGTTACGCCATTTTCAATTTCCACAAGACCCGGGACGGATCCCACGAACCCGCAGGTCGGAGGTAAAGATCTCACAGGGGCGCCCGACGAGCTCGCTGCCGAGTCGACGAATGACGCGCGCGGCCAAAGCGGCATGGGCGGGACTGCCCCCGGCCATCGCGTACGTGACCCCATCGAGGAACTCATGCCGAACGTTGCTGTACTCTTCGAGACGGAGGTAGTCGGCGAACGTGAACCTCTGGTGCGCCGTTTCTCTCATGGCAAAAGTATGACCCAGTGCCGGTAATTGCGCCAGTCTCTTGTCTCGCTGCTTCTGTTCTGGTCTGACGCGGTGCAGGAACTCTCACCCGATGGAAACTCCTGTAGGCCTTGGAAATCCATCTCAGGGCATCTGGCCTGACCCGGCTCAGGAACTGGTGCTCCGGGCTGCGCTGTGTCCACCGCACGAGGCCGTGGTTGCTTGGAAGCAATGGGCCGCAGCCAATGATCTGGACCGACTCGATCATGCCTCGGTCCACCTGCTGCCGCAGGTCTCCCGCAATCTGCAGGAAGCGTCGGCTGAAGTGCTCGCCGACCTCGGGCGAATCAACGGACTCTATCGGCAGAGCTGGTATCGCAACCAGATCGGACTGCGTGCCGCGGCGTTGGCGCTTCACTCACTCGCTGACGCCCACGTGCCAGCACTGCTCCTTGGCGGTGCCGCTTTGGTGCTGCGCTACGACCCGAGCCGTGCCCTTCGCCCGCTCGAGGAAGTCGGCGTCTTCGTCGTTCCATCCGACCTGCCACGCGCGTGTGCAGCCCTGGCGGGTGTTGGATGGAAGCCCCCACAACATCGACAGCCCGGAGCCCGGCCGCGATTCATGCGCTTGGTCAACGAGAGCGGCACAACTCTCGACCTCCATACACGCCTGTTTGCGGAGGAACTCACGCCCTCCGCTACCGATGACATTTGGAGACGTGCCGAGGTCATGGATTGGCAGGACATCCGCACGACGCTGCTCGGTCCGATTCATCAGCTTCTCTTCGCCTGCGTGCACGGCCTGCGCTGGCGCACTGTTCCCGAGGTGCGCTGGCTCGCCGACGTGGCTTTGATCGTCGAAGGCGAGGCGGATCGCCTCGATGCGCGGGA
>VGZJ01000514.1 GCA_016872595.1 Planctomycetota bacterium
CTTGTCGAACTCGTCGGCCGAGAGCCCCGTGAACATGCGGAACAACAACGGCTTCCGACGCAATTTCTCGTAATTCGTCATAACCCTATGAATAGGCCATCGATCGCTATTGCGCAACGAGTCTAATCTGTACGCATTGCGCGCCGCCGGGGATTCGCGAATCCTCTGGGGAACGGGCAGTCTGTATGCTTCCTTCTGGTTCTAACGAGCGAGGCCCGATGTCGCTTCTGGTCAGTGTCCAAGAGATTAGCAAAGGGTTCGGCGGTCGCCGCCCGCTGTTCTCGGACCTGTCGCTCGACCTGCGCGCCGGCGAGCGCGTCGGGCTGATCGGCCCGAACGGGGCCGGCAAGAGCACCCTGCTCCGCATCCTCGCGGCCCTCGACGTGCCCGATTCCGGCACGCGCACGGCGCGGCGCGGCGCGCGCGTCGGCTACCTCGCGCAAGACGACACCTTCGCCGCGGGGCTGAGCGTCCGCGCTGTACTGCTGGCGGCGCTCGCCGCCGACGCACTTGAAGAGCACGAACGCGAGACGCGAACCGCCATCACGCTTACACAGGTCGGGTTCGACGACCCCGACCAGCCGGCGGCCGAACTGTCCGGCGGCTGGCGGAAGCGCCTCTCGTTGGCGCGCGAACTGGTCCGCGAACCCGACATCCTGCTTCTCGACGAACCGACCAACCACCTCGACCTGCCCGGCGTGCTGTGGCTGGAGCGCACGCTCCGGGCCGCGCCGTTCGGGTACGTCGTTGCCACCCACGACCGCGCGTTCCTCCGCGCCACCGCCGACGAGATCGTGGAAGTGAGCCGCGCCTACCCCGGCGGGGCGTTCCGCGCCGCCGGCGGGTTCGACTCGTTCGCCGAGAAGCGCGAGGGGTTTCTCGAAGCGCAGGAGAAGATGCGCGACGCGGTGGCGAACCAAGTGCGCAAAGAAACCGAATGGCTCGGGCGCAAGGAATCGGCGCAGCGGCGGAAGTCGCGGTCGCGCATCGGCGAGGCCGCGGACCGGCGCGCGGAACTGGCCGACCTGAACTACCGCACGGCCGCGAGCAACACCGCCGGCATCGACTTCGCCGGCACCGGCCGCCAAACGAAGAAGCTCCTCACCGCGACCGGACTCAGCAAATCGCTGGGCGGGCGCGTCCTGTTCTCGAACGTCGACGTCGCGCTCGCGCCCGGCACGCGCCTCGGCCTGCTGGGGCCGAACGGCAGCGGCAAGAGCACGCTGATGAAGACACTGACCGGCGAACTGACCCCGGACGCCGGCACCGTCACGCGCGCTGACGCGCTCCGCGTCGTCACCTTCGAGCAGGGGCGTGAGTCGCTCGACCTGTCGCAACCGCTGCGCGTCGCGCTGTGCCCGAACGGGGAGTCGGTCACGTTCGGCGGGCGGCAGTTGCACGTCGCGGCGTGGGCCCAGCGGTTCCTGTTCCTGCCCGAACAGCTCGACATCGAACTGAGCGCGCTCTCCGGCGGCGAGCGCGCCCGCGTCCGCGTCGCGCAGCTCATGCTTAAGCCGGCCGACGTGCTGCTCCTCGACGAGCCGACCAACGACCTCGACATCCCGTCGCTCGAAGCGCTCGAAGACAGCCTCGACGAGTTCGCGGGCGCGGTTGTACTGGTGACGCACGACCGTGACCTCATGGACCGGTTGTGTACGGAGGTGATCGGCCTCGACGGGCGCGGCGGCGCGGGGTGCTTCGGCAGCGTGTCGCAGTGGCTCAGCTCCTACGAGCGCGCACAAGCAGCGGCGAAGCCTCAAGCGCCGTCAGGTGTGAAGCCCCAAGCGCCGTCCGCACCTAAGCCCAAGAAGCTGAGCTTCCACGAGCAGAAGGAATACGACGGCATCGAAGCGGCTATCGCCAACGCCGAAGCCGAGGTCGCCAAGCGCGAGGCCGAGGTGAGCGCGGCCGGGGCCAACCACGTCGCACTCACCGCGGCGTGCAAGGCGCTCGAAGAGGCGCACGCGACCGTGGAGAAGCTGTTCACGCGCTGGCAGGAGTTGGAGGCCAAGCGCGGCGGGGCGTGAGGCGAACCGGGCAAGCTGCGCGCGCCTTTACTGCCTGTATGGGCGCGAAACCGGCGCGCCCGAAATCGGCGCGGATTGCGCGCGGGCGCGGCACGACAAGTGCCTTTACCTGTTGTGTCGGGCAAAACGTGCAAAAACGCCCGGCGAACCAAGCCCGCAAGGACCGCCATGATTCCCACGATCCCCACCAGCGCCTGCCCGCAGCCCGCCGCGGACGACACCCGCCCGCGGTTCTTCCTCGACGACGCCTTCGACGCAGCCGCCGATAGCGACTGGTGGCTCGACCTCGGCGCGGTCGATCTGCCGGTCGCGCTGCCTGTGTAACCGTTGCACGGCTCGGGGCGCGGGGTGTAGTACTTACCCGCGAACCGCACGGCGCAAGCCCGCGTCCCTCCTACGTTCACGTGTCATCAGTCCGAACACCACCCGCCGAGGAGACCACGCCATGGATCGCGACCTCGACCTGTTGACGCT
>VGZJ01000515.1 GCA_016872595.1 Planctomycetota bacterium
CGGCCGGGGGCCCGACCTGACCGAGTTCCCCGCGCGCCTGTTCGGGCGGCATGTAAGCCGGCGTACCGACGACCATTCCGGCGCGGGTCAGTTCCGGATCGGTGTCGCGCTCGCCGACCGGATCCGTTCGCATCTCACTCTCGGTCAACAATTTGGCGAGCCCCCAGTCCATGACCTGCACTTCGCCGAACGCGCCGACCATGATGTTTGCGGGCTTGAGGTCGCGGTGAATGATGCCGCGCGAGTGCGCGTACGCGATGGTTTGGGCGACTTGGACGAAGACACGGAGCAGGTTGCCGCGCTCGCCTGCCGGTTCGGAACGCGCGCGAAGCAGTTGGGCGAGCGTTTGCCCGCGCACCCATTTCATCACGAGGAACGGGCTGCCGTCCGCGAGTCGCCCGCTGTCGTGAACGGGTGGGATTCCGGGGTGCTGGAGTTGTGCCGTGACCTGTGCTTCCTTTCGAAAGCGGGCCGCGTGCGTTGGCGAACTGCGTGACTCGCGCCGGAGCGTCTTCACAACGACGTCGCGGTTCAATCGCGTGTCGTGCGCGAGGTACACGACTCCCATTCCACCGCGCGCGATCTCGCCCCGGTTGGCGTATCGCGCGCCGCAGTCTGCGCCCGGTTCGCCGTCTTCGATATCGACCCACGCCGGAACGTCCGCGTGGGTCGATTCGGGAGAGCGATCCGGGGCACCCTGCGGGAGCGTGCACCGCGACTGGTCCGCGGTGGGAAAGGGCTGATCGTCGGGCATGGCCAGCACCAAGACGGAGTTACCCGATGATACCGTTCACAGGAAATAGTTGTCTTTGCGCGCCGCGACCGCAAGGGAGTGCGTTCACGTTAACAGCTCCCTTTGATCGGGAACAAGGGATACGACAGCGACGCGGTGGTCGAGCACGTGCGGGCGGTCGGCGCGTGTGTGGTGATCCCGACCCGGAAGAACTGAACCGTACTGCGGGACACCGACTGGCATAGTTACACGGACCGGAACCTAGTCGAGCGGTTCTGGGCGAAAGCCAAACAGTCTCGGCGGGTCGCCACCCAGTACGAGCAGACCGGCCGCAACTACTTGGCCTCCGTGCATGCGGCCACCGTTATGATCCTGTTGCAGTAGCCGATATTTCCCAGATGAACGCTTCTAGGAACACGAATCGGCTGTGAGTCCACAGATTACCCCCTCGGAAGGTAGCCAGCAACGGGTTTCGCACCCGCACGAGGTCTCGGCCACGGTCCAACGATCCCCCCAACCACCGCTCCGAGCATATTTCGCCTCCCGCAGTGTCGAAAACGGCGCAACCGACGCACCGCAGCCCTCGGCGATGGCCGACCCGGATCAACGAAACGAATTCACTAACGCCTTCCGCCCGCGATGAGCCTCACCCCAGCCACCTGCCCGCCGCAACCGTCCGATCCGGGTCAGAATCGCGGCCAACATTTTCCGCGGCACCGCCACCTCGGCCAACTGGAAGATGACGGACTTGGAGTGGCGGACCGCCTTGGCCCCGATCTTGACGAGCTTCTCCCGCAGCGTCGTCAGGCTCCAATGCCGAACCGGCTTCGGCAGCACCACCTGAAGCAGGACGTTGGCTAGGTTGTACGCCAAGGCGAACAGGTGCAGTCTCGCCTTATTATTCTTGAACCGTCGGCACGACCGCTTCGTCCAGTTCACTGCGTTCTTGCCTTCCTTGATCCACTGCTCCGCCGTACCCCGCTTGTTGTAAAACCGGACCACCCGCTTCGAACGCCACCTCAGGTTGGTGACGATGAAGCCCACGCGCGGGAACAACTCACCGGCATGCCAGGCGATCTTGACCACCACCCGGCGGTCGCGGTCCCAAGAACCAGCCCGGTAACGGAAGCTGTGGTAGAAGACCTTCGGCTTGCCCGACGGCCGACCCACCGGGCGAGTCATCCAGCGAGCGATCTTCTGCTCCAGAACGGGGTTGGACTTCAGCCGGATCGCGTACCGGAACCCTTCCCGTTCCAGCAATGCGAACAACTTCGGCAGGGCGAAAGCGGAGTCTCCGCGGAAGAACTTCGGGATGTCCCGGTCCCGGTATCGCTCGATCACGGCCAACAACACTCGTCGCCAGAACTTGGCACCTTTGGCACCTTGCGCCCGGGGGCACTCAGATCGGCGCTCGCGTGAACGTGTTTTCCCCCGCGCTATGGGGCCGGTTCCACGGTGGCCGCGATCACGTACGGGCGCGAGAGCGCGCCGCGGCTCGGCGTGCCAAACACGTCCACGCGCTTGCCGAGGTGCTTTTCCAAATCCACGCCCGGCCCGGCGATCACGTACACGCGGACCGCGCCCGGCGCGGTCTCCAGCGCGTAGGCCGGCTTGCCGGTGCCGTCCGGGGTCAGCGACGAGCGGCGCAGCACGCCGGGGCCGGTCCACTGTGGCTTGTCGGGCAGCGCCGCGCCCGCGTCGGGCTTTGTTGGCGCGGCCGGCGGGAGCGCGACCGGGG
>VGZJ01000516.1 GCA_016872595.1 Planctomycetota bacterium
CTGTTGGAACCGTAGTTGGTGATGTAGGCGCGGGTGCCGGCCGGGTTGACCGCCACACCGTAGGGGGTCGAGCCGACGGTGATGGTGGCGGTCACCGTGTTGCTCGCGGTGTCGATCACCGACACATTGCCGGAACCGTAGTTGGTGATGTAGGCGCGGGTGCCGGCCGGGTTGACCGCCACACCGTAGGGGTTCGAGCCGACGGTGATGGTGGCGGTCACCGTGTTGCTCGCAGTGTCGATCACCGACACATTGCCGGACGTCCCGTTGGCAACGTAGGCCCTTGGGGCCCTCGGCGGCATCGTCGTCGTTGTAGTCGGACCGGGACCCGACGTCTGGGCTGCTGCGGAGGGCACGCCAATGCTCTGCACCACCGGCACCAACGCTGCCGCCACCCCCAAACCCAGCAGCCGGCGCCGCGACAGACCCGACCTCACCGGCACCCCGTCCCCCACCAGCAACGCCGCGTCGTGCAACTGCACCAACGCGTCGCCCACCACCGCCCGAGCCGCCCGAAGCGTCAACTGCGGCCTCTCACGGCACAACTCCTCCACCAAATCGTCTTCGCTGCGCCCACCATCACAACGCTCCCACACCCACGCCGAGGTTTCGTTCAACACATGCGCACGCAAACCCACCCCGTCGTACACGCACAACTCCTCCGCCACCCGCGCCACGAACACATCAGCCCGCCGACACGGACCCGAACCGCCACCCACTCCTAAGCCACCGAACCCCATAACCCCGCACCATATGTCCCGGAGGTCCTGCGGGCAAGTCGCCCGCAACCCGCGGACCCCCGGGTGCCACCCAACCGTGAACTTGTACACATTTGTGCTTCCTGAATTCGCATCGTACCAGGCCCACCCTTTTGCGGTTGGTCGTTGCGGCGGATCGGAGCGCTCGTGATTTGTGCCGTCAGGCGGCTGCCGCTCGGCGCGAGTTGCGTGGTCTGCGTTGTCCTCGACGACCGCTGTAAGGAGGGCGCGCACTGGGAGGACATGGCCCTGAATCTCGTCGCCGCAACATTGCGCGACCACCTCTCCGCCGCCGCAAACTCCGACGATGGAACGGCAACACTAGAACCGATAGTGATCTTCGAGGACGGCACTTGCCAGTGGAAGACGGAGATCCAACGACCGCTTCTCTCCTGCGTCTGATGGCGAGCATCGGCAAGCGACCCGGACCCGACGGTAAGCCGCGCTACGACGTCCGGTGGAGGGAGGGCAACATCGGGGCAGAGCGGCAGCGATCACGTTCGTTTCGTACGAAAGCGGACGCCGAACGTTTCCTCGTCAACCTCGCGAAAGCGCTTCAGGACGGGACCTGGAAGCCGGCCGCCACACGTGCGACGAGCGTCGCTGACTTCATCGCGGGGGATCACTGGCGATCACACGTAGCCACTCTGGCTCCGAGCACGCGTCGGATCTACGCAACCAACATCGAGCTGCGCGTCCTGCCCTATCTCGGCATTGTGCCCCTCGGGCGAATCGGAAGAGGCGATGTGAAGGCGTGGTTGACGAAGCTCGGCGCCGACGGTCACGGCGCTGGTGTGATCGCTCAAACGCTCCGAACATTCCGCACAGTGCTCGCCGTTGCTGTTGACGCCGAGATCATCGAAGCGAACCCAGCTTCACGGGTAGCTGCGCCCAAGGCAACGGTACCGCCGGCTGAGCGGACTGAACGCCGAGCGTTGTCGGCCGCAGAGACGGCCGATCTGATCGAGGCGACTCCCGCCCGGTACCGCGCGCTCGTCGCTGTGGCGGCCTACACCGGGCTCCGCATATCCGAGGTTGCCGGTCTGCGTCGCGCCGACGTCGACATGCTTCGGTTGGATGTTCACGTCCGACAGCAGCTCGCCCGCTACCACGGGCGGCACTTCAGCGACGAAGACCGCAGACTCGGAGCGCACCTCCGCCAGCCGAAGACGTCAGCAGCCGTGCGAACCGTGCCGCTCCCTCCCGCCCTGCGTCCGATGCTCGACGAGCACATGAGCACCTACGTCGGTGCCGACGCCAATGCGCTCGTGTTCACGTCGCCGTCCGGGAAGCCGCTCGCAGTCAACAACTGGGGTCGCAGGGTGTTCACTCCTTCCCTTCGAACCGCCGGGCTCGAGCACCTCGTGCCGCATGCCCTTCGCGCCACCTTCACGACCAACCTCGTCGCGTCGGGAGTCGATGTACGCACCGCTCAACAGCTTCTCGGGCACGGCTCCCCGACCGTGACCCTCAGCGCGTATGCCCGCGTTCGGCCAGAAGCGATCGAGGATGCCCGCGCAAAGTTGGACGTGCTCGCCTCGGTCGCGCCCACACCGAAAAACCGGCCGCGGGCCCTGTAAGAGCGTCGCGCCGAGAGCGATCAACATAGCGCCGATCAGGGCGTCATGGAATGGCGTCCAACCCCCACCCGCCCACGATATGTCAGGGGTGCGACTAACCACATCGGTGTGACTCAACTCGTGGCGTACCGC
>VGZJ01000517.1 GCA_016872595.1 Planctomycetota bacterium
GTGGGGCGCGGCCCCGGCCGCGTGGAACGTGGGTTGGGGGCGCACCGCGGAGAGCTACGCTACGGGGAGCGACGGGAAGCCGTGCGCGGACGCGACACTGGTGCGCGACGGGTTGCGGAAACCGGAGTTCGCGGCGGTGTGGCACGGCGGGCTGTCGGTGGAAGTGGAGCAACCGAGCGCGCTGGCGGTCGCGGAACACGCGGGGCGGGCGCGGGAACTGGCCGCCGCCGGGTGGCGTCCGGTGTCGGTGGGCGTGGCGGACGCGCAGTTGGCGTGTTCGGTCTGGCACCGCCCGCCGGTGGCGGATGCGGCGCTGGAAGCGTGGGGCAAGCGGCGCGGGTACGCGGGTGCGGTGCTGGTGGCGCTGGGCGAAGGGGCGCGGGTGTGGCCGCTGTTGGCGTTCCCGAAGGACGGCGACCCGACGGCGCGGAGCTACTTGCTGGAACGGCTCGCGGCGGTGGGTGCGGACGCGGGCGCGCTCATCGCGCGATACGACGCGGAAGCGGACGTGAGCGCGAAGCGGGCGCTGCTGGTGGCGCTGGGCGACTTCCCACTGTCGGCGGTGCCGGTGGCGGAGCGCGAGGCGCTCGCGGCGAAGTTGCTGGTGCAGTATCGGGAGCACGCGGACCCGGGGTTGCACGGGGCGATTGATTGGCTGTTGCGGCAGAAGTGGGAGAAGGCGAAGGAACTGGCGGGCATCGACGCGGAGTTGGCGAAGGCGGCGCGCGGGGCGGTGCTGGCGCGCGAGTTCGCGGGGGCGGCGGTGCCGCTCGCGGGGCCGGTGTTGCCAGCGCCGGCAGTGGCGCAAGGCAAGGACTGGTTCGTGAACGGGGAGGGGCAAACGTTCGCGATGGTGCGCGGGCCGGTGGAGTTCCAACTCGGCTCGCCCCTCTCGGAACCGGGGCGCATCGCGGATAATGAACGGCCGCACGCGAAGAGCATTTCGCGCACGTTCGCCGTCGCCACGAAGGAAGTGACGGTGGAGCAGTTCCTGCGGTTCCAGCCGAAGCACGAGTGGACGAAACGGTACAGCCCGGGGCCGGACACGCCGGCGGTGTCGATGACGTGGTACCAAGCGGCGGAGTACTGCAACTGGCTGAGCGCGCGGGAGGGCATTCCGCGGGACCAGTGGTGCTACGAGCCGGACAAGGACGGCGATTACGCGGAGGGCATGACGATTCGTCCGGGGCACCTAAAGCTGACCGGCTACCGACTGCCGACGGAAGCCGAATGGGAGTTCGCGTGCCGCGCGGGGGCGGTGACGGCGCGGTACCACGGGCGCGGCGAAGAGTTGCTGCCGCGGTACGGGTGGTTCAACAAGACTTCGGAGGATCGTGCGTGGGCGGTGGGGCGGCTGCGGCCGAACGAGTTGGGTCTGTTCGATGCGCTGGGTAACGCTGTTGAGTGGACCGAAGACCCGGCGCTGCTGTATGTGACGAACCAAAAGGAGGACACGGAAAACGTAAAGCATTTACTAATTGACGAACGAGTGTTACGCCTTGTTCGGGGCGGCTCGTTCGACTTCCAACCGGTGCTCCTGCGGTGTGCGAACCGCAACTTCAACCGGCCCGGCTTCCGCCTCTACACGAACGGGTTCCGCCCCCTCAGGACTCTGCCTTAATTACCGTTTTATCATTTTGCTGTCTTGCTGTTTGGCTCTTCTGCCTTTTGTGTCTTTGCCTTCCCACTGCCTTCGCCGCGTGAGCGGCGCAGGCGACGATTTTTTCGGAACGCAATGGCCGATTTGAGAATGTTTCCTTCGGCTCAAGTGTGCGGGCGCGCCGAACCGACTTCACACGGAACGTGAGGCACGCGAGGCGAGCGCATGAAGCGCGTGGGCAACTTGTGGGAGCGGCTCATCTCGTTCCCCAACCTGTTGCGGGCCGCCCGCAAAGCGCGCCGGGGCAAACGGGACCGCCCCGCGACTCGCGCGTTCGAGTACAACGCCGAGCGCGAGCTCCTGCGCATCCGCGCCGAGTTGGAAGCGGGCACCTACCAGTTCGGCCCGTACCGCACGTTCGAGATTTGCGAACCGAAGCGGCGGCTCATCAGCGCCGCCCCGTACCGCGACCGCGTGGTGCATCACGCGCTCGTGAACGTGCTGGAACCGATCTACGAGCGGTGCTTCGTGTTCGACAGCTACGCGTGCCGCAAGGGTAAGGGCACGCACGCCGGCGTGCGCCGCTGTCACGAGTTCGCCGGCCGGTTTCCGTGGGTGCTGAAGGCCGACATCAAGAAGTTCTTCGATCACGCATCTTGATACCCTCCTAAAAACGTAACTTCTGGGATCTCGCCAGCCCGAAGCCGCTTGAGCTGGGTTATTAGACTCGTTGCGCAATAGCGATCGATGGCCTATTCATAGGGTTATGACGAATTACGAGAAATTGCGTCGGAAGCCGTTGTTGTTCCGCATGTTCACGGGGCTCTCGGCCGACGAGTTCGACAAG
>VGZJ01000518.1 GCA_016872595.1 Planctomycetota bacterium
GCCAGCCGGGGGCCGCGAGCGCCCACGCCGGCGCGGGGAACCCGCCCTCGGCGCGCCACCGCACCGCGACCGGCTCCGGGGCCGGCACGGTCGGCGTCACGTCAAACCACACGTCACCGATCCGCGTCGGCTCGAGCGCGTTGACGAGCGCCGGGTTGCCGTCGATCACCGCGAACAGTTCGGCCGCGCCGCGCTTCGCGTGGTTCTGTAGTAGCGCCATGCGCCACGGGTCCGCGGGCTTGCCGGCCTTCGCGACGGCTTGCACCCAATCGGCGTACCAGTGCCGTTGCAGCGTCAGTCGGCCGCGGTCCTCGATCAGGTCGAGCAGCAGCCGGTCGCTCGGTGACAACGCGATGTCACTGACAAGGCCGGCGTCGCCCGCGACGCGCAGCCGGTAGCGGCCGGGGGCGAGCTTGCCCACATACCAGTTGTCGGAATCGGCGCTGCCGGCGAGCAAGCCGCCGAGCGGCTGCGCGTCGGAGCCGACGGGTTCGAGCGCGAACCGCACGCGCGGGTTCAGGCCGGTGCGGAGCCACGCGGCCAGTTCGTCCACGCGCTCCGGCGGCACGAACTTGCCCGCGGGCATCAGCTTCTCGACGATCTGGAACTCGCCTTGAACGACCTGTTCTTCTTTGCCGACCGGGAACGCGACCACGCCGAACGCGACCTCCGGCGGGAACTCGGCGCGGAGCACGTCGCCAATCGTCCGCTTCTACTCGCCGTATTCGGGATCGACCGCGAAGCGGTTGTCCACAGCGTCCGAAATCAGCACGACGGCGCGGAACGGCACCTTCGCGTCGCGAATGCGGTTCTTCGCGGCGACCGCGGCGCGCGTGACCGGCGACTCGTGCCACGGCTCCAGCGCGCGGGCCTTCGCCACCATGTCGGCAACGAGCGCGTCGGAATCGGCCGTCAGCGTCGTCGGGGCCAGCAGTTCGCGGATCGTGTCTTCGGGCAACTTCGCGCCGGGCGTCTTCTGGCCGAACGTCCACACGGTCACGGTCGTGCCCGGCGGCAGCCCCTTTAGCAGAGCGTCGAGAGCCGCGACCGCCTTCGGGTACAGGCCGACGCTCTTGGGGTCTTTGGGGTCGCGGCCCATGCTGCCCGAACAGTCGAGGACGATGGCGACCGCGCCCGAGGCGAAGCCGTAGCGCTTGCGGGCGTTGAGATCGGCGCGCACCGCGATGCTCACGCCCGGCGGCGGGGGCGCGCTGAGCGCGGCGCGGTCGGGCGCGGGGTAGAAGTCGAGCGCGGTCGCGGCGTCGAGCGTGCGCCCGCGGAAGAAGCCGCTGACCGCGAGTGCCTGTGCCTGTGCCTTCGGCGTGAGCGGAACGGGCGGCGCGGGCCGCGTCAACACGCGAGCGATGGCGGTATCGAGGGGCACCGTGCTGACCGCTTCGCGCAGCTTCGGGTCGGTCCAGAAGGTCGCATAGCCGCTGACGCCGGGGATCGGTCGCGCGGTGAACCCGAAGCCGAGTTGCGGTTCGGGTTCGTCGGTGACCGCTACCCGCGTGGGCAGCTTCGGCGTGACCGGGAACGGAGGTTCCGCACCGAGGTACGGCGCGAACGGGTCGTCGGTCGGGGCGAACGCCGCGACCACGCCGGCCGCGTCGGTGGCGAGCTTTTGGATCGCGATGTTGAAGTACCGCAGGCCGTTCTCGGTGTACCAATGATCGGAGTAGGTGCGCTGGGCCTGCCACGCGAGGTAGCCGCGAACGCGCTCGCGCCGCGTGCGATCGATGCGCGCGTCGGACACCTTCGCGTGCGCCGGCGAGATGCGCACCAAGCGATCCGCCGCGAGGTACGCATCCGGCTTGCGGGCCAGCTCCGCGACCGCGTCGAACAACTCGCCGCACCGCGACCCGAACGCCGCCAGCGACGCCCGCCCGTCGGCGCGCAGGGCGAAGGAATCGAGCCGCTCGTTGAGCGCGCCCGCGTCTTCGCCGGGTTTGATGCGGGCCAGTTCGCGAACCCAATTGAACCCGCCGAAGCGCGCCATCAGCAGCAGGCCGCGGCGCTTGGCTGCTTCAAAGGAAACCTCGCGGGCCTTCGCCGGCGTCACGTCGGGCAGCGCTTCGGGGCGCGTCTCGTTCGTCACGAGAAGTTGGCGCGACACGCGGCGGAACTCGCGCGCGAGTGAAACGCGCTGCTCGACGGCGACCCACTCACCCGGCGCGGTCAGTACGGCTTCGGTCCTGTGGAACCACTTCACCGCGTCCGCGCGCGGCGTCGGGTTCGCTTCGAACTCCGGCTTCACTTTCAGCAACTCGCCCACTTCGGTCCACGAGTCCGACCGGCGGGGCCACTCTTCAAGCGAATAGACTCGTTGCGCAATAGGTGTTGGTTCAGTCGCACTTCGGCCAGACGATCCTGTGTGGTCGTTACCCGTACATCCGGTTGTGGAGTCCGGCGACGTTCTTCATCATCACCGTGTGACGACGGGGCG
>VGZJ01000519.1 GCA_016872595.1 Planctomycetota bacterium
CGGCGCGGCGCGCCTACTCGCGCGGGCCGCGGACGCCGAGGCGAAAGGGAACGTGGTCCGCGCCGCGATCCTCTACACGCAGGCCGCGAGCGCGACCACCGGCGCGGACGCCGACCGCGCCACCGCGAGCGCGCGCGCCGCGCTCCGCGCGCTCGTTGACCGCCTCGGCGACGTACTCGAATGGGACGCGGACACGCGCGGCGAGTGGCACCAAGCGCTGACCCCGCTGCTGCCGCGCGCCGCCCACGGCATCTGGCCGCGCGCGGCGCGGTGCCTCTACGAGCTTCAGCGCGTGCCCGCGGACCTCGCGCGCGAAGTGTACGCGGTCGACCTGCCGGAGACGATCCGCACCCTCGGTAAGCGCCCCGTGCGCCGGCCGCTGCCGCACGCGCGCCCCGTTATGGTGCTGATGGCCATGCGCAAGGCCCACAAGCAACTGCTGCGTGCGGACCTCAGCGAGCACGACCAACTGCGCCTCGACCGCCTGCTGCACCACGAACTGCACCGCCGCGAGCACGGCGTCCGGCACGACTTCGCCCCGATCATCGCCGGCGTACTCACGAGCGCCGGGTTGGTCGCCGCGAACCGGGCCGAGGAGGTCGCGCGCGACAAGATCGTTGCCGAACTGCTCGACCGCGTGTGCGAGCGCGGCTACCTGCGCATCGGCGACCTGCGCGACGCCGTAGCCCGCAACCAACTGAAACTGCCCGACCTGACGAGCGCCGGCGAGTTCGTCCGCGGCGACCCGCTGTTGCGCGCCGACACGGAACTGGCCTACGCGCTCGACGGCGTGTACCGCCGCGGCGAAATCTACCTGCGCGCGCTCCAGCGGTTCGTTTCGGTGTTCTTCGGTACGCCGTGGGGCCGCGCGCTCACACTGTACATCGCACTCCCCTTCGGCGGCGCGTTCCTCGCGCTCATGTTCGCGGAGGAACTGCGGCACATCGGCGAGAAGGTCGCGTCGCTGGTGGCGCGCGCCGCCAAGCCGACCAAGCCCCCGGTGCAGCCGGTCGCGCCCGTGAAGACGCCCGGCACGATCCCGCAGCCCGCGCCCGGCCCCGGCGGGAAGTGGGTCTTCGACGATGAGGAACTGGATTGGGTGTGGGACGAAGACCACACCCCGGCCGAGTTCGACCCGGACGAGGGCGTCTGGGTGTTCGCCAGCGAGAAGGGGCGCGAGGCCGTGGCCGACGAGGTCGCGAGCCTGTTCACCTCGTCCGCGTCGAAGCACAAGACCGAGGCCGAGGCCGAGCACCACGCCTCGTTCCTGATCCGCTGGCCCACCATCGTGGGGTTCGGTGTGTTCCTGCTGCTCGTGTTCCACGTGCCGCCGTTCCGCCGCGCCGTCTTCTTAGCACTCGGCTACCTGTGGTGGGCCGTGCGCGGCGTCCTCTGGGACGCTCCGTCGTGGCTCTGGCGCTCGCGCGCCGTGCGCGAGGTCCGACTCAGCGGCACCGTACGCTTCGTCCACCGCCACGTGTTCACCCCGTTCCTGCTCAGCCTCGTCGTGCTGGGCATCATGTTCCTCGTCCGCTTCAACCCGATCTGGCTGCTGCTCTGGGGCTGGACGGTCTTCGTGGCGCTGCTGCTGGCGTACAACACGCCGTGGGGCTGGGTGGTGCAGGACCGCATCGCGGAGCAGCTCTCGGACTGGTGGCGGCGGGTCCGCGTGAACCTCCTCCCCGGCGTGTTCGCAGCCATCGTCGACGCCTTCCGCATGCTCGCGAACTGGATCGAGCGCCAACTGTACGCCGTGGACGAGTGGATGCGGTTCCGCGGCGGAGACTCGCAAGGCTCGCTCTGGGTGAAGGCCGTACTCGGCCTGATCTGGTTCCCCATCGCCTACGTCACGCGGTTCGTCTTCTACCTCTTGGTCGAACCGCAGGTGAACCCGGTGAAGCACTTCCCGGTCGTGACCGTGTCGCACAAGGTCATCTGGCCGATGGTGCCGAAACTCGCCGACTGGACCGGTTGGTCACTGGGCACGGTCAGCATGATCGTGAACGGCATCCCGGGCATCTTCGGGTTCATCGCGTGGGAGCTGAAGGAGAACTGGCGGCTGTACGGCGCGAACCGCGCGAAGGGGCTGCCGCGGGTGATGGTCGGCTCGCACGGCGAGTCGGTGCGCGGGCTGCTGCGCCCGGGGTTCCACTCCGGCACCGTGCCGAAACTGCACCGCAAGTCGCGCAAGGCACTCGCGGCCGGCGACCGCGCGAAGGTGTCGGTCATGCACCACGAACTGGAGCACGCGGCCGAGGGCGTTCACCGCTTCGCCGAGCGCGAGCTGTTGCCGCTGCTCGCCGGGTGCCGCAACTGGGGCGGCGTCGCCGTCGAGGTGGGCGCGATCCGCTTCGGCGTGCAGCGGGCCGAGATCGATCTGCTCGCCCCGAGTTTGGGCCGCGTACCCTTCGTGCTGGCGCTGGAGAACGTCGGCGGGC
>VGZJ01000520.1 GCA_016872595.1 Planctomycetota bacterium
GCGCCTGACGGCCCGCGCCCCGGTGCAGTGGCACACCGGCGCGCCCGCCGCCCCGGAACCCGCCGCCGACGCGCCCCCGGCCCAGTCCCCAATCTGGAAGAAGTTGCGCCGCAACGTGCTGTTCTGGAAGGCCGCGACCGACGCGGTTCAGGTCAGCGTGTTCGGCCCGGTCGCGGTGACGCCGGGGCAGACGGTGGCCCTGTCCGTGTACGTCCACCCCCCGGACGCGGCCGGGAGCGTGCGCACGCTGGCCCGCGCGTTCCACCACGACTCCGAACTGATCGGCACCGGGCACCTGACCCAAGAGGTGTCGCGCGCCACCGACCTCGACGTTCACGTCTCGGTCGCCAACGCGGGCGTGGCGAAGTCGCTGCTCACGTGCGAGTGGCGGGGCCAGCCGAAGCGGTTGGGGTTCGAGTTGCACGTGCCGTGGGAAAGCCCGGAGGGGGCGTCGCCGGGGCTGGTCTCGGTGGGCCGCGACGACGTCCGCATCGGCAAGATCGACTTCCGCTTCAAGGTGCTCCCGCGCAAGGCCTGACGCGCGGGCGCGCGGTCACGCCCGCCCCAGCACCAGATCGCACGCCCAGCACCCGCGCGCGTGTGTCGCGCTGGCGTCGCGACAGTGGTTGAGCAGGTCCTCGTTGTCGCACCCCGCGTCTTGCAAAGCGTCGGCCAGAATCGGCAGCACTTCGAACTCGCGCGCGTCGTGCGCCCGGCGCGCGAGCGCGAGCACGGTGTCCGTGCGCCACTCCGGGGCGAAGGTCGCGGGGCGGTACGGGTTCCCGAAGAACTCCGCGATCACCGCTTCGACCGTCGCGAACGGCGGATCGTGGGCGATGCAGAAGATGCGGTCCAGCTTCACGACGCGGAAGATGTCGAGCAGGTCGCGGTTGAGCCGGCACAGCACGAGCCGCCCGCCCCCCATCTTCAGCTTGCGGTACAGCGTGATGAACTTCCCCAGCATGGCGCTGGTGAGGAACTCGAGATTGCCGAAGTCGAACAGGAGCTTGCGCCGGCCGAGTTCGTCGACGAGCCGGAACAGGTCGTTGCCGGCAGACTGCACGGTCGCGTCGTCGAGAACGACGGGCTGCGTGAACCGCACGGCGGTCACGTGGCCGAAGTCGTCGCAGTGGATCCGCCGCCCGCCGGGTGCCGGGTTCATAATGGCTCTCGTGGGGTCAAATGCCGTCGGTCGCGAGGTGATCTTGCGAGGCGTGGCGCACGCGCAGCACGTTGACCGTTTCGCCGTCGATGGTGAACAGGAAGCGATAGACGTGCGGGCGTTTGCCGTGGAGTTGTTGGCGCAGGTCGATGCCGAGCGCCGCGGCCTCGTCCGCTTCGGGGTGCTGGTCCGCGTCGGTCGCTTCAATTGCGGCGCGCCAGCGCGTCGCGGACGCGCGAGACACGCGCTGTGAGATGAATTGCGCGTACCCGATCAGGTCCGTGTGGACGTCGGGGTGAACAACGACGGTACGCGCCACAGTTCACTCCGGGTCCGCGTCCAGTTCCGCCGCGATTCGCTTGAACGCTTCGTCGAGCGGAATCATTGGCACGCCGGCCTTCATGTCCGCGATGCGCTGGCGCAGGAGCGCGAGTTCCTTTTCGCGGTCGTAGGGGGCGAGCGGGTGCGGGTACTCGAACCGTTCTTCCAGAGCTTCGATGCGGACGCGCGAGCCTTCGGGCAGGGCCGCGCCGTCGTCGGGTACGATCACGCCGTTCATCACTGTGCCTTCGAGCGTCATGGCCGGTCCCCGTGTGATGACGGCGATTGTAACGCGCGCGTCATTCCTTGCCCAACACCAGATCGCACACCCAGCACCCGCGGACGTGTGGCCCCGTGCCACGGCAGTGGTTCAGAATGTCGTCGTTGTCGCATCCGGCGTCTTGGAGCGCGTCCGCCAGAATCGGCATCGCGCCAAACTCGCGCGCGTCGTACATCGTCCGCGCGAGGGCAATCGCGGTGTCCGTGCGCCAGTCTGACGAGAAGGCGACCGGGCGGAACGGGTTTCCGAGTGTATCAAGGATGATATCCGTTTGTATCCGTTGTTCTCGATGATAAGTTTCACGAGCATTCAGATGGGAGTTCTCAATCGCACCGAAATCGAGGCGCTCATCGGGATGTAGGGTGAGGGTAATATCGCGTCGAAGCATCTCGAAGGTCATTTCGCCGATGTATGGTCGCTCAGCAGATGAAGTGTGCAGGGCAGATACCAGCGAATAGCAGATACCGTATGGAGTCGTATTGATCCCGTATCGATTGCGGAGCTCGGCCTGTTGGAGTAGACACTCTTGAAAAGTGAATGGTATGGAGTTCCCCACGGAAAGTGGACAGCGTTTAGCGGTGGTTTTGGTTGTGCGTCCGTTCGTACTCGTCTGGGGCCACGTACCCCAGGGCCGAGTGTCGTCGGACGCGGTTATAGAAC
>VGZJ01000521.1 GCA_016872595.1 Planctomycetota bacterium
CGCAACAAGTCGCCCCGAGCCAGCCGCCACGCCGCGAAACAGAAAGGGGCACACACGTCGGTTCAACGTCGCCGCCAAGCACGAAAGGCCAAGGTGGCGACGTGATACTCAGTTGTGCACAGCACTGGGCTGACGCCGTCGCGCGCCATGAACGAGTGCCACTACGAGGTGCTTCAGCGGTTCGGGGCCGTGTCCGGCGAGTGGCTCCTCGCGGGCGAGTGGTGGCGACTGCTCACGTCGTGCTTCGTCCACATCGGCGCTTTGCACCTCATCGGGAACCTGTTCGCGCTCGCCATGATGGGGCCGCTGGCGGAACTGTTGTGGGGCCGCGGGCGGTTGCTCCTAATCTACCTGATCTCCGGGTTGGCCGGGAGCGCGCTGGCAATGACCTTGCGCCCAGACTCGATCCTCGCGGGGGCGTCCGGGGCGATTTGGGGCGTGCAGATGTCGCTGTTTGTGTGGCTCCTGACGTTCCGCAAGCACCTGCCGACGGACCTCGCGAACGACTGGTTCCGGCGGCTGTGCGTCGTGTTCGCGTTGAACGCGGGCGTGAGCTTCCTCCCGCAGGTGAGTTGGGAAGGGCACCTCGGCGGCGGGATCGCCGGGGTGATGGTCGCGTGCCTGTTGAACGCGGCGCGCTTCGGCGCGCGGGCGCGCCGGGCCGCGGCGGGCGTGGCACTCGCGCTACTGCCAATGCTGTTCGTCGGCGGGCTGGCCGCGGCGATGGGCGCGCAAGGCATTTCGGCGTGGCAGCACCTCCGAGAGCGCGTGGCGGCGGAGGCCGAGGCCCGCGCCCTCGCCGACATGCGCCAGAAGCTGCGCGTCGCCCAAACCGACTTCAACAAAGAGGTCGCAACGCGCCTCGACAAACTCGACCCCGACGACGTGCGCCCGGTCGAGGCCGAAGCCGGGTTGACGCTCGCGCGCGCCAAGCGCACGCCGGAGAGCGTGGCCCCGCTGCGGGCGAAAGTCGCGGCGCTCAAGGCGTTGGCGGAAGATGTGGAGCGGCACGCGACCGCGCCGCCCATCGGGTACGAGCCGTTCGACACCCACCGCGACCGCGCGCGGGCGTTCGCCGCGGCGCGGGCGCAGTCGTTCGCGCTGCTGCTGGGCCTGCTCGACGCGCCCGGCCCGGTGCCGGTCCCCGCGCGTACCGCGTGGGAAACCGCCCGCCGCGAGGCCGACCAACTCTGGACGGACATGAAACCGAAGTAGTGAGAGATTGTGTGGGACCGGCCGCCCGGCACGTCGGAAGAATGTGACAGGCCGGGCGGCCTGTCCCACAATGATCTAACGCGCGCCCATGACGGTGTTGAGCGCTTGGCGCAGCTCGTCGTAGTTCTGCGGGCGGTCGTCGGGGTTCTTCGCGAGCATCCAGAGGCACAGGTCCGAGAGCAGCTGCGGGATGCCCTCGGCGCGTTGGACCGGCGGCACCGGCGGTGTGTTCAAGTGCTGGAAGATCACCTGCACGCGGTTGCGGCCCTCAAACGGGAGACGCCCCGTGAGGGCTTCGTACAGTGTCACGCCGAGAGAGTAGATGTCGGCCCGGTGATCGACCGCGCTTGCGTCCTTCGCCTGCTCCGGGGCGAGGTACGCGGCGGTGCCGGCCAACTCCGGCCCGGTGCGCTCGCGGGTCGCTTCCAGCGCTTCCGCCTTCGCCAGCCCGAAGTCGATCAGCTTCGCGTTCCCGTTCGGCCCGACGAGGATGTTGTCCGGCTTGATGTCGCGGTGCACGAGGCCCGCGCGCCACACCGCGCCGAGCGCGTCGGCCATTTGCGACACGAGGAACAGCCCCCACTCGGGCGGGAGCGCGCCGCCGGCGCGGAGCAGTTCGCCCAGAGGCCGGCCCTCGAAGAACTCGGTGACGAGGTACGGCCAGCGCGGGTCGAACGCGAAGTCGATGAACCGCACCACGAGCGGGTGCTTCACGCGCGCCAGCGCCATCGCCTCCATCCGCAACTGCTTCATCGCCGCGGCGCGGTCGTACACGTTGGCCCAGTTCAGAATCTTGAGCGCGACCGGGCACGAGCGGGCCCGGTCCCAACCGCGGAACACGTGGCACGACACCCCTTCGCCCAACTTCGCCTGAAGCACGAACGTGCCGACCACGTTGCCGACGTCCGGTGGCGGTGCGGCGTCGGCGAACGGATCGGCCGCGGTCGGGCGCTGCGGGTACGCGACGGCGTGCGTGTCGCTGGCGTTGGCCTGCGACTCGGTGCCGACGTCGAGCGCGGCGAGCTTCTCGGTAAGCTGCTGAGACATTTCGAGCGCGGTTCGGGGGGTAGCCATTAGATGTTCTTCACGATAGCGGTGGTTGTGGGTAGGATGCCAGCCCCTTGCTACCCCCGTTGAGAGCACGTCCGATGATTGCTCGTCTGGACCACCTGCGGAAGCACCCGGCCGTGTTCCGCCACCT
>VGZJ01000522.1 GCA_016872595.1 Planctomycetota bacterium
CGCCCCGTCGTCACACGGTGATGATGAAGAACGTCGCCGGACTCCACAACCGGATGTACGGGTAACGACCACACAGGATCGTCTGGCCGAAGTGCGACTGAACCAACACCTATTGCGCAACGAGTCTATTGTCCAGATCCATGACATCGGCGAGGCCGACGGCGCGCGCTTCTTCAGCATGGAGTACGTTCGCGGGGTCTCGCTCGCGGACGTGGTGAAGAAACAGGGCAAACTCGACCCGGAAACGGCGGTCGGCTACACCCTTCAGGCCGCGCGCGGCCTGAAGCACGCCCACGACCGCGGGATGATTCACCGCGACGTGAAGCCCGATAACCTCTTGCTCGACGATCAGGGCTTGGTCAAGGTCGCGGACCTCGGACTCGTGAAGACGCCCGCGGTGACGCGCGCCGACGATCAGCTCACGGAGGCGTCGATGTCGGCGCGGAGCGGGCTGCTGTCGCTGCCGCCGGACATGACCGGGGCGCGGATCGCGCTCGGCACGCCCGCGTACATGTCGCCGGAACAGTGCCGCGACGCCGCGACCGTCGACCACCGCGCCGACGTCTACTCACTCGGCTGCACGCTCTATGTACTCGTGACCGGTCGCCCGCCGTTTGACGGCACGACGGCGGTCGAGCTCATGTCGAAGCACGCCTACGATCCGCTCGTGCCGCCGGACCAGATCGTCAGCCGCGTGCCGAAGGAACTGTCCGCGGTCATTCAGCGGATGATGGCGAAGGAGGCCGGGGACCGGTTCCAAGACATGGGCGACGTGATCCGCACGCTGGAGGCGTGGCTCGGGGTCCACCACACGGGCACGTTCTCGCCGCAGGAGGAGCAGATCGCGAAGCTCGAAGGGTTCGCGTACCAGTTCACCAGTGCGACCCCGGCCGTCGTGCGCGGGCACATCGTGTCGGGGTTCTTCGGCACGGTCGCGGTTGCCGCGGTGCTGCTGGCGTTCTTCGGCAAGATCGGCTGGGCGTTCGGCACGTTCGGCCTCGCGCTGCAAGCCGCGCTCGCGTACTTCGTGATCGACGGGATCGCCCGGCGCGGGTACCTGTTCGGCCGCGCGCGCGCGCTCGTCGCCGGCATGGGGTGGAGCGACATCGCGGTCAGCGTGGCCGGGCTCGCCATGTTCTGCATTCTGCTGGCGCTGCTGAAGGTGTTCTGGGTGTGGGCCGGGTTCGGGCTGCTCGGCGTCGGGCTGGCGCTGGCCCTGCGCTACGGGCTCGACCGCGCCGTGACCGCGGCGCGCCGGCCCGTGCTCGAAGGGTGCGAGCGGCAACTGCGGCGCATGCGCGCGCAAGGGTTGGACGAAGAGGAACTGCGCCAGTTCGTCGCCAAATTCGCCGGGCGCAACTGGGAAGAGTTCTTCGAGGCCGTATTCGGGTTCGAGGCGAAGCTGGCGGCGCGGGCCGTGCTGCTGCGCGGCGGGGCGGCCGGGGCGCGCGAGAAGTTCGTCGCGTGGCGCGAGCCGGTCGTCGCGTGGATCGGCCGCGTCGAGGCGGCCCGCAAAGAGGCCCGCGAGCGCGCGATACTCGCACAGGTCGAGCGCGCGAACCTGTTGGCGAAGGGCGCGAGCGAAAGCACCGCGGACCGGCACGCCAACGCCGCGGCCGACGCGATGGTCCGCGCCGCGGCCGAGTTCAAGCAGGCCGAGACGCACCGCGCGCGCCCCGGCCACGACACCGGCCCCGCGCCCGGCAACGTGCGGCAATTGGTCAAGGCCGCCGAGAACCCCAACGACTTCGCGTTCGTGCCGTCGCGCCGCCCGGACCCGCTCGGCAAGGTCGTCAACCTGTTCGTCGGGCCGCACGTGCGCGCCGTCACCGCGGCCGTTCTGCTCGCGTCGTGTGCGCTGTGGGCGCACCAGAACGGTCTCGTGCCCGGTGCGGAACTCCAGTCTCAGGCACAACAGGCGGTGGACACGAACGACCTCTCGGCGCTCCAGCAACAGACCGCGCTCGACGCCAACCGCGCGACAAAGCCGCTCGCGCTGGGCGGCGTACCGCCGGCGCTGACCGCGCGCGTCGACAGCTTCAACGTCGGCCTCGCCGGGTTGATCCTGCTCGCGTCGCTGTTCTTCCGCGGCAACCTGATGAGCGCGTTCGCGCTTCTCGGGGCCGCGGTCGCGGTCGCCGGCCACCAGTTCGGCATCCGCACCGTCGAGCCGCTCCGCGCGTATCACGTCTCGCTCATGCTGGGCACCGTTCTGGCTCTGGTGGGGTTCAGGCTGGGGACGCGCTGATCTGCTTGCGGATCCGCAAGCCTCGGCACTGAAAAAACGTCAACTACCGCGCTTGCTCTTCTCGCTAGACTCGTTGCGCAATAGGTGTTGGTTCAGTCGCACTTCGGCCAGACGATCCTGTGTGGTCGTTACCCGTACATCCGGTTGTGGAGTCCGGCGACG
>VGZJ01000523.1 GCA_016872595.1 Planctomycetota bacterium
GAGAGCCCCGTGAACATGCGGAACAACAACGGCTTCCGACGCAATTTCTCGTAATTCGTCATAACCCTATGAATAGGCCATCGATCGCTATTGCGCAACGAGTCTAAGGCGTTCTGGCACGTCGGCGGCGCGATGAGCCACCGCGACCCGGTCAACGGGCAGGTGCAGGTGCGCGTCCGCGACAACATCCGCAACGCCCCGTTCCCGCTGCTGAACCTGATCGCCAACACGGGCCTCGTGAGCGCCCGTTCGCAAGACCTGTTCAACCTCGAAACGGCCGCGGTGTGGGGGCCGCTCACGGTGCAGGCCGAGTACACCGCGAACGTGATCAACGGCGCGCGCGTCGGCACCGGGCCGAATCAGGGGGCGGTGTTCTTCGAGGGGTGCTACGCGGAGGCGATGCTGTTCCTGACCGGCGAGAGCCGGACGTGGAACCCCAAGACCGCGGTGCTCAACCGCGTGCAACCGCTGCGCCCGCTGCGCCTGAAGCCCGCGCCCGATTGCGACGGGCGGGGATTCGGGGCGTGGGAGCTGGCCGTGCGCTTCACGTACCTCGACCTGAACAACAAAGCGGTCCGCGCGGGCCGGCTCGATTCCGCGACGCTGGGGCTGAACTGGTACCTGAACGCGAACGCGAAGCTCCAGTTCAACTACGACTACACGCAGCGCGGCGAGGTCGCGGCCCGCGGCCACGTCCACGGGTTCGGCACCCGGTGCGCGTTCGACTTCTGAGCGTAACCGGGCGGGTTCGAGTCGCGGCGGGCGTACTCACCGTCCGCGTTCCTTGCCGCGCTCCAATTCCGCCCGTAACCATGACCTTCCGATGCCCGTTCGGTACCCGGCCGCGCGCGAACCCGCGCGGCCCCCGATCCGTCTCGACTCCGGCCACCGGAGCCGCCCCGCAGTCCCCTAGGACGCTCGCACCATGACCCCGTCCGACCCGATCGACGCCCCGCCCGCCGAACCGACCGTTCCCGCCCCGGACACCCCCGCCGCGCCGCCCGCGGTCGAAGCGCCGAGCGAACCCCCGGCCGGGCCGGACGAAACCGCGAGCGCGCCCGCCGCGCCGCCGCCCGCGCGCGAGCCGGCCGTGCCCCCGCAGCCGGTGCCGGAGGTGCCGCCCGCGCCGCAGCCGCACGACCTGTCGCGCATCGCCCAAGACCTTCAGATCCGCAAGGCGCAGGTCGACGCCGTCGTCCAACTGCTCGACGACGAGAATACGGTGCCGTTCATCACCCGCTACCGTAAGGAGCGCACCGGCGGGCTGAACGAAGAGGCCATTCGGCGCATCCAAGAGCGCGTCACGAACCTGCGCGTGCTCGCCGACCGCAAGCGCACGGTGCTCAAGAGCATCGCGTTCCAAGCCAAGCTGACGGACGCGCTCACGCAGGCGATCCTCGCCGCCGAGACGCCCAAGCGCCTCGAAGACCTGTACCTGCCGTACAAACCGAAGAAGAAGTCGCTGGCGACCGAGGCCCGCGAGAAGGGGCTGGGCCCGCTCGCCGAAGCGATCTTCAACCGCGACCCCGCGGTGAACGACCTCGCCGCGGTGCTGCCCGGCCTCGTCGATCCCGACAAGTGGCTGCTCAACACCGACGACGTGATGGCCGGGGTGCGGAACATCCTCGCCGAACTCGTGGCCGATTCCGCCGAGGTCCGCGGGCCGCTCCGCGCCTTCACGTGGGACACCGGCGCGGTCGTCTCCGTGCGCGTCGAGACCGCGCCGGAGGGCAAGGGCAAGGAGTACGAGCCGTACTTCGACTTCCGCGAACCGGCCAAAGACATCCCGCCGCACCGCGTGCTCGCCATCAACCGCGGCGAGAAGCTCAACATCCTGCGCGTCCGCATCGACGCCGACCCGAACATGGCGAAGGAGATCGTCGCCTATCACCTGAACCTCGCCGACCACCCGCACAAGGGGCTGATGGGCGAGGTGGCCGCCGACGCGCTCGACCGGCTGATCCGGCCGAGCCTCGACCGCGAGGTGCGCCGCGACCTCACCGACCGCGCGCAGGAGCACGCCATCGGCGTGTTCGCCAAGAACCTGCGCAGCCTGCTGCTCCAGCCGCCGCTGCGCGGCAAGCGCGTGCTCGCCATCGACCCCGGCATCCGCACCGGCTGCAAGCTGGCCGCGCTCGATGAGACCGGCAAGCTGCTCGAAGACGCGGTGGTCTACCCGCAGGGGCAGAAGCGGAACGCCGGCGACGCCAAGCGCAAGCTCGAACAGATGGTGCGCAAGTACCAGATTTCCGTGATCGCCATCGGCAACGGGACCGGGTGCCGCGAGGCCGAGCAACTGGTCGCGGACCTGATCGCGGACCTCGCGCACCGGCGGCTGAACCCGACCCCGGAAGTGCAGCCGGTGGCCGCGACCCTGCCGACCGACGCGC
>VGZJ01000524.1 GCA_016872595.1 Planctomycetota bacterium
AAACCGCACCGGAACCGACGCAGATACGCCGCGAACGCCGGCCCCAACTCCACGATTTCCTGCTCCGTCATCGGTAATCCTCCCCGATGAACAGCTTACGAAATGGCAGAAAACCCGCGCTGTACTGTTAAGGCGTGTCGTATCGTCGGGGTCTTTCAACTGTGACAGAAGCTTCGCGACATCTGCCGGTGGATCGGCAGCAGTCGATGTCGAGAGACTGAGTGCGAACACGAGAATGAAGTGGGCTAGGACAGGACAGCGTAGCTTTGGCGACATAGGAAACTCACTCAGTTGGGCTTAGGTTATCACCGATATATCGTACTCAAGTCGACCGGTTGATGCAATGAACGTTCTGGCTGTTGTTTGCTTTCAGAATCCGAATATGTCGACTTAAGGGCGAATCGCTCATCGTTACTCCTCGCCTTCGGTGACTGGTTCAACCGCGCGGCGCTTCGTGGCGGGGGCGCGCAGCAGGCGCTCGATGGTGTAGTCGCGCAGGCGGTCGTCGCGCCCGCTGTGGTAGTCCAGCAGCAGCGGCCGGACGTGGTGGTCCCATACCGCTTCGAGTTTGTCCGCGTCCAGCGCCGGCACCATGAAGAAGCTGTGCCCGACCTGCTTGTCCGGGCCGAGTTCGCGCGCCAGCTTGCGGTTCAGTTCCTCGAACAGGCGCACGACGCGCGGGCCGAAGGTCTCGTCGGTCGGTTCGGCGCACGGGTGCGCTTCGAGCCAGCGCGCGAGGATCGCCGCGTCCGCGGTCATGTCCACGAACGAGAACCGGCGGCGCAGGGCTTGGTCGAGCGCCACCGCGGAGCGGTCGAGTTGGTTCATCGTCGCCAGCAGGAACAGGTTGTCCGGCAGGCGGAACTCGCGCTTGGAATAGGGCAGCGTGACGGCCTGTTCGCGGTATTCGAGCAGGTACAGCAACTCGCCGAAGATGCGCGGCAGGTTGCCGCGGTTCAACTCGTCGATCAGCAGCACGTGCGGTTCGCTCGGGCGCGCCGCGGCCTGCGCCGCGAACTGGCACAGCACGCCGTCCTCGACCGGGTACGTCACCTCGCTCTTGCCGTTGACTTCCGCGCCGCGAACGCGGATGCCTTCGACGAACTCCTCGTAGCTGTACGCGGGGTGGAACTGGACGAGGCGCACACAGTCGGGGCGGTCGTGCGTCAGCAGCCGGGCGAGGCACCGCGCGACGTGGGTTTTGCCCGTGCCCGGTACGCCCTGCAACACGAGTTGTTTCTTCAGTCGCAGGAGCGCGCACATGCGGTCGAGCCAGACCTCGGACAGGTGCGTTTCGCGGTGGAACGAGGCCGGGTCGTAGGGCGGCGCGCCGTCGGGCGTCCCGGCGCGGCGCGCGAGCAACGGGCGCGGGTCGGCCTCGGCCGCGCACGCGAACGCCGGCAATAGCCGGTCGAACGTCAGGAGGACGTCGCCGACCAACTCGTCGCGGCGCAGCAGCGGGGCGCTGCGGTCGAGGCGCTTGCCAACGGCCACGGTCTTGTGCGCGGCCCACGCGCGGAGATCGGCCGCGGTGCGCACGGGCACCTCGGTTTCGAGGTCGTCGCCGGCCCAGAACCGGCACTCGGCGAACACGTCGCCCGCTTGCAGTGCCCGGAAGATCGCTTCGCCGTGTTCCTGAATGTTCGCGCGGAACTGCTTGCCGGCGGCGCGGGCCGTGCGCCCGAGGTGGAACCCGTAGCGCACCTCGTCGGCGCAGACGCGCACGAACAGTTGCGCGTCGGCCCGGCGCGACTCCTGCGCCTGCCGGTAGAACGTGACCCACTGCACCGGCTGGTACGGCCCGCCGCGCCCGAAGTCGTTCTTGCAGATGCTCGTGACCGCGCGCCCGGGGCGCGCGGCGCATTCGAGGTTCCAACCGTGCTCGCGGTTCAGCACCGGGCGCACGTACCGCGCGGCCAGCGCCTCGCACAGTTCGTTCAGCGGCTCGCGCAGCACGAACTGGTAACGGTCGCGGTTGTCGGCCATCCAGTCCTTCGAGTTCTCGCCCGCCAGTTCGCCGAGGAAGGCGAACGTGTCCGTGCAGAACCCGCCAAAGTCGCCCGCGGCCGGCTCCGGGGCGTCGTCGTGCGCCACCGCGAGTACCACGTCGGCCAGTTCCAGCGGGTGAACGCGGAACCGCTCGCGCAGCACGTGCGCCACGTCGCACCACAGCCGCGCGCGCTCGGCTTCGGACAGTGTGACGGAATAGGCGTCGTCCAGCGCGGGGAGCGCGGCCTCCCAGCGCGAATCGGGAAACGCCATGCGGAAGGCGCTCATCGCGGCGGTATAGTCGCCGGCCTTCGCCGCGCCTTGGAACCGGCCGACCGCGGCGGCGTGCTCGGCGGTCGCGGTGCGGATGCGCGCCCGCAGCGGCACGCGGGTGC
>VGZJ01000525.1 GCA_016872595.1 Planctomycetota bacterium
GCTGCGCGGTTCAGTGCCGGGGGCACAGCCCCCGGTTACAGAACGCGGTTGTCGGTGACGGTGTAGCGCGAAATCAAAATCGGTTGCACAACGCCCACGCACCCGGCCCGTCCGTCACCCGTGCGCCCCGAAGTGGCACCTTGCCAAAAGGTTGCACAACGGGCGAGCCCTATCGTGTCGGTAGTGCCCCGCTTCAGTGGGGCACTACCAACAGGGGGCTAAGTGGCACAACTTCAACATCGGTTGCACAACGCCCGCTGCCGGCCGCGCGTCAGCATTTGCGGATCACGCCCGTGAGGACGCCGAGGATGCGGATGTCCTCGCGGGTCGGGTCCACCACGATGGGTTCCATCGTGCTGTTCATCGGGTGCAGGTGGATCGCGTCCTTCCGCTTGAAGTACTTCTTCAGCGTCATCGCCTTCTCCACCATCGCCACGACCTTGTCGCCGTTGTCGCACGTCTCGCACTTGCGGATCACGACGTAGTCGCCGTCGGCGATGTGGCCCTCGATCATGGACGTGCCGCGGACCTTCACGACGAACAGGCCGTCGCTCCCGAACAGCTCGCGCAGCTCCAACCGCTCGTCGTCCTGTTGGGTCACTTCGATGGCCTTACCCGCGGCCACGAGGCCGAGCAGCGGGAGGCTGTACCCGCCACTGGTCACGCCGGGGATCGTGATCCCGCGGGCCTGCGCGCGCTTGTTGTTCTTGTGCTTCTGAACGCGGTTGATGTACCCCTTGGCCTCCAGCGCCTTCAGGTGGCACATCACCCCGTTGGGGGACGAGATGCCGAACTCGGTGCAGATGTCGCGGATCGCCGGCGGGAACCCCTTCGTTTCGATGTGCTTGATGATGTAGTTGTAAATCTTCTGCTGTTTCGCGGTCAGCGCGACCTTCTCTTCGGACATGACTCGACTCCGGTGTTGGGGTACGTGTGCGGTGGGTGGGGGTTCGTGTCGGACTTCGTCGCCGTGGGGAAAGGGTAGGGCGAGCGCACCAAACCTCCTAGGTGGCAAATGTCCTACTTCCGTCCACCATACATAGCAGTATATAGGACAGTTGTTCACAACGGAAGAGAAAAATTGCCAGAATCTTACCCGGCGCGATACGATTCGCCAGACCGGGCCGCCGGGCCGTTTCGTTCGCCGTTTTGGGGTGCCGCTTGGAGCTTCCTGCCCCGTCGTGGTTCGCCGAGTTGTTCGCCGCGCTCTTGGCCGGGCGCGAGTTGCCGCCGGCGCGCGTCACCGAGGCCGTGCGCGACCTCGTGGCCGGGCGCGTGGACGAGGCCCGCGGGGCCGCGTTCCTCACCGCGCTCCGTATGAAGGGCGAGACCGCCGACGAGATCGCCGCCGCCGCCCGCGTGCTCCGCGAACAGATGGTCACGCTCGTGCCCGTGTCCGGCCCGGTGCTCGACACCTGCGGGACCGGCGGCGACGACAGCGGCACGTTCAACATCAGCACGGCCGCGGCGCTGGTCGCGTGCGGGGCCGGGGTGCCCGTGGTCAAGCACGGCGGGCGCGCCGTGTCCAGCAGGTCCGGCAGCGCCGACGTGTTGCGCGAACTCGGCGTCCCCATCGAGGCCGGGCCGGAGTGGGCGCAGAAGTGCCTCGAGCGGTGCGGGTTCGCGTTCTGCTACGCCCCCCACTTCCACCGCGGCATGGCCCACGTCGCCCCACTGCGCAAGAAGCTCGGCGTGCGCACCCTGTTCAATTTGCTCGGCCCCTTGGCGAACCCGGCCGGCGCGCCGTACCAGCTCCTCGGCGTCGGCAAGCCGGACCTGCTCGACCCGCTGGCCGCGGCGCTGGCGCGCCTCGGCATCCGCCGCGCGGTGCTGGTGTGCAGCCTCGACGGGTTGGACGAGGTGAGCCTCGCGGCCCCGACGATGGTGCGCGTGGTCCGCGGCAACGAGTACGAGGCCCGCGAGTGGCACCCGGACGAGTTCGGGTTGGCCCCCGTGACCGCCCGCGCGATCCGCGCCGCGGACGCCGCCGAGAGCGCCGCCCTCATCCGCGGGGTGCTGAACGGCGGCGACGGCCCGGCCCGGCGCATCGTGGTGGCGAACGCCGCCGCCGCGCTGTGGGCCGCGGAAGCCGTGCCCACGCTCAAGGACGGCGTGATCCGGGCCGAGGCCGCGCTAAAAGAGGGCCGCGCCCGCGCGGTCCTCGCCGCCCTCTGCGCCCGCGTGCCGTAACGGGCCTCTTGTAGGTCGCGGTCGAGCGAGGCTCTGCGAGCGAGGCCCGACGGCCCGAGGCGAATAGACTCGTTGCGCAATAGGTGTTGGTTCAGTCGCACTTCGGCCAGACGATCCTGTGTGGTCGTTACCCGTACATCCGGTTGTGGAGTCCGGCGACGTTCTTCATCATCACCGTGTGACGACGGGGCG
>VGZJ01000526.1 GCA_016872595.1 Planctomycetota bacterium
TACGGCGGCGGGGGCGGCGGCGGGCGCTACTAAGCCCACGTCGCGCGACAACACGATCCTCACACGGCCGGCCCTTCGAGGTCGGCCGTTTTCGTTCCTGTGGAATTGCTCGCGGCGCGCCCGCGGTAGGATGTGCTTCGGCCCCGCTCCTCACAACGACTCGCCATGCCCGAAGCCGCGTTCAACTCGGTCAACCTCCAAGAGTGCCTCGACCGCTGGCAGGCCGGGGACCGGCGCGCCGCCGACGACCTGCTCCGCGCCACCGGCGCGCGACTGGAGAAGCTGGCCCGGCGGATGACCCGCTCGTTCCCGAACGTCCGCGGCAACGCCGACACCGGCGACGTCCTCCAGAACAGCCTGATCCGCCTGCTCCGCACGCTCCGCACCCTGCGCCCGAAGACGACGCGCGACTTCTTCAACCTCGCCGCGGTCCACATCCGCCGTGAGCTGATCGACCTCGCGCGGCGGTGCAAGGGGAAGCGGCCGGTCACTCTCGACCTGCCGGACGACAGCGACCGCCCCGTTCACCGGGCCGAGGCCGACTCGGACGCGACCGGCACCGCAGACTTCGACCTGTGGGTCCGGTTCCACGAGGCCGTGGACGCGCTCCCCGCCGACGAGCGCGAGGTGGTGGGGCTGGTGTTCTATCACGGGTGGACACAGGGCCGCATCGCGACCCTGTTCGACGTGGACGAGCGCACGATCCGCCGCCGCTGGGCGAGCGCGTGCGAGAAGCTCCGCGACACCGTGGGCGACGTGCAGTTGTGAGCCGGGGTCGGCGCACCCGCGTCGGCCACGGCGCACACATCTCTCCCATCAGAGCATGAGGGAGAGGTGTGGGACCGTCACATCAACACGCGCGTGTCCCCTTCCCTCTTCGTCAACCCAACGCGGTCGAGGTACTCGCACACCGGCACCGCGTACTTGCGCGTGGTGCCGAGCAGGTCGCGGATCTCGGCCACGGTCGCGCCCGGTCCGGCCCGCAGGCGCTCGGTCACGCGCCGCCGCATCTCCGCTTCCGCTTCGGCCGATAAGTAGAACTCGTCCGTGACCTTCACCAAGAACCCTTCCGCGCAGGCCACTTCGAAGATGTCTTTCAGGGCCGCGGCGTTCCCGCCGGCTTGGTTGACGAACTCCTTCGGCTCCGGCGGCGCGAACCCGGCCGCGGCGTGCGCCTCGACGATCTTGTCCTTGAGCTTGCGCTGGGCCGCGCTCAGCTTCGGCTTGAAGTCGGCGCGGGCGACGCGGCGCGCGCCGGCCCACCGCGGTCACTTCGCGTCGCCGCCCTTCACGTCGGCGTCCTTCGGGACGACGTACACCTTCAGGTGTTGGCGCAGGTCGCGCGTGAAGCCCAACGTCCGCAGGAACGTCACCGTCGTCTTGCCGTCCACGGTCTTCGCGACGGCGCTCAGCTTGTCGCCGCCGCTCCCCTGCCACGCGAACACGACCAGCTTTTCCTTCTCGAAGTTCACGAGTTTCTTCACCGCGTCGGCCGCGTCCTTGAGGGTCGGCGACTTGGCGAGCGCGTCGGCGATCGTCACGACTTCCGGGTTCTTGATGCCCGGCACCTTCTCCGGGAACGCGACCTTCAAGTCTTTCGTGTCCAGTTCCTTCACCGCGGGCTTGTCTTCGCCCAGAACCGGGGCGGCGACGAGCGCCGCCAGCACCGCGCACAGGATCGTTCGCATCGCACACCTCACTTGGGGGGTTGTTGGTCCGCGCGGCCGGCGACCGCGTCCTTCGCCTCGGTCTCGTAGTCGCCCATCACCCAGTTGATGACGCGGTCCGGCAGCCAGCGGCTCACCTTCACCATCATGTGGAGCCGCCACGGGAAGTTATAGACCTTCTTGCCGGCGGCGATGGCGCGAATCATCTTCCCGGCCGCGTACTCGGCGGTCATCAGTTGCGGCATGTGGAACTTGTTGGTCGCGGTCATGGGTGTGGTCACGAAGCCGGGGCACAGCGTCGTAGCGCGCACGCCGGTGCCGCGCAGGTGGATGCGCAGGCCGTCCATGTAGGTGTTCACCGCGGCCTTGCTCGCGCAGTACGCGGACTCACTCGGCAGCCCGCGATACCCGGCGAGGCTGGACACAGCGACGAGGTGCCCGCTCTTGCGGGCCAGCATTTCCGGCAGGGCCGCGGAGAGCGTGTACACAACGCCCATGAGGTTGATGCGGAACGTGTCTTCCACGTCGCCCATATTGACCGGGTCACGGAGCGTGGGGCGACCGACGCCGGCGTTGGCGATCACGAGGTCGATGGGGCCGAGGCGCGCGCGCGCCGCCGCGAACGCGGCCTCGACCTGCGCGCGGTCGCCCACGTCGGCAACTACCGGCTCCGCGGTACCGCCGGCGGCGGCGACCCGCGCGGCGAG
>VGZJ01000527.1 GCA_016872595.1 Planctomycetota bacterium
GATGCCGCCCGCGCCGGGTTCGTGCCCAACACCGACGAAGGGGCCGACGCGCGTCGGCCGGCGCTCGTGGCCGACGCGCGCGCGGCGTACGCGCCGCGCCTCGGCGCGACCCCGCCTGCCGCGCCGCCCGACCCGGCCTACGCCGACATTGTGGCCGACGCGCGGGCCGCGGGCGCGCGCGTCGTGTTCTTCACGACGCCCGAAGCGCCCACGTTCCGCGGCTGGTACTCGCGCGCCTATCGGGACGCGCTCGCGGCCCGCGCCGCGGCCCTCGGCGCGCCGGTGCTGCTCGCCCCGGACACTTTCACCGACGACGACTTCGCTGACGGCCACCACATGCTGGCCCCGGCCGCGGCACGGTTCAGCAGAGCGTTCGCTGACGACCACCTGAAGTCGCTACTGGCTCCCGGCCGATAAGTAGGGTTGACCCCGAAAATCACGGAGCCGCCCATGCCCATCGCGCTCGGCCGCCTCGTGCCGCGTCTCGCGCGCCGACCCCGCGCCGTGGGCGCGGCACGGTCGGTGCGCGGCCACGCGCGCCGGGCGGTGCTGTGGGCGCTGGCGGTCGCGGCCCTCGCCACCATCGGCTTCTCGGTCGTTCTGGAAACCGCGGCCCCGACCCTACGCGACCCGGAGCACGGGCACCGCATGGCCGCGCTGCGCGCGAAGTCGGAGCGCCCGCTCGTCGTGTTCATCGGTAGTTCGTGGACGCAGAACGCCATCGACCCGGAAGCGATGAACTGGGGCGACGACCCCGGCGCGCCGCGCGCCTTCAACTACGGGCTTGGTGGCGCGCTGCCCCCGTACCTGCCCGTGGTCGCGCGGCGACTCTGGGACGCCGACGTGCGCCCCGCGGCCGTCGTGGTCGAAGTGTTCCCGGTGCTGCTCCGGTTCGACGACACCACGCAAACGAAGTTCGCCGCGAGCGGGGCCGGGCTGACGCTGCCCGACCTGATCCGCCTCACCCCGGCTTCGACGCGCCCGGACGTTCACACGCGCTGGCTCGAAGCGCGGCTGGTCCCGTGGTACACGTACCGCCATCAGGTCATGGGGGCATCGACGCGCGCTGGCTCTCGCAGGAGGCGCGGGCGGTCATCGCCACGCGCCCGCCGGACGCGAACGGCTACAGCCCCTTCACGGACACGTCGGACGACGTGCGCACTCGCCGCGCGAACCGCTTGGCGCATATGGAGAGCGCCCACGGCGGCGCGGCGGCCGACCTGCGCGTCAGCGAACTGAGCCGGCGCGCGTACCGCGACCTCGTCGCGGACTGCCGCGTGCGCGGCGTGCCGGTCGCGTTCTACTTCACCGCCGAGTCGCCCACGTTCCGCGGTTGGTACAGCGCCAAATCGCTCGAAACAGTCGCCGCGTTCCGCCGGTTCCTGTCTGACGAACTGGGATGCCCGGTGTTCGTGCCGCGCGCTGCCGACTTCGACGAAGACGACTTCGGCGACGGCATCCACATGATCCCACGGGGCGCGACGAAGTACAGCCGGTGGCTGGCCGACGCGCACCTGCGCTCGTGGCTGACACAAGTGGGGGCCGCGCCGTGAACGTCTCCCCCGCGCTCCCGACCCGCCTGACGCGTCTCGCCTACGGCCGCGCCCCTTCCGCCCCACCTGACGCGCGCCGGCGCGCGGCCCGCACCGCACTGGCAACGTTCGGGCTGGCGTCCGCGCTCGTTGCGATCGCACTGAGCGCCGCCCCGGAGACGGTGCGCCCCGAGTGGCGCGACCCAGAGTATGGGTACCGAGTGCGGCAGGCGCGGGATTGGCAGCGCGAGCGCCCGAACCGGCCCCTCGTGTTGGTGTTCGGTTCGTCGCGTGCCCAGTGGGGGTGTCGCCCGCGGCCATGAACTTCGCGGACGCGGACGGCGTTCCACTGGTCTACAACTTCGGCTACCGGGCCGGGTTGCCGCTCGTCTCGTGGTTGCAACTGGTCCGCGCGGAACACGCCGGCTTGCGCCCGCGGGCGGCGCTCGTAATGGTCTCGCTGTCGGAGGCGCGGTGCGAAAAGTCCGCGGACGACATTTTTCGCCCGTGGGTCGCGCGCCTGTCCGTTGCCGAGACGGGTTGGCTCGCGCCGTGGGCGACGGACCCGGCCGCGCTCCGGTGCGGGCTCTTCAACCGACTGAACCCCGTCGGCGCACGCCGTGAGACGATCCTCGCCGACCTCTGCCCCGGGGTGCTGCCGCCGACGCCGTTCTACGAACACCAAGCCCTTCGCGCGATGGACGCCTACGGCTCTTGCGGGTGGAGGTTAACGGGCGTGTAGTGTGTGAAGCACGGCTGGGCCTAAACTATCGGTCTCTTACCTCCAACGGTTCGGGACCACAGCCGTGCCCCACACGACCACATTCTACGACTGGAAGG
>VGZJ01000528.1 GCA_016872595.1 Planctomycetota bacterium
GCATGATCCGACTACCGCATCGCCCGGTCGCGTCCCGCGAGAGCCCGCGGCTCTTCCGGCCGGTCACTTCAGCGTGGACAGGTAGATCACCAGATCCTCGAACTCGCGCCGGCTGAGACCGTCGGCGAGCCCTTCGGGCATCACCGAAACCTTGGTCACGGACCGGGCCGCGACGTCGGCCTTCGGCACGCGCGACACCGCTTCGGCGGATAGGACCCGCAGCGCGTCGCCGTCGTCGCGGACGAGCCCGGTCAACACCCGGTCGTCGGCCGTGCGGACCGTCTCCGCCTCGAACCCCGTTTTGACCACCTTCGACGGCAGCAGGACCGACTCGACGAGGTACTCGGGCTTCTGCCCGCCGATGCCCTTGAGCGACGGGGCGAGTTCGGTCGTCTGCGTGGCGGTGGTGTGGCACTTCGTGCACCCGGCGCGGTCGAACACCTGCTGCCCAAGGGCGGCCCGGCGCGCGCGGTCGGCGGGCGGCACCTTCGCCACCAGCGTGCCCGCGTCGCGCCCGAGTTCGTCGCGCGTCGGCGGGGCCGGGAGGTTCAGCCCCTTCAGTTTGTCGGCCGGTGCCCCGATCGCGCGGGCGACGGCGGCGAGGTCGCCCGCGAGGTCCGGGTCGCCCTTCAGGAGTTCTGGGGCTGCACTCAGGAGCGAATCGACCCGCGCGGCGTCGCCCTTGAACGCCCGCCACGCCCGGACGGCCTCGGTCCGCACGCCCGTGTCCTTCGCGGACAGCAGAGCGGCCCACCGCTCGGCGTCCGGTTTCGGCTCAACGCGGGCGAGGGTGCCGACCGCCTCCGGCCCGAACTGCGCCGCCCTCTTCTCGTCGGCGAGGATGGCCCACAAGTCCTTCGCCAGCGCGCCCGCCTTCGGCCCGAACCGGCGGGCCAATGCGTGGGCGGCGTCCCGCACCTCGCGGTTGTTGGAGCCGAACTGCTTGCCGATCAGCCGCAGCGCGGCCGGGGTCGGCCCGCCGGCCTCGACCAGCGCGAACACGGCGACGAGGTCGTCCGGGCGGTCGAGCGCGAGCTTCCCGGCGTCGGCCGCCTCGGCCAACTTTGCCGCGAACTTCTCTTCGAGTTTGGCCGACGGCGAGCCCTTCGCCCGGAGGAACAACAGCGCGCGGCCGACGACCGCCTCGGGCAGGTCCGCCTTCGCCAGCAGCGCCTCGACCGCCGGGCGGAACGACGCGTCGCCGTGCATCTGAACGAGGGTGAGGAGCGACCGCGGGTCGCACGCGCCGGGGGCCGCGACCGCGGCCTTTAGCGCCGCGACCGCGTCGGGCTGCGCGGCGAACTTCTCGTAGCACGCCACGTCCGCGACGATCATCCCGGCGAGGGCGGTGTCCGCGTCTGGAGAGGCGAGGAGTTCCTTGAAAGCCCCGCCGAGGCGGGCGAGGTGCCACGCGGCCTCGTACCGCGTGTGCGGGTCACGCGCCGCGCCGCGGGCGAGGGCCGACACGAGCGCCTTGCGGGCCTCGTCGTCCGGCAGGGCGAGAGCGGCGGCGATTAGGACCGCGGGCGACTCGTCCTTGACGAGCGAGCGGGCGACCTCGGCGGCGTCCGGGGCCTTGTACCGACGCACCAGTTGCGCGGCGAGTCGACGCACCTTCGCGTCGGCGTGCTTCGCCCCGGCCCCGAGTGCCTTCTTCGCGTCGTCGGTGCCGAGCCGGGCGAGCAGCCAGAGGGCGTTCGCGGCCCCGAGCGGGTCGGCCGACTTAGCTGCGGTCTCGGCCAGCACCGGGACGGCCTTCGCCGCGTCGGCGGCCAGAAGGAAGTCGGTGCAGACCTCGCGGACCCGGTGGCTCGGAGACCCCAAACCCGCCGCGGCGTCGGCAACGGTCAGCGCCTTCGCGTCGGGCACCGGGACGGCCTTCGGCGCATCCTTCCCGACGTACCGGATGCGCCAGATGCGCCCGGTCAGGTCGCTCTCGTCGTCCCGGCCGTACCAGTCGGCGACCAGCAGGTTGCCGTCCGGGTCGAGGCAGACGTGGGCCGGGCGGAAGTGCGGGTCCGTGCACCACACGAACGGCTCCTTCGCCACGATCCGCCCGGCGTCGTCGGGGACGTACCGGAACACCGCGCGATTGGCCCCAGCGAACCCGTGCCGGCCCCAGTTGTCGAGCAGCAGGCTGCCACGGAACGCCGCCGGGTACGCCGCCCCGTAGTAGCGCATGAGTTGCGTGTGTGCGCCGCCGGGCAACTCGAAGCACGGCGGGGCCAGTGGGTGGTTGCCCGCGAGCCAGTTGTTGTCAACGCCGCGCGTGTAGCAGTGGTAGTCGACGCCCTCGATCACCCGCAGGAACCGGTTCGGGTTCCCCTCGCCGTTGGACAGCAGCCACATCTGCCCGAACGGGTC
>VGZJ01000529.1 GCA_016872595.1 Planctomycetota bacterium
CGCCCACCACTTCGCGGCGTCGAGGATCGACGCCGGGATGGGGCGTTCGGTGTCGTCGCGACCGGCCCCGCGGCCTCGACACTCGAGGATGAGTAAGCGGGCCAGGAAGCCGTTGGTCATGAGCCGCGCCGACATCGCCTCGTAGAAGAGCTTGGGCACGGCGGTCCCGAACAGGCACAGGCACGGCTGGTCGATCACCGCGCGCTCGTGATTCGCCTTCGCCCGCATGACGTAGATGCTCGACGCCGACGAGTACATCTGCAGGAGCATCGACACGATGGCCTCGTGCCGCGCGTCACGCGACTGCCCGACGCGGAGCAACAGCCCGTCGATCTCGTCGACCTGGAACAGCGACGCCGGCTGAACGAACAGTCGGTCCTCGATTCCTTCCCCCGAGGCGAAGCTGGTGCCGAGGCAGTCCGCCAGTCCCGCCTCGTACAGGATGCGGGCGTTGACCTTGCGGGCGTGGTCCTTCCCGACGCCGGAGTTCGCGAGGCTGAGGACGTAGAGGTTCGTGCGGTTGTCCATCGCGTCCCGTACCTTGCGGCCGGCGAGGAGCGCCTGCAGCGTGAGCGCCCCGGCGAAGGCCAGGACCGGCTCCGGGTACGGCGCCGTGTCGAGCGTGTGGTGCATCACCTCGTCGACGAAGCCCGGCACCCGGAGCAGTTCGTCGGGAATCGGGCCGGGATCGGGCAACTCGGGTTCTTCGTCCGACACGGCGTCCGCGGCGGCGTACATCTGGTCGAAGTGGTTCTCGGCCACGGCCACCGCGAGGTCGTCCGGCGCGTAGCGGGCGACGCTGGCGGCGATCCGGTCGACCTCGCCTTCGCCGAGCGGCGGCCGGCACCGCCCGCGGTTCGTTTCCCGCAGCGCGGCGGCGATCTCCGGTTGCCCCATCCCGACCCGGCGCATCGAACCGGCCAGACGCGCCAACGTCGCGTTGCGCTGGCCCGCCGGGATCGGGTTGGCGTCACTGGTCGCCGTGACGTCGCCGGTCGCAACGTGGGCGACCGTGGGCGTCGCCACGCGGTCGAGTTCCCCGACCAACCACGCCGGCGGGTCGGGTAGGTGCTCCGGGCGGTCTTCGAGTTCGAGCGTGTCGGCCCAACGGTACGGCCCTTCCTTGATCTCGGATGGCGCGGCCACGATGTACCCGCCGTCGGTGCGGATATCGACACCCTTGGCAATCTTGCCCGTCGAGCATTTCCAGTTCACACCGTCCAAGCGGCGGAACAGGTGGTGCCGCCCGCCGCGCGGCGTCAGAGCAATCGCACCCGCGCCGGCCAGATCAGCGGCGCGTTCGGGGTCGCCGGGCCAGGGGTTGTTCGCGCCGTCGATGTCGACGACGAGCAACCCCTCGGCGGCGATGCCGATGTTCGCGGTCGGGTGCTGGGCCCACCACGCCCGAATCTGCGCCGGGTCGCACGAGGCGTCGCGGAAGCCGTGCTGGGTGCTCGGGTGCTTCGTGCCGGGAACGCACGGGAACACGCGGTACCCGAGCTCGGCGTAGCGCAGCGCGGCGGTCAGCAGTGCGCCGGGTGTCACCACGGGATCTCCTCCTCCGTGGCCGGTGTCACGTTGTAGCCGAACGGGAACAGTTCTTCGGGTTCCGCGGGTATCGGCAGCTCGACCGCTGTGGGAGTGTCGCCGAGCTGGTAATCGGTGATGCGGTCGTAGTCCTCGCCGCTAACCGACCGCACCGTGATCGACGTCGTGCTGGCTAGCCCGCCGGACTTGGCGATCTCGACCGCCTCGGCCGCCGTCGTCGGCACCGGCATCCGTGACCGCTGCTTCCACCACGCGACGGCCTTGGCCCGCGCGTAGCCGGAGTGTTCGAGGCAGACCCACTCCGACTTCCAGCGGTGCCAGCCGACCTTGTAATCGACCCGCAGCGACTTCGGAGCGTCGTCGCCCACGCCGCGCTTGGTGTGGACGCTGTACACCACGTCGTAGACCGCGAACGTCTCGACCGTCACCTCGCCCGACAGGATGCCGGCGTTCGACGGCTTGGCGTCGTGCTTGGAGCGTTCCGGTGGCGGAAACTCGTAACCGCAATCGGGGCAGACGGCGCGCCCGGCCATCACGACCGTGTGGCACTCCGGGCACTCCTTCACGGGCGGCGGACCGGAACAGGCGTCGCGCTCCTTCACGCGGATCCGATCGACCGGCCCGTGCCGCAGCACGTTGCCGCCGAAGTCGAGCACAAGGCAATTCGTCTTCGACGGGTGCAGCCGGAAGCCCCGCCCGATCATCTGGTAGTAGAGGCCGGGCGAGAGCGTCGGCCGCACGAGCGCCACGCAGTCGATGTGCGGCGCGTCGAACCCGGTCGTC
>VGZJ01000530.1 GCA_016872595.1 Planctomycetota bacterium
CACCACCGTTGATCTTGATCGAGGGCATTCTGGTCCTGAGAGGGCGCCGCGACGCGGGCCGAAGAGGCGGCCGCCCGGGGGAGGGTCCGGGCGACCTGGGGAGTCAGAAACGACAAGGCCCCGCGCGGCGTAACCAGCGGGCCTTCTTGGTGGGGTGTCGAGAGTGGAGCGTGCACGATGCGTGCGTTACACGCATCGTGCGCAGGAGATTGCCCAACGTGCCGGACATCGCGGCACCGGGGCAAACAAGTGCGCTTTGCGTGGACATCTCGTTTGTGTCATGCCTGGGTGGATGGCATTCAACAAAGATGACGCCGCTGCGATGTTCCGCGAGGCCGATCCAACGCTTACGGAGGAGCAGATTCAGACACTCGCGAAAGCGACCATAGTCCGGATTGCCGCGCACCACAGCGCTGCGGTAGCGAGGGCAAAGAGCGATGTCCGCCGTGCGACCGACGCGGACCGTAGCGAGGCGACCAGGCTCCGATCGGCGGCGGCGGCGCAACGGCTGGAGGCCGACGCGCTGCTCGTGGAGGCGCGCGACTTACAGGCGAAGGCTCAAGCCACGGCCGACCACGCGACTGTCCTCGCGGCTGCCGTCGCAGAGGACCCACGCATCGGCCTCGCTGACTACTACATTCGAGACGTGTGGCGGCGCGCTGAGAGCGGCGATGTTACCTCAGACCAAGCGTGTCGCACAACGGGCATGATCGTCGCGGCCGCTTTGGGCGGTCTGGACATGGATGCGCTTGCCTGCGCGCAGAAGGCGACGAAGAAGGCCGCGAAGGAATCATCGGCGCCTTCTGGTCCGGCGAGCGGACCGAAGAACGGACAGAGTGGGAGCGGCGTCAGGTTGCCGAGGGGCGTCTGATAACGCCGCGGGGGATTCGGCGATCATCGTACAGTGATGAAGCGACGCTTGGCGGTTTCCGCCTCTTCGTGCGTCGCGATCTTCACGCGGCCCTCTTCGTAGCACAGCTCGCAGCGGGAACGCAATCGTTACGCGCTGCACATCCGACCCGTAGCGCAATCGGCGCGGCATGCGTACAAGCTGCGCCATGAGGTTCATGGATCGGGTGGTGCGCTGGACGGCCTCGCGGACGTTCGTGGTGGTCGAGGTCGTGGTCGCCGTGGCGGCGGTTCAGTGCGGGCAGGAGCCGCCGTGCGCGGGCGAAGCGTGCGAGGTCGGCGGTGGGGGCGGTGAGGCAGAGCAAGGCGGCACCGGGGGCGATGGCGGGGCCGGCGGCGAGACGATGACCGGTGGGGGCGGCAGCGGCGCCGAGGGCGGTCAGGGAGGCTCCGGCAGCGAGGAAACAGGCGGGGGCGGCGGTGGCATCGGAGGGCAGGGCGGAGCCGGAGGCACCTGTGAGCCGGTGGGTGTCTGCGACCCCAAGGCATGCGGCACGGTGGACGACTGCGGGAAGCCTCTCGACTGCGGCGGATGCGGCGACCCGATGGGGTGCTCCGCGAACGCCTGCGAGTGCCAGGCGGAGGAGAGCCCGGAGGCGGCCGCGTTCTGCTCGGGGCCGAGCGCGGAGCCTGCCGTGGCCGCCTACTGCGACGGGCAGGGCGGGTGCGTGACCCGGCGGTGCGGCAATCCGGACTTCCAAGAAAAGGTTCCCGGGGCGTGCATCTTCAGCGGCAAATCGATCAAGCCGGTCCCTCAAGATCCGACGACGTGGGTGCCGGTGTGGTGCTGCGTGGAGAACCCGTCCTAGGCTGCCGAGCGGAACCCGAGGCCGGCGACGGCGTCCGCGATGCCTTCCGGCTCGCCCGCGACTGCCGACGACGCCGCAGCGACATAGTCCAGAAACGCCACGATCGCAGACGGGAGCGGGAGCGGGTCGCTCATCGTGTTCGTGGTATCCGCGGAGTCGTGCGCCGATGACGCCCCCACGATCACGCGGTGCCGTTCCAGTCCTCGCTCGCGAAGGTCCGCTTTCAGGACGACAGCCTCTCCGAGCGAGGTTGCGCCGGGCGCGACTTGCAGCGTAGATGACTCATCATCGGCATTGTGCCACGCGCCGCCGGCCGACGTGGCCACGCGGTGGTTGGTGAACTTCTGCGCTAGGTCGTTGAGTCGCGCGATGGCCGCTGGGATGCTGGCTGAATCCTCGCGCAGCATCGCGTTCGTGCTGTCTGCCGAGTTGTGCACGTTGGGGATGCCGACAAGGATCCTGTGCCGCTCGTAGGCCAGCGCCATCGCGTTCACGTCCGTCACGAAGTCGACGTCTAGGTTCGCGACGGTGACGCCGACGAGCGCCGTGACGGCCGCGGCCACCGTCGGGTCGAGCGCCGCGAGCCGCGCGGTTTCCGTGAGCGGG
>VGZJ01000531.1 GCA_016872595.1 Planctomycetota bacterium
GAACCGGGCCAGCTCGCGGTGGTGAAGATCCACGCCAAGTGGCGCAGCGCCGCGTGGTGGGTGGCCCGCGCGCTCTCCAACGCGATGGACCTCGGGTTCTATTGAGAGCGGCGCGTCAGTCGTCCTCGCCCGCGAGCGCCTCGCCGAGGACGCTCTCCGCGACGAAGATCGGTACGCGGCTCGCCACCGCGACCGCCAGCGCGTCGCTGGGGCGGCAGTCCACTTCGATCAGCTCGCCGTCCTTGCGCACGCGCAACTTCGCGAAGTACGTGTGGTCTTTCAGGTCGCTGATGACCACGTCGCGGACCTCGCCGCCGAGCTGCTCGACCACGGACAGGATCAGGTCGTGCGTGAGCGGGCGCGGCGACTCCTCGCCCTTCACCCGCCGGTCGATACTGGTGGCCTCGAAAATCCCCACCACAATGGGGAAGTTGCGCTCGCCCGCGACCTCTTTGAGAACGACGTACTGGTGCGCGTCCAACTCGCTGATGATGATCCGGCGCAGTTCCATCTGGATGGGCATCGGCGTTCGCCGTGGGTGTTTGGTATTGTGGGTGTAGACGCCGGCGGCGCGCCACCGGCGCGCGCCATACGCGATACCCCAATACTAAACACCGAACCCCCAACACCAAAGCCGAAATGCCGCCCGCAACCGTTCTGTTGAGCAGCCCGCCGGACTCGACCGGCGACGAGCTGCGGAAGTTGATCGCCTCGGCCGGGTTCGCGGTCGCCGACCACCTGCTCGGCGCGCCGCCCGCGGTGGACTTCGCGCCGGTCGTGTGCGCCGTGATCGAGGTGGGCGCGCGCCCGGAGGTGGCCGCGGCGCAAACGCGCCGCTGGCGCGCCGAACTCGGCGACCAGTTGGTCCCCGTTGTGTGGGCCGCGGCCCCGGAACACGCGGTCGCCGGCCTCGACGCCGGCGCGGACGCGGTCGTCGCGCGCCCGGTGGACCCGGTCGCGTTCGTGGCGCAGGTGCGCGCGCTGGCCCGCGCGCACGCGTCGGCCGCGCGCGTCGCCGTGCGCGCGGCCGAGGCCCGGTTGCTGGGCGACCAACTCCGCAAGGCGATCGGACAACTGGAGCGCGAACAGGAAATGGCCCGGCGGGTGCGCGGCACGTTCCTCCCGCAGCGGCTCCCGCAGGTGGGGGCCGCGCGGTTCCACGCCGTCTACCGCCCCCGGAGCCGCGCCGGGGGCGACTTCCACGACGTGCGCCGCCTCGACGAGCACCACGTCGGGTTCTTCGTCGGCGACGTGGTCGGCACCGGGGCCGCGGCCGGCGGGCTGCTCGGCGTGTTCGCACAGCAGTCCGTGGTGATGAAGGAGATCGGCGATTTCGGCGACAAGAAGTACCGCGTCGTGCCCCCGGACGAAGTGCTCACGGGCGTGAACCGTCAGTTGCTCGGCCTCGGCGCGGACGACCTGCCGCTGGTGGCGATGCTGGTAGGGGTGCTGAACGCGAAGACCGGGGCCGTGGCGCTGGCCCGCGCCGGGCTGCCCGCGGCGGTCCACGTGCCCGCGAGCGGCGCGCCCGGCGTATGGGCCGTGCCGGGGCCGTTCCTCGGCACCGCCGACACCACCTACCAAGCGCTCGGCGGCGCGCTCGCGCCGGGCGACCGGCTCCTCGTGGGCACCGACGGCACGCGACCCGACGGCGACCCCGGCCCGGTGGGGAGCGACCGCCTTCTCGAAGCCGCGGCCAAGCACCGCGTCCTCACCGGCCCGGAGTTCGTTGACGCGGTCGCCCGCGACCTGCTCGCCCACGTCCGCCACGCCGACGACTTCACCCTGCTCGGCATCGAAATGGCACAGGGATAGTTGGAGGAAATGGCGAATGTGGACGTTCACGAGCGAAGAACTGGCGAGCGCGCGCGGGCGGTACGTCGCTGTCTCGCGCGACGTGTGCCCGACGACCTTCGCGGACGTGATCCGGGCGTGGGATCGTGACGAGCCGTTCCGCGAGCGGTTCAACGCGCTGCTGGCCGACGTACCGTACACCGCGTTCCGGTGGGAAACACCCGCGGTGACGGAAGCGACGCTCGCGCGGCCGTTCGAGTTCGTCGTTCTCGATAGCCCCGAACTGGCGCGCCGGCCCGACCCGGAAGCGTTCGCGGCTCATTTCCCGCGCGCCGCGGACGGCATCGCCACCTTCGCCAACCTGAGCGGCGACGCGGTTCTACTGATCCGCAGGTAGGGAATCCTGTCTATCTCCTCCTCGCATATGGGAAGGGTAGGTCGGACCCGTCCCACAGACTCCGGAGGAGGTCCGGGTCGCACTTCAGCTCGATGAGGCGGTCGGCGATC
>VGZJ01000532.1 GCA_016872595.1 Planctomycetota bacterium
AGGCCGCTTAGCCGGATACAGAAAGGCGTGCGAGGGCTCGCGACATGAGAAAGGCGCACTTCATCGCTTTCGCGCTGGTTGTTTTCGGACTCGCAGGTTCGTACTGGCTCATTCGTCGGGGTGCTGAGACGTCCGGCGATTCGGTTGACCTGGCACGCGATCTCGTGGGTCACTGGAAATTGCACGGCGATTGCCGCGATCACTCGGGCCACGCACACGACGGGACTAACCACGGCGTGGACCTCGAAACCAGTACCTTCGACGGGCGCGGCGCATACATCGAGATTCCGTCCGCCGATGCCCTCCGCCTCGGTCGCGGCGACTTCACCCTGTCCGCCTGGGTCTACACAGACAGGATCGTCGATGACACGCTGGGCGATGTGCTGAGCTGGTACGACCCAAAACTTCGACGCGGAGTGACCCTTGGCCTGCACTCCAGTGCGGGAGGCTACCAGTCCACAGGCGACGACCGGCACGTGTTCTTCGGGATCGACGACGCTAGGTTGAGCGAGTGGAAGGACTGTGGTCGGCCGAGCCCTACCAGCAACTACGTGAGTAACTCGCTAACGGTCTACGATGGCCACCTCTACGCCGGCATCATCGACGCGCGGGACGAAGCGGGGTGGTGTCACGTCTATCGCTACGCCGGCGGCACGGAATGGGTCGATTGCGGTCGCGTGGGCCAAGGCAGAACGACGGGCGTCATGGCGTTGATCGTCCACCAAGGTCGCCTGTACGCGGGCACCTCGACCTACGACTGGACCCGTGTGTTCTCAGGGAATTACGAGCCGAGCCGAGTGTATCGCTACGAAGGCGGCACGACATGGACGGACTGCGGTCAGCCGGGCGAGATGCTCCGCATCAACTGCCTAGCGACCTTTGGCGGCAAGCTCTATGTGGGCGGCGACCGCGGCATGCCGCCGCCCGGTGAAAAGCAGTGGAGCGGGCGGCCCTACAGGGTCTTCGTCTACGAGGGGGGGACGAAGTGGAGCGTGGCCGGCAGTTTTCCGCCGGAGCCGCCGACGAGCCTTTACCCGCACGCGATGGCCGTGCACGACGGCAAGCTGTACGCCGGCTATCCCAACGTGTTCGCATTCGACGGCCGGAACTGGGAGTTCGCCGGCACCCCCATCGGTGACACGCCGCTCGAGCTGAAACCGTCGTTGCAGGTCCACTCGCTGGCGGTCTGCCGTGGCAAGCTGATCGCCGGCATGTGGCCGGAGGCGCGCGTCGTGGAATACGCCGGGAGGCAGAAGTGGGTGGACCGCGGCCGGCTGGGCGACGGGACCGAGATCAACGCCCTGAGCGTCTACAACGGCAAGCTCTACGCCGGCGCCATTCCGCGGGGCGAAGTATCACGCTTCGACGACGAGGCGGGATGGACATCCCTCAAGAAGTTCTTCTCGCCGCCCGGATGGGAACCCGGACCTGCGACAGCTCCGGTGCGGGCGGAGATCAATAACTGGACGCGAGTCACGAGCCTGACCGTATTTCAGGGACGGCTGTTCGCCAGCATCGGCAGTTGCACCAGTTCGGTACTGGACGCGCCCGCCGACGTTCGCGGCAGCGTCCATTCGATCCAGGCCGGCGTGGGGGTTTCGTACGACAAGGATCTCGGCCCCGGCTGGCAGCACCTGACGGCCCGGCGGCAGGGCACCGAACTGCGGCTGTTTGTAAACGGCCGGCTGGCGGCCACGTCCGTGCCGTTCGAAGCGAAGGATTACGATCTGACCGTAGCTCAACCTCTGAAGATCGGCTTCGGCGAGCACGATTTCTTTACCGGCCGTATCCGCGAGGTGCGGGTCTACCGTCGGGCACTCTCGGATCGTGAGGTTGCAGTGCTACAGGAGACCGACCGCCCGTGACATCGGGCTTCTCTACGAGGGATCTCGAACCATGCGTCATATGTTCCTTGTCATGGTCGGATGGCTTTGTTCTGCGTTCCCGGTGCAGGCTCAGGACTTCGTCCTTCGCGAACATCTGGGCCGCACTTGGTCGCACGAACTCGTCAGCTTTCCGTTGACACGGTCCCAACTCGAAGCCGTCCGGCAGGGGGCGCAGGTCGTTGGTCCGAAGGACGAACCGATCCCAAGCCAACTCATCACAGATGGGAAGGCGGCGCGGTTGGCGTTCCAGGTCACCCTGTCGCCCCTTGCCTCCCAGTCGTACCGGCTCGACAAGTCGGCAAAGCCGAAGGCCGGCGACCTTGAGGTGCAAGAGAAGCCGGATCGCTGGCTGATCGGCAACGCTCGCGTCGGGATCGCCCTGCGCAAGAAGCTGCAAGCCGGCGAGGCGCCGC
>VGZJ01000533.1 GCA_016872595.1 Planctomycetota bacterium
GGGCTGGTCGAGGCCGCCGCCGCCGCGCTCGCAGCCGACGGGTTCACCGTCGTCGCCGGCGCGAAGGCGCAGTTCGTGCTGAAGCTCGAACCCACCACCGATGCCCGCACCGACCAGCCCGCGGTGCGCCTGTGCGGCGCGCTGCGGCTCAACGGGCAAGAACGCGCCCTCGGCGCGCGCGTGCTGATGGGCGAAGAGGCAATGGCCCGCCTGTACGCCCCGCGCGAGGTCGTGTTCGACCCCAAGACGCCTGAGCGCGACCGCGTGCCGTACCTGACCGGGCGCAAGCCACCGCCGCCCGCGCCCGCCCCGAAGATCGGGTTCGTGATGCTGATCCGCGACCCGGACGGCACCTACCGCCCGCGCGCCGCGGTCGACGGCAAAGTGACCGTGAAGGAGCTGCAGACGTACCACCTGCGGTTCTTCAACAACGAGCGCGACCTCGATTTCGGCGTGCTGTTCACCATCGACGGCGCGCGCTGGGACGAATACGCGGAGGCCGACGACGCGACCGCGCCGAAGGGCCGAATGGTGCTGGTGAAGGCCGGCACCAGCGTCACCGTCCGGGGCTGGTACGTATCGGATTCCAAGAGCCTGGCCTTCGACCTACTCGCCCTGCCGTCGTTCGCGGCGGCGAGCAAGGGTGAAGTGGGTGTCGTGACGGCGCAGTGGGTGCCGGTGTGGGCGAAGGGGACCGCGCCGCCCGCGGGCGAGGAGCGCGCGGTGAGCCACCGCGCGCAGATCGGCACGGCCGCGATCCGTGAGCAGGCCGACACGTTCGCCCCGGTTGAGCGCGAGATCGGGCGCACGCGCCTCGTCACGTCGCTCCGCTACGGCCGCTAACCCGTTGGCGCGCGGCCGGGGTCCGCACGCCCCCGGCCGCGCGCCGTTGTCCTTTCTACGCACAATCGGGAGTACCCATGAACCGTTTGGCTTTGTGCGCCGCCCTTGCGGGCGCGCTGATCGGGACCGCGGCCCACGCGTCCGAACCGGCCGCGCGCCGCCACTTCGTCACGGTGCAAGTGACCGAGTATCCGAAGGACGGGCCGTTCGCGCGGCTGCGCCCGGCGAAGCGCGACACCACGGCGCTGCCCGACGCCTTCGGCTACCCCGGCCGCCCGGGGGTTCACGTGCGCCTCAGCGACGCGCCCGGTTCGACCGGGCCGAAGCCGACCGCGGCCGACGTGCGCAAGGCGCTCGCCGACCTCGCCACCGACGACCGCCTCGGCCCGGACGACGAGATCATCGTTCACGTCAGCGCGATCGGGTTCGAGTCGCCGACCGGCCCCGTCGTGTGCCCCAGCGGGGCCGCGCTCGACGACCCGGACAGCATGATTCTCGTGGCCGAGATCGCCCAGCGCGTGCGCCTGATCCCCGTGGCGCGCAAGCTGATCGTAGTGGATTCGTGCCGCAACATCGTGAAGGCGACCGTGAAGTATCACGAGCCGGCCGTGCCGAAGGCCGACAGCGTGACGCGCCCCGAGGGGCTGGAAAAACCGACTTCGTTCGTGCTCGTGCAGGCCGCATCGAAGGGGCAGTACGCCTACAACTGCCGCAACTCGGATTTCGGCATCCTCACGTGCCAGCTCGTCGCGGCGCTGCGCGAGGCCGAGGCGACGAAGGACGGCGGCATCACGACGAGCGCGATTCGCGACTTCCTGTTGCTGACGGTGCCGAAGGCGAGCCGCGAGGCGTACCAAGCGGAGCAGGTGCCGCACGTGAGCGACGACTCGTCCGCGGTATGGGTGCTGGCGCGGGTGACGAAGCCGGCGCCGGAACCGCCGCAACCGCCGAAGGGTGAAGGGATCGCGGGCGCGCCGCCGAAGCCGCCGGGCGGGACCGGCGGCGCGAGCGGCGCGAGCGGGAACACGAGTTGGTACACGCCGCCGCAACCCAAGCCGCCCGCGTACCAGGCGCCCGCGCCGCGCCCGGATCGCCCGGATCGCCCGGTACTGAAGGCCGCGGCGACGCAGGCCCTGCGCTACGGCCTCTCGAAGATCCGCTAACCGCGCGGACTTTTTTCCAAACCCTGTCGTGTTCGTGCCGCGACATCCGCTGACAGGGGAAACGGGCCTTTGGTCGGCCCGGCCCGGTTCCTCTCCGCTGCGAGACTGTCCCATGCGTCCCTTGCGGGTGGAGGTTAACGGGCGTGTAGTGTGTGAAGCACGGCTGGGCCTAAACTATCGGTCTCTTACCTCCAACGGTTCGGGACCACAGCCGTGCCCCACACGACCACATTCTACGACTGGAAGG
>VGZJ01000534.1 GCA_016872595.1 Planctomycetota bacterium
GCGCGATCGAGTGCCTGCGCGAGGCGAGGACGCGCGGCGACAAGCGCACCGGCCCGGACCTCCAGAAGCTCGCGCCGCTGGCCGCGCTCCGCGGCGCGAAGGGGTACACCGAACTACTCGCCGAGTGGGGCATCACCGAGCCGAAGCCGTGACGCGCGCCACTGGCTCCGACTCGCGCCCGACGGTAAACTGGCTCGTGGAGGTTCGCATGGCTCGCCCCGCGCGGCGCGCGTTCACGCTGATCGAGTTACTGGTTGTCATCGCGATCATCGCGGTGCTGATCGGCTTGCTGTTGCCCGCGGTCCAGAAGGTGCGCGAGGCCGCCAACCGGCTCAAGTGCCAGAACAACCTTAAACAGATCGGGATCGCGCTCCACGGCTACCACGACCGCGACGGCGCACTGCCACCGGGCTTTCGCTACGTCCCCACGCTGTACGGCGCGCGCACGCAGGGGAGCGAGGCCACGTGGGTCACGCACATCCTGCCCGAACTCGAACAGGAGCCGCTCGCGCGGCGCGTCGATTGGAACGGCGCGTTCGGGTTCGTCGGCGGCAACCCGTCCGACACCAACTACTTCGTCGCGACTACGCCGCTGAAGGTGTTCCAGTGCCCGTCGGACCCCGGCACCGGTACGAAGGGCGACCAACTCGCGGTCGGCTCCTACGTCGCCAACAACGGCACCGGCCCGCTGGTCGAGCGCTCGGCCGCCGACACCGCGCCGCGCCCGACCGGCACGTTCGGCATGAACACGCGGTTGCGGTTCACCGACATCGGCGACGGCACCAACGCGACCGCCCTCGTGTCCGAGACGATCATGGGCGTCCAGAACGACCAGCGCGGCACGCTGCACTACCCCGAAGGCGCGCTGTACCACCACAACCGCGCGCCGAACGCGGCGACGCCCGACGAGCTGCGCGCGACCGCGTGCTACAGTCGCGCGAAGGCCCCGTGTGTCGGCACGTACACCGACTACACGAACCGCCGGCTGCTAATGTCGGCCCGGAGTGCGCACCCCGGTCAGGTGATCGTGCTGTTCGGCGACGGGAGCGTGCGCGGGGTGCGCGAGTCGGTGTCGCTCGCGTACTGGCAGGCCGTCGCCACGCCCAACGGCAGCGAAGTCGTTACCGAAAACTGATCGCCCGTTCCGAAAGTTCACGTCATGCGCCAGCGTGCGTTTACCCTGATCGAGTTGCTCGTCGTCATCGCGATTATCGCCGTTCTGATCGGGCTGCTGTTGCCCGCAGTTCAGAAGGTGCGCGAGGCCGCGGCGCGCGCCGCGGACATGAACAACCTCAAGCAGTGCGGTATCGCCACCCACAACGCCAACGACACCGAGGGCAAAATGCCGGCCCTCATCGGCACCCGCTATACCGCCAGTTCCGGCAACGCCACCGCGTGGCTCCTCGTCTCGTACTGGGTGCTGCTTACCCCCTACGTCGAGCAGGACGCGGTCCACCGCAACGTGAGCACCGCGAGCGACGCATGGGCGAAGGTGCCGATCAAGACCTACACCTCGCGCAAGGACCCGACCGCGCCGGACGGGTTCGGCACCGATGGGCTGCCGGTCGGTAACTTCGCCGCGAACGGTAACGTGTTCGGCCTGCCGGTCGTCGGCGCGAAGGGCGTGGCCGACTACGGCGCGAACCTAAACCGCTCGTTCCCGGACGGCACGTCGAACACACTTCTGTTCGCGGCGAAGGCAGGCAAGTGCGGCTCCGGCGGCTCGCTGTACCCCAGCATCGACCTCGGCGGGTACAACAACGGCGTCACCTACGGCGCGTACTTCGGCCACAAACTGCCGGACCTGAACGGCGCGGGCGTGGCGTTCCAAGTGTCGCCGCCCGCGGGCGCGTGCGACCCGGACCTGCCGCAGACGTACTACACGTCGGGCATCTTGGTCGGCCTCGCCGACGGCAGCGCGCGTGTCGTGAGCGCGTCGGTGTCGCCGCTGACGTGGCGGCGCGCCGCCCTCCCCGCCGACGGTGCGCCGCTGGGGAACGACTGGTAGTCCCGTCCGTTTCCGCTTCACTCCGCGCGATTTCGCATTATCCTTGACGCGCACCCCGAACCACTCCACGAGGCCCCACCCGTGCCGACCCAACCCGTCGAAGTCGTCTTCAGTAGACTCGTTGCGCAATAGGTGTTGGTTCAGTCGCACTTCGGCCAGACGATCCTGTGTGGTCGTTACCCGTACATCCGGTTGTGGAGTCCGGCGACGTTCTTCATCATCACCGTGTGACGACGGGGCG
>VGZJ01000535.1 GCA_016872595.1 Planctomycetota bacterium
GACTCGTCGTACAGCGCCCGCTTGTCCCCGGAGTTGTGCTCCCCGAGGAAGTAGCCGTTGTCGCTCGCGTACACGACGACCGTGTCGTCGGTCAGCTTCAACTCATCGAGCGCGTCGAGCACCCGGCCGACCTGCTCGTCCACGCCCGCGACGTGCCGCAGGTAGTCGAGGTGGACCGCGTTGTCGGCGAGGCCGAGCGGGAACGCGTCGGTCTTCGGGTCCTTCTGGTGGAACACGGCCGGCACCCCGCAGTTCGGGGTCGGGCGACTAGTTTCGCCGGCGTACAGTTTGCGCAGGTGCTCCGGCAGCGCGTTCCCGCCGCGCGGGCCGTGCGGGCTCTTCAGTCCCAGCACCAGCGCGAACGGCTTGTCGCGGTTGTCCTTCATCCAGCGAATGGCGTAATCGGTGCTCACGGCATCGACCCACCCTTTGGTCGGGGTGGCCTTGCCGTCGATCTCGAACGGGCAGTCGTTGTACTGGCCCTGCCCGACGAAACTGGCCGAGTAGTCGAACCCCGGCCGCGGTCCCTTCTGGTTGCCCATGTGCCACTTGCCGACGTACGCGGTCCTGTACCCGGCCTCGCGCAACAGCGTCGCATGGGTGACGGCGTCCGCCGGGAAGGGCTTGCTGTTGTTGGTGATGCCGTTCGCGTGGTTGTACCGGCCGGTGAGGAACGCCGCCCGGCTCGGGGCGCATAGCGACAGGGTGACGAAGGCGTTGCGGAACCGCACGCCGTCGGTCGCGAGTCGGTCCAAGTTGGGGGACTTGAACCACGGGAACCGGGCCGCCTTGCCCTGCTCCTTCTGCACCACGCCAACCGCGTCCCAGCGGTGGTCGTCGGAGTAGACGAACACGAAATTGGGCTTGCGGTCGGCCGCCCGCACGCCGCCCGCGGCCGAGAGCAGTACGACGAGGGCCGCGACCGCGGGGCGGGCGAGCCGAATCCGGGCGCGCATGATCGGTTCCTCTGGCTCGGAAAAGTCGGGGCTCTCCGGAACTGCCGCCCGGCGAAGCGAGCGGTGACGACGACATCGCTATTTGGTCGCGAGCGCGGCCTCGAAGGCCTTCGTCTGCGGGTCGTCGGTGCGCTTCATGTGGGCGAGCAGCTTCTTGCCCAGTTCCGCGACGTCGTTGGCGTACTTCGGGTCGCGGACGAGGTTCTTCCGCTCGGTCGGGTCGGCCGCGGTGTCGAACAGCATCAGCGGCTCGCCGTCCACGAGTTGCTTCACGCGGGCCCGCACCTTCGCGTCGTCCGAGGCGTTCATCGCGGCGAAGCTCAGCCCGCTCATCGCTTCGACGCGGAACTTGTCCGGGCCGCCGACCCACCCGTGGAACATCAGCGCGCGGTCCTTCGTGCGGACGCACCGCTGGGCGAACGACTTGCCGCTGCTGACCGTGTTCACGTGGGTGACGACGGAGTCGCGGTCGGGCTGCGCCTCGCCCTTGAGGAGCGGCACCCACGACCACCCGTCCATCCCCGCGGGCGGCTTCACGCCGAGCAGTTCCAGCACCGACGGCATGACATCCACGCTGCTGACGAACTCGGGGTGTGCCTTCGGATCCTTCTGGCCGGGGTAGCGGATCAGCACCGGCGACCAGGTGCCGTTGTAGTACACGGTCGCCTTCGAGAACGGGAACGACATGCCGTGGTCCGACATGAACACCACGACGGTGTCGGCGTCGCGGCCCGCGGCGGTCAACTCCTTCAGCACGAGGCCGAACGCGACGTCGAACCGGCTCACCGACGTGTAGTACTGCGCGACCTCATCCCTTACCCGTGGGAGGTCTTCGAGGAACGCCGGCACCGTCACTTCGGCGGGCTTGTAGATACGAGCGCCGTCGAGCGGGTCGTCGGCTTTTGCCTTCTTCGCGGCGCCGTTGATGAACGGCCGGTGCGGGTCGCAAATGTTTGCGTTGATGAAGAACGGCTTCTTCTCTTTAGCGGCAGCGGCGAGCATCTCGCGGAACTTCTCGGCGAACTTCGTCGGCTGCTTGCCGAGTGCCTGATCCCCGACCGCGTGCCACGGGAACTTGTCGGCCGGTGCCATGTGAACGGCCTTGGCGATCACGCCGGTGTAGTACCCGGCGTCGCGGAGGGTCTCGACGAGGGTCGGGACGTCCCGGCGGATCGGGTTGAACCCGAGCGCGCCGTTGCGGTGTGGGACGCGGCCGGTCATGAGTGCCGACCGCCCGGGTTGGCAGATCGGCACCGTGACGTGGCTGTTGACGAACCGGTGCGCGCCCTTCG
>VGZJ01000536.1 GCA_016872595.1 Planctomycetota bacterium
CCGCGCGGCGTCCGACCGCTTCTCGTCGGCCAGCGCGGCGGCGAACGGCGCGGCCCCGAGCTTCTTCGCCAGCGGCACCCACTTCGCCCGCGACCAGGCGTCCAGCGGTTGCGGCGCGTCGAGCACCGCGTCCAGGTCCGACGCGGGCGCGACCGGCTTCGCGGGCTTGCCGTCGCCGACGTACTCGACCCGGTAGACGGCCCCGCGGGTCCGCCGCCCGCCGATGCACACCAGCAGCGAGCCGTCCGGCGCGACCGCGCAATCGGTCGGGGCGAACCCGGCGGTGCCGGTCGGTTCGAGGAACACCTCGGGCTTCGCGGCGTAACTGCTCCCCTCCGGCGTCAGCGGGGTGAAGTACACCCGACCGAAGGTCCAGTCGAGGACGAACAACCCGTCGCGGTATTTCTCCGGGAACTGCGTGTGCCGGTAGCACACGACGCCCGTGGGCGAGCCGCGCCCGATCGGGGCCAGGACATCGACGGTGTCGGGCTGGAACCTGGGCCGCGCCCAGCTCCGCATGTACCCGCTCACGCGCCAGCCGTGGTGCCCGGCGTGGGCGACGTGGTACAGCCGCGTGGGGCTGTACCACGGCAGGAGGTAGTCGCGCTCGGTGTCGCTGTCGTACGTGAACAGGTCGCCGGCCGGGTTGAAGTCGAAGTCGTACGGGTTGCGGAACCCGTGCGCCGCCACCTCGCACGACTTCCCGTCCGGCGGCAGGCGGAGGATCCCGCCGGCCTCGGGCGCCTTCACCGGCGAGTGCGTTCGCGTGACGTGCGTGGCGCCGATGGGGCTGTCGTTGCCGGCCGCGACGTACCACCAGCCGTCCGGCCCCTTGCGGACGGCGTGGCCGCCGTGGTCGGTGAACCGCAGCGGCACGATCCTCTCCGGCGGCCCGTCGGCCTTCCCGTCGCCGTCGGCGTCGCGGTAGCGGGAGAGCCAGCCGTCGCCGCAGAACAGCAGGTCGCCGTTGTCGTCGAAGCACAGCCCCATGCCGCCGGTCTTCGTCTCGCAGAAGACGGTGGCCCGCTCGGCCTTGCCCGGTACCTTCCCCTCGTGCAGCACCTTCACCCACCCGGCGCTGGTGACGACCACCCGCCCTTGCGGGTCGAGCGTCATGGCGTACAGGTCGGGGGCGAGGTCCGGGCCGGCGTAGAGCGTCACCCGGAACCCGGGCGGGGCGCGGAACGCCGGCTCGTCCGCGGCCCGGAGTGGGGCCGCCAGGCACAGAACGAGTACCAGGGCCGGGCGGGTATGAACGGTCATGCCGACACCGCGGTGCGAGAACTGATCGAGGAAACCACTTGCGGCCGTGCGCGCGGGGCCCGTCATTTCGGCGGGGCGAGCGAGTACGCCTTGAGGGCCTTGCCGTCCCGGACGTACAGGACGCCGTCGGCGACCGCCGGGTGGGCGCGCGTGTTCCCGCACACCTTCGTGGATCCGGTCACCTCGACCCCCTTGCGGTCGAACGTGAAGCACACCGCCCGGCCCGACGGCGTCAGCGCCAGCCCCCGGCCGCCGGCCACGATCAGCGGGCACTCGTCCTGCAGCGCGCGCTCGTCATCGACAGTGTACAGCACCTTGAGCGTCTTCGCGTCGAGGGCCGTCAGTCCCTTCGCCAGCCCGAGGACGATGTCGCCGGACGCGACCGGCGTGTACGACTCCGGGGCCGGCTTCTCGGCCTCGGCCGCCGGCTTCGGGTCGATCACCCCGCCGGCCTTGAACGCGAACAGCCGCGGGCCGTTGCTGTCGTCGGTCACGAAGAGCCGCTCGCCGACCTTCAGCGGCGAGGGCACGACGTACCCTTTGCTCTCGACCGGCACCCTCCACAGGCGCTTGCCGGTGCCCGCGTCCCAGCCACCCAGCGAGGTCGCGTCGTACCCGACGAGTTGCTCGACGCCGCCGAACTTCTCCACGACGAACGTACTGTAGTTCGGGTCGGTGTCCGGCGTCGCCCACGCCTGCTTGCCGGTCTCCGGGTCGAGGGCGACGAGGCCGCCCTTGCCGCCGGGGTGGATGACCACCTTGCCGCGCGCGACGACCGGCGAGGTGCAGAACCCCCAGGTGGGAACCTTCTCGACGCCGTAGTCCTTCCGGTAGTCCTTCTCCCAGCCGATCTTTCCCAGATGAACGCCTCTGGAAACGCAAATCGGCCGTGCGGCCACAAAGTACCCCCGCGAAGGGTGGTCCGCAACGATTTTCGCACCCGGATGAGGTCCCGACCACGGTCGAACGG
>VGZJ01000537.1 GCA_016872595.1 Planctomycetota bacterium
CGCAACAAGTCGCCCCGAGCCAGCCGCCACGCCGCGAAACAGAAAGGGGCACACACGTCGGTTCAACGTCGCCGCCAAGCACGAAAGGCCAAGGTGGCGACGTGATACTCAGTTGTGCACAGCACTGGGATGACCCGCAATGTTCGACATCATCACCGGTCGCCGCACCCGCCTGTGCGACGACAGCACCCGCCGCGACTTCCTCCGGGCCGGGTTGTTCGGCGGCCTCGGCTCACTCGCATTCGGCAGGCGGGGGTTCGCCTCCGACCCGGCGAACCCCGGGCCGTTCGCCCGTGACAAGGCGGTGATCTTCCTGTTCCTCGCGGGCGGGCCGAGCCAGTACGAGACCTTCGACCCCAAGCCGGATGGCCCCGAGGGACACACCAGCATCAACGGGCACGTCCCCACATCGGTTCCGGGCGTGCGATTCTCCGCGTACCTGCCCAAACTCGCGAAGATGGCCGACCGGCTCACCGTGGTGCGGTCGTTCCACACCAAACACCCCGAGCACAATGGCGCGCACAAGCAACTGATGACCGCCGACCTGACGGTGCAGGACGGCAAGCCGATCACCGAACCGGGGATCGGCGCGGTGTACGCCCGCGCGGCCGGGGCCGTGAACCCGACTTCCGGCCTGCCGCGCCATGCCCTCATCCCGACGACCACCCGCAACAGCAAGGGCCGCGCGGGGTTCAACGGGGCGTTCGAGTCGGTGGTCGAGGGCTGTCAGCCCGCCGGCCTCGGAGCCGCGTTCGCGCCCTTCGAGTTGCTCGCACCACTGTCGGACGGGTTCGCCGAGGAGAAGAAGAAGCGCAATCCCGGTGAGGAAGGGCCGCCGAACCCGCTCGACGTGTTCAATCCGAAAGTGCCGACGCCGCAACTCGACTCCCGCCCCGGGCTCCTCCGGGAACTCGATCGGTCCGACCGCGCCGCCGACGCCGCGGGGGCCATGAACCGGCTCGACGAGTTCACCCGCCAAGCCGCGGGGTTGCTCCAGACCGGTCGCGTCCGCAAGGCGCTCGACCTGTCACTCGAAGACCCGGCGACGATCAAGGCCTACGACACCGAACACTTACTCAACTGGAACTGCGACGACAACTCGAAGTTCATCCGCACCGGCCCGTCGATCGGGTCGTCGCTGGGTCGGCGACCGCTGCTAGTGCTGTGCCATTGAACTGATTTGGGATTGCGCCCGGTGCGAGTTGCGGTCATTCTGGTCGGCATCCCCGAGGGTGCGACCATGCGGAAGAAGTACATCGTGCGGTTGACCGACGACGAGCGGGCGACGCTGGTGCAGGTGGTCAAGACGTTGTCCGGATCGTCCACCAAGGTGCGACGGGCGCAGGTGCTGCTGAAGGCCGACGCCGACGGCCCCGCGTGGACGGATGCCGACATCGCCGAGGCGTTCGGCTGCCGCCGCCAGACGGTCGAGAACGTCCGCGAGCGGTTCGTCACCGACGGGTTCGACCTCACCCTGAACGGCCGGCCCCGCGCGCCGCGGCCGAAGGTGCTGACCGGCGAGCAGGAGGCGCAGGTGATCGCCCTGAGGCTGGGGCCACCGCCGAAGGGGTTCGCCCACTGGTCGTTGCGGCTGTTGGCCGGGCAGGTGGTGGCGTTGGCGATCGCCCCGGCGGTGAGCCACGAGACCGTCCGCCGGACGCTCAACAAAGTGGGGTGACCGGTCGCAAGTTGGAGTACTGGGTGATCCCTCCGAACGCCGACGCCGAGTTCGTGGCGCACATGGAGGCGGTGCTCGACACGTACGCCACGCCGTACGATCCGCGGTTCCCGGTGGTGTGCATGGACGAGCAACCGGTGCAGTTGCTCAAGGAGACGCGGGTGCCGATCCCGGCCACGAAGGAGCGCCCGCGGCGGGTGGACTACGAGTACGAGCGGGCGGGCGTAGCCAGCCTGTTCCTGTTCTGCGAGCCGCTGGTCGGGTGGCGGCAGGTGACGGCCCGCGAGCGGCGGACGAAGGCGGACTGGGCGGCCGAGGTGGCGGCGTTACTGACCAACGATCCGCGAGAGGGCTAGAAGGTAGCGTATTCTGTGTGTAAACTCTTGCGTGATCATCTTTTCGCTGGAGGCGGCTCAAACGTGGAGGTCGGCAGGATGCCTTACCACTGGCCCAAGGATACCGATTTCGCCCTCCTGGAACTCGACGTTCTCGATCGGGATTGCCCCTTCTGCGGGCGTCTGATGCACATCTGTGACCACCGATACCGGCACTT
>VGZJ01000538.1 GCA_016872595.1 Planctomycetota bacterium
CCACTGCGCGAGGCGCTCATGAACCACCCGTGGCGGCTCAAGAAAGCCGTCACCTACCTGTTCGATTGGATCGCCACCATGCTCCGCAAGCTCCTGCACCCGCACCCCAAACTCACAACCAACACTGCGTGAACTCCAGTCTTTCGGCCCTTTATGCCCGTGGTTCGGTAAAGTAAACTAGCAACGCCGGTTGGAACTGGTTTAGCGCCGACTCCGCCGATACCACGCGCGTGACGCTCCTCCACCGGCTCAACCAAGACCCGGCCGATCAGATCTCGTGGGCCGAGTTCGTCCGCTTCTACGGCCCGGCAATTAGCAGTTGGCTGCTGCACTGGGGGCTGCAAGATGCGGACACGCAAGACGTGACCCAGAACGTGCTCCTGCGCCTCACCGCCAAGCTACCCCAATTCAAGTACGACCCGTCGCGCAGCTTCCGCGGGTGGCTCAAAACGCTCACGCACCATGCGTGGCACGACTTCGTAACGGAAGCCGGCTACCGCACGCGCGGCAGCGGCGATACCAGCGTGCTCGATCAGCTCCAATCAGTCGAGGCGCGCGAGGACCTCGCGGCCCGCGTCGAAGCGACCTTCGACAAAGAGCTTCTGGAACTGGCGCTGCCGCGGGCAAAGGACCGCGTCGCGGACACGACGTGGCAGGCGTTCAAGCTGGCCGCGCTCGACGGCGTGGCCCCGCAAACGGTGGCGGACCAGTTCGGCGTGCGCGTGTCGCAGGTGTACCTCGCCAAGCACCGCGTCCAGAAGCTCGTACAGGAAGAGATTCGCGTTTTGGAGGGATGAAGGATGAGGGATGAGGGATGAAACCAAACCGAGCACGGCCTCGGGCTCGTCCTTCTTCTCTTCCGATTCATCCCTCATCCTTCATCCCTCGTCCCTTCCCCAATGCCCGATTGCCCCGACGATACCGAGCTGGCCGGGTTCCTCAACGACGCGCTCGCGGGCGAGCGGCTGGGGCACGTGTCCGGGCACGTCGATTCGTGCGCGCACTGTCAGGCCCGGCTCGACCGGCTCACGGACCAGACCAGCGGCGCGGTGAAGCGGTACAAGGAGCTGTCGTCGCTGAGCCTCGCGGTCGCCAGCTCGGGGGCCACGCTCAACCCGGAAACGGTCGAACGGGGGAAACCGGCGCGGCCGGTGGCCCTCGGGTCCGGGCTGCCGCGGGTGCCGGGGTTCGACGTGCTCGCCGAGATCGGGCGCGGCGGCATGGGCGTGGTGTACAAGGCCCGCCACCGGCGGCTGAACCGGCTCGTGGCGCTGAAGCTGATCCTCGCCGGGGCCGCGGCCGACCCGCGCGTCCTGCAACGGTTCCTGTTCGAAGCGGAAGTGTTGGGCCGCATCTCGCACCCGCAGGTGGTGCAGGTGTTCGGCGTGGACACCTATCAGGGGCCGGACGGCGTGCCCATCCCGTACCTCGCGATGGAGCTGTTAGAGGGCCATTCACTCGCCCGCCGGCTGCGCGCCGGTGCCGACGCCCCGCCCGCGGCGCGCTGGCCGTCGCCGCGCGCCGCCGCGGAACTGCTCGAGGGGCTGGCGCACGCGGTTCACGCCGCGCACCTGCAAGGGGTGATCCACCGCGACCTCAAGCCCGGGAACATCCTCTTCGCGGTGGGCAGTGGGCGGCAGACGATGGGCAGTGAAATCAAGACGGCGGAACCGCCGCCACTGCCCACCGCCCACTCTCAACTGCCCACTTCGCTGCCGAAGGTATTGGACTTCGGCCTCGCGAAGTTCACGCAGGAGGCGGGTGCGGACCTGACCCAGACCGGGCTGGTGATGGGCACGCCCCAGTACATGGCACCGGAGCAGGCCGGCGGCGCGCGGAACCTCACGCCCGCGGTGGACGTGTACGCGCTGGGGGCGATCCTGTTCGAGTGCCTGTCCGGGCGGCCCCCGTTCACCGGCGAGCCGATGAGCGTGCTGCTGAAGGTGGTGAACGAGCAGCCGCCGGACGTGCGCGCCGTGTGCCCCGGTGTGCCGCGCGACCTCGCCGCGGTCACGATGAAGTGCCTCGAAAAGGACCCGGCGCGGCGGTACGCCAGCGCCGCGGACCTCGCCGACGACCTGCGCCGGTTCCTCGACGACTATGGTGGACCCCATTGTCTAGACCAAAATCGGGCTTCCCGCGAAGTGGGTTGGCCCTCGAGCGTTCGCTCGCGTTTCTTACTTCTCCAAGGGTCTTCGGTTTTCTGACCGATGCACCTCGGCGGGC
>VGZJ01000539.1 GCA_016872595.1 Planctomycetota bacterium
GGGCGCGGCCCCGCGGGGCTGGCGAACGGCGGCTCCACCGTTTGCGCCGCGACCCCGTCCGCACCCTTCGGGCTGCGGTACCCGTTCAGGTGGTACTCCCACAGCGCCTTCTTCGCGGCCAGCCGCACCAGCGGTGAGGCGTCCGAACTCGCGGCCCCTTCCAGCGCCACGCCCGCGACCGGGAACACCGCGTCCAGCGAACTGATGGCGTCGGCCGCTTCCATCCGCACCGCGGGCGCGGCGTCCTTCTGGAGCGCCGCGACGAGACCGGGCACCACTTCGGGGAGCAGACGCGCGTCGGCCCGGCCGAGGTCGGTGGCCGCGGCCTTCCGCTTCTTCTCGTCGGGATCGTTCTTGAGCGTTTCGAGGAGCGCGGGCACGCGCGCGCCGTCGGTGCGCGGTTTGCCTTTCAGCAAACCGGGGCCGGCGACGGCCGGGGCCGACGCGAACGCGAGCAACAGAGCGGCGAGCCGAAACCGGGTGCGCGACACGAGCGGAACTCCACGGCGTAGGGCCCCGAGTGCGGGGCTTACGCCATGATCGAACGTGCCGCCTGTCCGGTGGGGAAGTTTCGGGAGAATGGGCGAACGGAGCGACGTGGCGAACCGTTACCGGCGCAACGGCGGCCACAACCGCCGCGCCCGGCCCGCGCCGCGACCGCTACGGCCGTTAGAACCCGCCCGGTCCGCCGGGGGTGCCGCGCGGGCGCGAGGTCAGCGTCTCCTGTTGTTTCACCGGGGGCGGCGCGCGGTAGGTCGCGGTCTCCGCTTGGTTGTAGCGCGGCTCGTCGGGCGGCAGGTTGTACCGCTCCTTCGTGTCGCCGAGGACGTCGTACTTGTCGTGATAGCACCCGGTCGCGGCGACCATCAGCGCGCCGGCGAGCAGGGCGAACAGCGCCCGCATGTGTGTTCCCCTCGTCTTCGGATCGGCCCGCGGTATAGCCGATAGCGCGCGGCACGCAAGGGGAACTGCGCGCCGGCGCTCAGTGCGCGCCGTTCCCGTTCCCGTTCCCGTTGCCGTTGCCGGGGCGGAGCCACCGGGTCGGCATCCCGCCCGTGCGGAAGATGTCCGCGAGCATCTGCCGCGCGGTCGCGTCCGCGGTCGCGGCCTCGACCGCGCGGATCGTGTCTTCAATCGGGTACTCGACGCGCTTCAACTGCACCTCATCGCCGTCGATGATCGCGTAGGCGGCGCGCGGGTCGCCGTCGCGCGACAGGCCGACGCTGCCGGGGTTCACGACCAGCGTGCCGCCCACGCGCAGCGTGTACGGCTGGTGCGTGTGCCCGGCGATGACGTAATCGACGTTCAGCCCCGCGAGCCGCGGCCTCCAGAAGTTCTCTTCCGCCGGGGCGTACTCGTCCATCGGGTCGCGCGGGGTGGCGTGAACGACGAGGAACCGCTTGCCGGCGCGGGTGAACAGGCGCGACGTGGGCAGGTCGGCGAGGTAGCGGCGCTGGTCCGGGGCGAGGGCCGCGACCGAGTGCGGGCGCGTGACCGACGTGAGGTACCGGAACCCGCCGGTGCCGGGGATCTCGACGTTCTGGGCCGCGCCGTGGTCGTGGTTGCCGCGGACGCAGTACGCGGCGTTCGCGCGGACCCACTCGACGCACGCGGCCGGTTCGGGGCCGTAATCGACAATATCGCCGGCGCACACGCAGGCGTCGTGCGGCTCGCGAACGGTGTCGAGCGCGGCCCGGTTGCCGTGAATGTCCGCGACCACGAGCAGGCGCATGCGCGTCGGCCCCCCTCTGTTCGGGGATTGTAGAACGTACCGCGAATGTGTCCGCGAAGTGCGCCGACAAGTCCCCCTTGCCGCGGGCGGTTCGCGCTTTATGATGTGGGAAGTTCGGGCGCGAACCCACTACCCCGGGCGCGCGTCCAGAATTGGTCGGGGCGATAGCTCAGTTGGTAGAGCGCTTCGTTCGCAACGAAGAGGTCGGGAGTTCGACTCTCCTTCGCTCCACTCCGATAACCCGAAAACCCTCGCTGGCAGCGATTGTCGGCGAGGGTTTTTCGTTGGCGCACCGGCTCCGCTCCCGGCTCGCGGGCGCTTTGAGCTTCACTGGAGTTCACCCAGTGTGGAAGTTACTTGACAGTTGAAACGGAAACGCCTCCCCTACTTGGTGTTGGAGCCAAGGAGGAAGGAGGCGGGACCGATGGCAGGCACAGCGCTCACCACGCCGATCCGG
>VGZJ01000540.1 GCA_016872595.1 Planctomycetota bacterium
CCCTCTCGCGGATCGTTGATTTGTTCAGCCGCTGGTACCCGGATTGATGCTCCCGCCGGAATCCGCACGCCCGCTTGTGGCCGGCGCGAACGCCGTTGCGATAACGAATCCAACGGTTGCGCCGGTCGCACACGCGCGTGCGCGCCGACTATTAGGGATGCGCCATGTTTAACGGTTCTACGCGAACGAGCCTCACCACCACCGGCGGCCCCGGCCGCGCCCCGAACCGCGCAATGCTTCGCGCGGTGGGATTCACGGACGAGGACTTCGAGAAGCCGGTGATCGGCGTCGCGTCGCTGTTCAGCGACATCACGCCCTGCAACGCACACCTCGACCGGCTCGCGGGAAAGGGGCGCGAGGGCGTGCGCGCCGCCGGCGGCGTGCCACAGACGTTCGGGGCACCGACCGTGTCCGACGGAATCAGCATGGGCCACAAGGGAATGCGGTACTCGCTCGTGTCGCGCGAGGTGATCGCGGACAGCATCGAGACCGTGTGCGGGGCCATGAACCACGACGGCCTCGTCGCCTACGGCGGGTGCGACAAGAACATGCCCGGTTGCATCATGGCGATGGCGCGGCTGAACGTGCCGAGCGTGTTCGTGTACGGCGGCAGCATCATGCCCGGGGTCGGGCCGAGCGGCGAAGACGTGGACATCGTCTCCATCTTCGAGGCCGTGGGGAAGTTCCAGTCGGACAAGATCGACGCGAAGACGCTGCACAAGGTGGAATGCGAGAGCTGCCCCGGGCACGGCTCGTGCGGCGGCATGTACACCGCGAACACGATGGCGAGCGCGATCGAGGCGATGGGCCTGTGCCTGCCCTACGGGGCGAGCAACCCGGCCGTGACCGCGGCGAAGGAGCGCGAGGCGTTCCGCGCCGGCCAAGCGGTCGTGAACCTCGTGGCGAAGAACATCCGCCCGCGCGACATCATCACGCGCAAGAGCTTGGAGAACGCTTACACCTTCGTCCTCGCGCTCGGTGGCAGTACGAACGCCGTGCTGCACCTGATGGCAATCGCGCGCGAGGCCGGCGTGCCGTGGGCGCTCGAAGACTTCGACCGGCTGGGCGCGAAGGTGCCGCACCTCGCCGACCTGAAACCGGGCGGGCAGTTCGTGATGTTCGACCTGTACCGCGTCGGCGGCACGCCGGCCGTGCTGCGCGCGCTGCTCGACAAGGGCTACCTGCATGGCGACTGCATCACCGTGACCGGCTGCACGCTCGCTGAGAATCTCGCGGACGTGCCGAGCGTGTTCGCCAAGACACAGCGCGTCGTCCACCCGTTCGAGAAGCCGATGTTCGACCACGGCATTATCGTCGTGCTGAAGGGCAACCTCGCGCCGGAAGGCGCGGTCGCGAAGGTCGCGGGGCTGAAGCAACGCAGCATCACCGGCCCGGCGAAGGTGTTCGACGGCGAGGAAGCGTGCTTCGAGGCGATCAAGGCGCGGAAGATCGTCGCCGGCGACGTGGTGGTGATCCGCGGCGAGGGGCCGGTCGGCGGCCCCGGCATGCGCGAGATGCTGAGCATCACCGGCGCGCTGATGGGTCAGGGGTTGGGCGAGAGCGTCGGCCTCATCACCGACGGCCGGTTCAGCGGCGGCACGCACGGCCTCGTGGTCGGCCACGTCGCGCCCGAGGCGTGGACCGGCGGCCCGATCGCGCTCGTGCGAGACGGCGACAGCATCACCATCGACGCCGACAACAAGCAACTCACGCTGAACGTCCCGGACGTGGAACTACAAGCGCGCAAGGGCAAGTGGACGGCCCCCGCCCTGCGTGTCGAACGCGGCGTGCTCGCCAAGTACGCGAAGCTCGTCAAGTCCGCGAGCGAAGGCGCGGTAACGGGGTGAAAGTCATGACCACTTCGATCCGCAAGTTTGAGCTCGACGGCGCGGGGGCCAAAGCCCGCGACGCGGTTCACGTCATCTTTGCTTCTGAGAATGTGTGCGAGGAGTACCTGCTGCCGGCCCGGGACTTGACCGAGAGCGAACCCGGCGACTCGTTCCGCGTCGTCACGCTCGAAGCCTTGGTGCGAATAGACTCGTTGCGCAATAGCGATCGATGGCCTATTCATAGGGTTATGACGAATTACGAGAAATTGCGTCGGAAGCCGTTGTTGTTCCGCATGTTCACGGGGCTCTCGGCCGACGAGTTCGACAAGGT
>VGZJ01000541.1 GCA_016872595.1 Planctomycetota bacterium
TCATCATCGTCTTCGGGGTCGGGGGCGCGGCGCAAGGGCGGCGCGGGCGGCGCGGGCGGCGCGAGGCCGGGAACCGTCCCGCCGGCCGCCGGCGCGGGGCCGGCGTAGCGCGCGACGAACAGGTGCAGGCAGCTCCCGCACTCGACCTCTTGCCCCTCGTGGGACTCGTCCAGTTCGAGGTCGGAATCGCAGGCCGGGCACCGAACGCGGATCTTCGCCATCGCCACACCGCCGGGGGTCGGAATGCGCTCAGCCTAGCGGGGGCCGTGCGGCGCGGCCACGTTACGCCTTCCCGACCGGCGGCTCGTCCTTGAACAGTTCGCTGATGGACTCGTTCCCGTGGATGCGGTGGATCGCGTTGGCGATGAGGGTCGCGACCGTGACCACCTTGATGAACGGCAACTGCTTCTCCGGCGGCAGCGGGATGCTGTCGGTAATGGCGAGCTGGTCGATGGGCGCGGCGCGCAGGCGCTCGATGGCCGGGCCGGACAGGACGCCGTGCGTTGCGCACACGAACGCCCGCTTCGCGCCCGCGGCCTTCGCCGCGTTCACCGCGCCCACGATGGTGCCCGCGGTGGAGATCATGTCGTCGTAGATGACGACCGTCTTCCCCTCGACCGGCGCGCCGATCATGTGGTCGTGCTTGATCTCGGTGGCGCTGCTCCGGCGCTTGTTGGCGATGGTCAGCTTGCCGCCGACGTGCCCGTTGAAGTCGAGCGCCTTCTTAATGCTCCCCTCGTCCGGGCTGAGGACGACCAGTTCGTCCTGCGGGATGTTCAGGCTCCGGATGTGGCGCGCCAGTTCCTTCACCGCGTACAGGTGATCGACGGGGATGTCGAAGAACCCCTGAATCTGGGCCGCGTGCAGGTCGAGGGCGAGGACGCGGTCGGCCCCGGCGCGGGTGATGAGGTTGGCGACCAGCTTCGCGGAGATGGGCACGCGGCCCTTGTCCTTGCGGTCTTGGCGCGCGTACCCGTAGTACGGCAGCACCGCGGTGATGCGGGCCGGGCTGGCGCGCTTGAACGCGTCCAGCATGATGAGCAGTTCCATCAGGTTCTGGTTGACCGGCGTGCAGGTGGGCTGGACGACGAACACGTCGCGCCCGCGCACGTCCTCTTCGATGCGCACGCTGGTCTCGCCGTCGGGGAAGTCGTTGAGCGTGACCTTCCCGAGCGGCCCGCCGAGTTTGGCGGCGATGCCCTCCGCGAGCGCCCGGTTGCCGCGCCCGCTGAACAGCTTCCACTTGTTGTTGTTCCCGTTGCCGAACACGGCCGCCTCCTTGGGGTCCGCTAGGTGGCCGCATTATGCGCGATCCGGCCGCCCGGTGCCAGCGGGCACAGTTCGGGTATATCGGGCGCGCCGCCAATCGGGTATCGTACCCCCATGCCCGACGCCCCCACGACCGACGAGCTTCACGCGCACCTCGCCCTCGCGCTCGTGCCGGGGTTGGGGCCGAAGCTGACCGCGGCGCTCCTCGACCGGTTCGGCTCGCCGGCCGCGGCGCGGCGCGCGACCGTCAGCGAGTTGCTCGCGCTCCCGCACATCGGCGAGAAGCTGGCCCCGGCCCTCGCGAGCGCGCTGCGCGCCGTCGATATTACGCGCGAACTCGAACTGCTGGACGAGTTCGGCGTGCGCGCGGTACCGCTGGGCTGGCCCGACTACCCGCCGCCGCTGGCGCGCGTGGTGGCCCCGCCGCCGCTCATTTACATGCGCGGCACGTGGGCTCCGGCCGACGCCAACGCCATCGGCATCGTCGGCTCGCGCGGGTGCACCGCGTACGGGCGGCGCGTGGCCGAGCAGCTCGCGCGCGACCTCGTGCGCGCCGGGTTCACCGTGATTTCCGGCCTCGCGCGCGGGATCGACGGCGCGGCGCACCGGGCCGCGCTCGACGCCGGCGGGCGCACCATCGCGGTGCTGGCCGGCGGGCTGTCGAAGATTTACCCGCCCGAACACGCCGACCTCGCCGACGCCGTCTTGAAGCAGGGCGCGCTCGTCACCGAAACGCCGATGACGGTGCCCCCGCAACCGGGCATGTTCCCGGCGCGCAACCGCATCATTAGACTCGTTGCGCAATAGCGATCGATGGCCTATTCATAGGGTTATGACGAATTACGAGAAATTGCGTCGGAAGCCGTTGTTGTTCCGCATGTTC
>VGZJ01000542.1 GCA_016872595.1 Planctomycetota bacterium
GCCGGTGTCGCAACCGGCCGGGCCGCGCGTGCCGCGCTCCTCGTTCTTGGGCGACCTGTTCGCGCTGGGGCGCGGGCCGGCGCGCCCGGCGTTCGGGTTCGGCCCGCCGCCGATACCGAACGCGACCGCCGAGCCGCCGGTGGCGAAGCGGCCCGCGGTGACGATCCCGGTGCTGCCGGGGCCGACACCGACCGTACCGCCGCCCACAACCGTCGTGACCGAACCTCGGCCCGCGCCGCGCGCCCCGGACTACGTTCCGACGCTGCCGCCGTTCCAGCCGGAGTTGCCCTCGGTGGTGCTACCGCCGGACGCGCCCCCGCCCGCCCCGGCGCTGCCGCTACCGCCAATCCCGGCGACGCTCCCGCCGCAGAAGTGACCGCGCTCACCAACCGGCGTCTTCGTCCTCGTCGTAGGGCGAGCGGCGGGCGGCCACGTCCGCTTGGCTCGCGCCGAACATGCCGACGCGCACGCCGTTCTTGCGTAGTTCGGTTGTCGCGTAGCCGTTCACCAGCGTGAGGACGAGCAGCCCCATCAGGGGCACGACGGTCGCCGCGCCGAACATGAGCGCCACGACCCCGCCGCGCTTCAGTTCCCAGCACAGCATGAACACGTAGATCGCGCCGACGCCGCCGAGGATGAAGGTGAGGACGACCGCGAACCGCGGCGACTCCGTGAAGCGGTCGCCGAGCAGCGCGAGGAGCAGAACCCCGCCCCAGAGCGCGAGCTGCGCGAGCACCACGGACACGATCCACCGCTGGTAGCGCGCGACGCGCTGGAGTTCCTCGACGGTGCGCTCCGCCGGCGCGGGCGCGCCGGGCGCGTCGGTGTCGTCCCAGTCGGGCATGAAGGAAGTTCCGAGTTCCACGTTCCGAGTTCCACGTTCCGGCACCGGGTTTCAACTTGGAACGTAGAACGCGGAACGGAGGACGTGTTATTTCTTCTGAACGAGCATCTTCGCGCACCCGGCCGCGCCGATGAACCCGGCGTCCGACCCCAGCGAGGCGAACGCGATCTTCACGCTCTTGGTCGGGAACGGCAGCCCGTAGCGCTTCACGTAGGCGTCGATCTTGGACCGGAACCACTCGCCGGCCGCGACCATCCCGCCGCCGAACACGATCATTTCGGGGTCCACGGTCGCCATGACCGCGCACGCGCCCAGCGCGAGGTAGTACGCGGTGTCGTCCACCACCTTGATGGCCAGTTCGTCGCCCTCGGCGGCGTGGCGGAAAATGACTTTCGCGGTGAAGTCGTCGTCGTTGGCGGTGTAGTAGTCGCGGAGCTTGCTCGCCGGGCCGCGCCAGCAGGCCATGTCCTCGCGGGCGCGGCGCACGACGTTGGTGGCGCTGGCGTAGGCCTCGAGGCACCCGCGCGCGCCGCACCCGCACTGCCGCCCGGTGTCGGGCATGGCGATGCGCATGTGACCCAGCTCGCCGCCGTGACTGTGCTCGCCCTCGATGATGGTGTCGTCGATGATGATGCCGCCGCCGACGCCGGTGCCAAGGGTGAACAGCACCATGCTCTTGGCGTCGCTGGCGGCCCCGACCCAGAACTCGCCGTAGGCCGCGGCGTTCGCGTCGTTCTGGTACGCGGTCGGTTTGCCGAAGGCCCGCGCGACGTGGTCGCGCACGGGCACGTTCTTCCACGGCTTCAGGTTCGGGGGGTCGAGGATCAGCCCGGCCTTGATGTCCATGAGGCCCGGCGTGACGACGCCAATCGCCGCGATGTCGGCCATTGTCAGGTTGGCGGCGGCGACCGCTTTGCGGATCGCCTCGCACATCGTTTCTAGCCCCGCGTCTTGGCCGCGCTCGGGGTTGGTGTCCAGCACGACGGGCTTGGACAGCGGAACCCCGGTGTCGGTGACGACGGCCGCCTTCATCGTGGTCCCGCCCACGTCCAGCCCGACGAACTTCGCCTGCTCCGCCATGACCGCCCCCGCGAGTGCCGGTACGCTTCGTACCCGGTGTTGTACCGACGCGGGCGCGGGAATGGAAGGCGAGCGCGGACCGCGATCACTTCGCGCGGCGCTTCTGGGCGAACAGCCAGTTCCAGAACTCCTTCTCCTCGAACGCCGGCGACCAACTGTTGTGCCCCACCTTCGGGTACTCGGTGTACTTGGGGGCCGCGCCCGCGGCCTTGAGCGCCGCC
>VGZJ01000543.1 GCA_016872595.1 Planctomycetota bacterium
ACCGTGGTCGGGACCTCATCCGGGTGCGAAAATCGTTGCGGACCACCCTTCGCGGGGGTACTTTGTGGCCGCACGGCCGATTTGCGTTTCCAGAGGCGTTCATCTGGGAAAGATCGGGCAACGCGGACCCGAACGGCGCGCAGTTCCGCACGCGCCCGCTGGGCACCGTCGTACCGCGCGGGGTGAAGAACCCGCTGACGGTTCACGAACTGGTGCCGCGCGAACCGATCGCCGGCTACCCGTCGTGGCTCACGGAGAACGGCTTCCGGGCGAACCTGAACTCGTGGAAAGTAGCGCTGGACCTGTTCGCAAAAGGCAAGTGGGCCGACGCGCACGCGGCCCTCGACGATCACTTCCACGCCGACCCGGCCGCGCGGTATCTGATGAAGGTCATGGCGCAGAGCAACAAGGTGCCGCCGCTCGGTTGGACCGGCGCACATACGCCTAAACCGCTCGACTGACCCAACCCCTGTTGACACGAATTGAACTCACGTATACTATTCAACAGTCGGCACACGCGGTGCCGACTGCAGGGGCTTTCGTTCCCCCGCGCGAATCCGGTCGCGGCGCGAACCGCGCGACCGGAGCCGTTCGAGAACCCGACCCACACGTTCGCCGCGCCGGGCTACCGCCCGATCGCGGTAGGCGCGTTTCACGGCTCCGAACCGATCTCGCCCGCACAGTTCGCCCAAAACGCCTGAAATCTACGATCCCCGCGACCGAATCTTCAGACGAAACTCTCACCGTGTGTTCAGTAACGGTTAACCGGCTTCTAACCGGTCGTCCGTTAAGGTGTAGATATCTCGGCGGTATTTTGCTTCATCCTCGGTTTCGGAGTTTCATCATGCTCTCTCTTCTCTCGTTCCTGTGCCCGCCCCTCGCGGTTCTGTGCGTCGCGCCCGCCGCGGTGCCGAAGAACCTGCTGCTGATCGTACCCGGCGTGCTGCACGCGCGGCGGGTGGTGGAAGAGCGCACGGCGGTAGCCCGTTACGCGCGGCTGCAAACGATTCTCGCGGAGCGCGAACCGGATTCCGTGCGTGCCCGCCTGCCCGCCACTCAAGCCGCCTGAGCACCCTGCCCCGTTCGGGTCGCTTCCTGCGCCGCGCGAATGCGCGGCGCTTTTCGTTTGTGGCGTGTCGGTTGCGACGCTGAGAAACTCGGCACAACGCCCCCGCGTTTTCGATACACATTTTGCGCGCTTTTCTGTTGCGTTCCGTTCGCGCCGCTTTACGATCTGGACTTTGTGAACTAGTGTCCTGCCGCTGTGCAGGTCCGCCCACCCGAAGCGAAAGGCTCCGATGTCGGAAGAACTTTCAGAACTTTTTGTCATCATCATCAAGGCGGTGATCGCGGTCATCGCGGTCGTGCTGCTGATTTACATCTTCTTCCTGCTCACGCTCCAGAAGGCGCTGTCGCGGTGCCGGCCGCAGAACCGGACGATGGAACCGGGGATGGTGTGGCTGAACCTGATCCCGCTGTTCAACATCGTGTGGCATTTCATCACGGTGATTCGGGTGTCGTCGTCGCTGACCAACGAGTTCCGCGCCCGCGGGCGGCACAGCAAGGGCGAAGACTACGCGCAGACCATCGGCATCACGTCGCTGGCGCTGAACCTCGCGGGCATCATCCCGCTGCTCGGCATCGTGTGCGGGTTGATCATCCCGCTGCTCGGCATCGTGTGCGGGTTGGCGGCGCTGATTTGCTGGATCATCTACTGGAGCAAGGTGGCCGGGTTCAGCGCGCGGTTGGCGGCGACGCCCGCGACCGACTACTACGACGAAGACGACGAGGACGACTACGACGCCCCGCGCGGGCGCGGTCGGCGCGACCGCGACGACGGCGACGACCGGCTTGGAGGAGGAAAAAGTGCTTGACAGTGGCCGAGTGCAGACGGAAACTGACCCGAAGCCGGCATCGATCTCCCCAAACATTTCCACTGGAAACGATTGGGAGAAAATTCAACTCGTGGAGTCATCAGGGTCCACCACGGATCCTCAATCGAGGTCAATATAATAGACTCGTTGCGCAATAGCGATCGATGGCCTATTCATAGGGTTATGACGAATTACGAGAAATTGCGTCGGAAGCCGTTGTTGTTCCGCATGTTCACGGGGCTCTCGGCCGACGAGTTCGACAAGGT
>VGZJ01000544.1 GCA_016872595.1 Planctomycetota bacterium
AACTTGATCTCGCGGTCGAAATCCACACGCAGGGGGTCATTTCGGCGGTCACCCATTGGGTTCCTCGGTCATTTCGGCAGGAAAGAGGCAGAAACGCTGGGAATCCCAGGGTTCCGGCGCACATGCCATGCCGAAAGTCGAAGGTCATCTGGGAAATAGGGGCTTGAAAGTGTCTGCAATTAAAGCCCGTTCCGCTCCCGATTAGCGCCCTCCACATCCGCAATAATGCCCTCCGTCCGATCCTTCGGAGGGCAACCCTTTGCCGCGCAAACCCTACGATCCGCTCGCCGTGATTCCGTCGCCGGACGCGATTCGGCAACGGCTCACCGAAACGCTGACGCTCGCCGAACGGCTCCGCATCCTGCTCGAACTCGCCGACCGGCTGCGACTGCCCGTCGCCACCGCCGACCGGCTGCCCGCGCCCACCCCCGAGGCGAAGGGGTGCGGCCGTGGCTGACATCATCCCCCTTCGCGCTCCCATTGCCGATCCGCCCGCCGACCCCGCCGGCCCGCCCCTCGTGGTCGATGCGCGCCGCCTGGCCGTGATGCTCTGCGCCGGCATCCGCACCGTGCGGACGTGGGACGCCGCCGGCAAACTGCCCGCGCCCGTCCGCATCGGGGGCCGCGTGGTCTGGCGAGTGAGTGAGATTCGCGCATGGCTCGACGCCGGCGCGCCCGACCGCGAAACGTGGGAGGCGCGTCGCGCCGCCCGGAAGTGACATCCCGTTAACTCTCACATGAAAGGGCAACGGGCCGGGTGCCGCCAAGCAACCCCGACCCGTTGCGATAGGTAGATCCAATGTTGATTCTATCACCCATCGGGAACGCCGGGGAGGGCGAAGCGCGCCGCGACGCCGCCCTGAACCGGCTCCGCGTCCACCGGCCCGCCCTCGTGCGCCGTCTCCAACGCGCCTTCGTGCGCCACCTGCTCGACTTTGGGCCGGATATCTCCGACGCGGTGCGGGCCGTGGTTCCTATCCCGCCCGGCATTGATCCGCGTGTGGTCGGGAGCGCGGTTCGGACACTAGCGACCGATTATCACGTAACAGTCCCGACCGGCGGCCGAAAGCACTCCCGCCGGCCCGAGTCGCACGCCCGCAAGCTCGACGTGTGGGCGATCCGCGACCGCTCCGAGGCGGAGTGCTGGTTGCGCGACAATCCCGAGCTGCCCGACGGCTCCGATCTGCCCGACGACCCCGCCCCCCTCGACTACGCCATCTGACCCGCCACCGCGACGCGCTCACCCCTGGCGCGTGGCCGGGGGCGCGCACGTCGCCGCATTCGGAGTTTCGATCATGGACTTCACGAACGCCATTCCCAACGGCAAGCCGGCCGGGGGTATCGACGCATTCGATAGCGCCGCGCCCGCGCCAGACTTCACGCCGGTTCCGGCGGGCATCTACTCCGCCCGCGTGCTGCGGGGGGAATACTGCTCAACGAAGGCCGGGGCCGACGCCTACCGGCTGCGCTTCGAAGTGACCGAGGGGCCGAACGCCGGGAAGACGATCATTCGCACCTGGACGTTCGGCCCCAAAGCGGTGGGGTACGCGAAACTCGCCCTGAGCGCGTTCGGGCTGACCAGTACCGCGAAGCTGCTGTCCCCGTTCCCCGAACCGGGCCGGGAATACCTGGTGCGGCTCGTGGTCGCGCTCCAGCGCGGGGACGACGGCATCGAACGCAACGACATCAAGCGCATCGACCTCGTGCGCGTGGTCGAATCGCCGGCCGCCGCGTTCATGCTGCCCGGACAAGGCGAAGGGGGGCCGAAGTGACCCCGACGCCGTTCAACGTCGGCGCGTTCGTTTCGGGCGCGCCGACCTCCCCCCGCGCCCTCGTGCGGCATGGCGACTTGCTCGCCGCCTACGCCGACGGCGCGATGATCGACCGCGACGCCACCGGCGAAGCGTACCTGAGTCACTTCGCCTTCGGCCCGGAGATGCCCGCGCATTACGCCGCGAACCGGCAGTCCGTCGCCGGGTTCGCGGGGCCGTGCTGGTGTCGGTGGTTGCTCCTCGACATCGACCGCACCGACCCGGCCGACGCGCTGGCCGACGCCCGAAAGCTCGTGACCGCGCTCTACCTGCGATACCCCGAAACCGTGGGCGACGTGCCCGTTTGGTTC
>VGZJ01000545.1 GCA_016872595.1 Planctomycetota bacterium
TCCTCCCGTCGTAGTCCCAGAACATCCGTACACCCGGTAGCTGCTGCCCGACTCGCCGCTCCTTCTCGTCCGCAGGATCGAGGCTGATCCCGAAGAACGAGGCATGCTCGTCGTCGAACTCCTCACGGCGCTCGTCGATCAGCCGCAAGGCTTCGCGGCTGAGATCGTCTGCTGCGGACCCGAAGAAGCACAGCACGAGCCAGCGACCCGCTACGGTGTCGAAGTTGAAGCCCTCGCTGCTGGTCGAGCGCTGTCGGAACCAAGGCGCGGGGTCTCCGCGCCGGAGGACCCTGTAGTGCGGTGGGATTTGGTTCATTCCGGAGTCTGAGGGTTGCCCTCTTGCCTTACCCTGTCGGCAATCGCCGTGTGCTCGGCATAGTCCGGCGAAAATTGGGGCTGCCGGCTCTCACGAGTCGAGCAGCCCCGAAGGCCTCGGTTCCAAGCTTCGGCAAATGCAATTAAACGGGCGGCAAAGTGCGAGGGGCTAGCCTATCCGTCCGAGTAATGCCGAGGTCACAAGAGACTACAAGACGACCTTGCCTTCGCCATGCGTATGCTTACGCATTGATCCAAGCGATTGACCGGACCGACGCGGGCCGCAGCAACCTTGACCTGTCGGTCCGCTTCGTGATCGCCGCAACGAGAACTGATTCCGGCGCTTTCGCAGGCCGCGACTCGATCGATCCGCGTTCCACAACCGTTGATCCGGTCGCCCAGCGCCTGCGGTAACGGCTCGATCACGCGACGGTAAGCAAGCACGACACGGGCCGATGATCCGAGGTCCCTTCTCCGCCAGCGAACGACTTGTTCGCTTCCGTGTGAGCCTCGTGTTCGACGCGACCCGCGTTCGCATGCACCCGCAGCGGCGATTCATCCGCAGTGAGTGGCTGCGTGAATAGAATGTGATCGAGCAGGATCCGCGGATCGCGCTCGGGCTCCCATGCATCGACAAACCGTACGGACCATCGATAGCTATCATCACCGGTCGGCATGTAGTCGAACAGGCAGTGATTGAGGAATCGCCGTGCGAAGAAAACGTCACCCTGCAGGTTGCCCACGAGATCGTGGAACAGATGCACGCGCTCGAAGTATTCCTTGCCCGGCCCGTCGTTCAGGTCTCCAAGCACGAAGATGTACGGATTCGGCTCATCCTCGAAGCGGGCGTCGATGTAGTGGCGCACGTTGGTCGCCTCGGTCGTGAGCTTGATGCGGGCTGCTACCGCATTCGCCTCGACGCGCTCGAGAATCTCCTGCTCGGTGTTGCTGCGCTCGTCTTGCGGCTTCCGACGAAGCTTGGCGGCGCGGTCGTACTCCTCTGTCCGTTTCGACTTCAAGTGCAACCCGACAAAGTCGACGCGTCGCCCGCCGATTTGGCAGGTCAGAACCTGTGGATGCCGGTAGTGGCCATGCGCTGTGACGGCCTTGCCACCCTGCGTGGTGAGCCATGGGTGTCGAACCGGCCACTTCTCGCCTTGCTCGCCGTCGATGCTCACGCTCTTGGTGGCCTCGACCCAGCGGCTGACAGGCAATAGTTGTGGCGACAACGAGGGCGCGAGCGCCGCTCGCACCAGGAACCAGATGTACTGCTCGCCTCCAATCTCGTAGGGATCGCCCGACGGCCGCTTGATTGCGACCCACTCGCCCAACAGATCCTGGGCGCAAAACTTCTCGAGCAGCGCGACGTCCTTCGGCCCCTCTTGCAGGCATAGAATGTCCGGCCCGATCGTCCGAAGTTCCTCGGCAATCCGCCGACGCTGCGCTTTCAGCGCCGCCTTCGCCGTCGCCGTGCTCGCGACCTTGCCATTCATGGTCCGCGCCCGCCCCGCGAGCAGCATCCCGAACCATTCGAGATTCCACGTCACAATCTTGATGGACTTCATGACGACCTCCTTCAGCCGCGCGCAAAGTTCACTGACCGCCGTGCGAAAATCCAGCTCTCGCTCATGTCGGAATCATGACCAGCTTGAGCGTAGGGATCTGCGCTTCGGCTCGGCCGTAAGACCGGTGCTAATCAATCGCCGCGCGAACCGCGACGCGATCGACGAGCGGCGGCGACGGGAACGCCTGCCGACGAGAGGTCGACTTTTGCGCATCGGTAACGATGCTTGAGGCGCCA
>VGZJ01000546.1 GCA_016872595.1 Planctomycetota bacterium
GGTCGAGCCGTGGAACTCCAACTTGATCTCGCGGTCGAAATCCACACGCAGGGGGTCATTTCGGCGGTCACCCATTGGGTTCCTCGGTCATTTCGGCAGGAAAGAGGCAGAAACGCTGGGAATCCCAGGGTTCCGGCGCACATGCCATGCCGAAAGTCGAAGGTCATCTGGGAAATAGGGGATGAGGCCGATGGCCGGGGGCAGGTTCAGCAGTTTGAAGTTGAGGAAGCTGAAAACGGCGGCCAGCGTGAGCAGTGCCGCAATGATTTCGAACACGGTCATGGTGCGGGCCTCGTGGGAAACGTCGGCCCGCGATGATACCGCCCGGCGGATCGCACTCAACCGCAATTCCGTACACTGTGTTGATTCTGCACAGCGCGCACGCTTTCTGACCACCGCGCCCGCGGTCACACCTCGGGAATCTCGATGTCGTCGAGCGGGTCGCGCGCGTCGTCTTGCGAGCGGCCGGGTTTATCCCGGCCGTCTTGAATCAGCTTCGCCACCTCGGTCCAATCGAGCGCGGCGAAGATTTCTTCCATGTGTCGCACCACACCGAGCAGGCTCGCGGCGGCCATCTCGAAGTTGGTGTGCGGCGAGAACTCCTTGAAGTGCGCGCTGAAGTGATCGGCGACCCGGCGCAGCTTGGGCAGCTTGCCCTTGAGACGGCGCAGGAAATCGCCGTGGTCGCCGCGCTCGCGGGCCGGTTCGACCGCGCGGATGCTGTCGTACAGCGTCCGCGGCACGTCCAGCATTCCCTCGTTGTCCTGAACCTCGTCCGCGTGCTTCAGAAAGGTGCGGATCATCCACGCGTGCGCGAGGACCGTGTTGAGCCGCGCGACCGCGTCCGCGGGGGTCACGAGCCGCCCGCCGGCGCGGGGTTGGTGCCGTCGACCGGCGCGGCCTGGGCCGCGGGCGGCTTCGGCCCGCCCTTCGCCGCTTCCATATCTTCCTTCGATTTCAGCACGAGGAACGTACCGACCGCGACCAGCACGATGCCGACCGGGAGCTTCCAGCCGGGAACTTCGAATCCGAAGTGCCACGGGTCGCCCGGCTTCGGGTGCCACACGAGGCTGAGGAGCGTGTTCACGGCCGGGGCCAGCGCGAAGATCAGCGGGGCGATGTAGACGCGATAGGTCGCGGGGTTCACCCCCTCGGCCTTCGCCGTGTCCACGGCGGCCTTGCTCGCGAAGATCACGCAGATTGCGCCGACCGCGCCCGCGACCCCAGCGAACGAGCTGAAGACGAGGCCGTTCGTCTTCTCCCAGTTGGGTTTGGCGTCGTCGCGCAGGCTCATCAGGACGACGGGGATCACCACCGCCATCACGAAGTACGCGATGCCGACGCACAAGATGGACGCGAGCCGCCCGCCGATGGTGCCGGGCTTGGTGGTGAGTTCGGTTCCGCCGTAGAAGATGATGGGCACGTAGGTGCCCCACGCGAGGCCCGCGAGAATGACGTAGCCCCACCACGGGATGTTGCTCATCAGCGGCCTCAAAGTGAGTAGTGGGCAGTGAGCAGAGGGCAGCGAAGGCGAGCGCCTTTTCTGTCCGCTGCCCACTGCCCACTATCGGGTGGCAGAGTGACCCTATGGGGATTCGAACCCCCCCCGAAACCTTCGGGAAAACCGCTATTACGCGCAGTGGGCGGCGCAGAATCCGGCGCACTTCCCGCCGGTGCGGTTCCCGACCCCGAACTGGCCGCGCTCGCGGCCGCGTGGCCGACGCTCCCCGACCACATCCGCGCCGCAATCCGGGCGCTCGTCGGGGCGGGCGCGCCCGCCCCCTGTTGAATCGCCACGGCCGTTCTCCTGTCGGGGTGACAGTGTAGGGCCGGACGGAGTGACCTGCAAGGCGGAAGGCGCGCCCGACACGGAACGCGCCGCGTGGCCGAACCTACCCGAAACGGACGCGCCGCGATCCGGGCGCTGGTCGGTGCGGTTCGCGAATAAGAAGTGACCCGCCGGACCCTCACCCCAGTGCTGTTGCCATCTTGGACTTGCCGAACTGGTTAGAGATTGGCGAGTTAGGGCTTTCGCTTCAGCGGAACTGAGGTTCAGATGGAGCATTCGTGGATGCCGCATGGTGCGGAGTCC
>VGZJ01000547.1 GCA_016872595.1 Planctomycetota bacterium
CCGGCGCGCCCCCCGGTCCCGGCGCGGGCGGCCCGCCCCCGATGCCCGGCGCGGGCGGCAGCCCGCACGGGTTGGCCGGCGGCGGCTCCTACGAGCAGGACGCCCAGCGCAACGAGAAAGCCATTAAGTACATCCCGCTCAAGGAGCTCGAGTCGGCCGTCTCGAAGGACAAGAACACTCCGGCCCTGACGGTCATCCCGCTCCGGCTCGTGACCGTACACGCCGTCGTGCCGTACAAGAAGCAACTCGACGAGATCAAGCGCGCCTTGCGCCTCGCCAATCCGCCCGCGACCGCCAAGAAAGCGGACATCGAGAAGGCCGACGCCGAGGCCAAGCAGTGGGGGCCGTGGTACGACGGGTTCGAGGTGCAGCGCCGCGTCACACGTATCGGGCCGGACGGTCAGCCGAAGGTTATTCAGGATTGGCCGCAGAAGCCGAAGGACCCCAAAGACACGAGCGGCAACTACAAGTTCGAGGAGATGTACATCAACAGGATCGATACCAAGAAGATCGAAGACCACTTCGACGACGGGTTCATCCCGTACTTCTTGAAGCCGGAAATGATGTTGGCGATGCCGCTCCCGCAACTGTCCAAAGAGTTAAACGTCAAGTACCCGGATATCAAACTCAAGGACATCGTGGACAACATCGAGAAGTTGCGCAAGGCGAACGAGAAGGAACTGACGCCATCGGACACGTACCTGAAGCTCAGCGGAAGCAAGCCAGCGAAGTCGATCTACGGGAGCCGGAAGGACGACACGACCGGCGGGTTCGGGATCGACGGGTCGAAGTTCGGCCTGATGCCGCCCGGTGCCGGTGGTCAGCCGCCGAAGGGCGGACCCGGGCCCGGCGGCGGGCCGCCCCCGATGCCCGGCGCGGGCGCGGGCAATCTCGGCATGCCCAAGCCCCCGGAGGGCTACGGCAACTCCGCGGCCACGCCAATGGATCTCGACAATTTCCTCCTGCGATTCGTCGATAGCGACGTCGAACCCGGGTACACCTACGAGTACCGGATCCGCCTGCGCATGTGGAACCCGAACCACAACCAAGAGAAGTTGGTCGCCAACCCGGTGTACGCGACGGCCGCTTACCAGACCCTCAAGAGCGCGTGGACCCAGACCGCGCCCATCACGGTCCCGGCCGAGTCGTACCTGTACGCCGGCGACGTAAAGGCCTACCGCGAGCAGGTCAACAAGGAGTACCCCACGGACGCCAAGGAGGAAGAGACGAAGGCGCTCAACCGGCTGCTCCAAGTGAAGGACAATCAGGCCGTGGTGCAGGTCGCGACGTGGACCGAGCAGGTCAAGACCGACGCCGGCGGGAAGCGCGAGCCGGTCGGCGCGTGGGTCGTGGCCGAGATGCCTGTGGGCCGCGGCGAGTTCGTCGGCCGCAAGCAGTACATCAAGCTCCCGCTGTGGTCGTCCGAGATCCAGAAGTACGTGCTCCGCGAACTCGCCGGCACGCCCGTGAAGGGCGCGAAAGTGCAGCCGAAGGGCTGGATGGTGGACTTCTCCACCAAGTCGGTCCTCGTGGACTTCGAGGGCGGTAAGGTGAAGACCAAGTCCAACTTCCGGTTCGAGGCCGACGGGAAGGTCGTGCCCGGCACGCGCACGCTCGAAGAGGACGTGAGCACCGAACTGCTCATGGTCCGCCCGGACGGGAAACTCGTGGTCCGCAACAGCGGCACCGACGACTCCGACCCGGTTCGCACCGGCATCACGAAGGAGTGGGCGCGCTGGGTGGAAGAGGTCTCGAAGAACAAGGCGCCCAGCGACGAGAACCCGATGGTGCCGGGCAAGTTCGACCCGAAGAAGAACTAGCGCTCCAACCAAGCGCCGAGCCGGGCCCGTCAGCAACGGATACCTTCCGTCGCTGGTGGGCCCGGCTCTTTTCGTGGCCGGTCCGGTGCTACTCGCTCAGCCGATCTTTCCCAGATGAACGCCTCTGGAAACGCAAATCGGCCGTGCGGCCACAAAGTACCCCCGCGAAGGGTGGTCCGCAACGATTTTCGCACCCGGATGAGGTCCCGACCACGGTCGAACGGT
>VGZJ01000548.1 GCA_016872595.1 Planctomycetota bacterium
CCGTGAACATGCGGAACAACAACGGCTTCCGACGCAATTTCTCGTAATTCGTCATAACCCTATGAATAGGCCATCGATCGCTATTGCGCAACGAGTCTAATTCTCGAGCAGCACGATCGACAACGTGAACGGCACGAACGCGTACACGACCCACTACGTCGGGAACGCCGGGCCGATCGGCACGAACCCGACCACCGGGGCCGCGTACCAAGTCAACGGCCTCACCTCGAGCCAAGGCGGTTTGGCGTGCGAGGGCGTGTTGCCGTATTACCCCAGTGTGAGCAGCGCGACCCCGACGGTCCCGGTGGGGGTGACAATCGTCGGCATCTCCGACGGCACGAGCGGCACCCTGATGGTTATGGAGATGGCGTGGCGCGGGTTGGAAACGTCGCCCGGTTCGCTCCGCGCGTGGCCCCGCGGGTGCGCGTGGAACAACGACTGCACCGCGGTCAAGAACGTGCGTAACGCGATGAACACGGTCAAGTACAACGGCGGCGGCAACTACAACAGCATGAGCGCGGGGAGCAACCACACAAACGGCTGCAACGTCGTGCTCGCCGACGGGAGCGTCCGGTTCCTCAGCGCCAGCGTCGACCTGAACCGCGTCCTGCTCCCGATGGCGAGCCGGGCCGGGGGCGAAGTGGTTTCGGGCAACTAACGACCCGCACACAAACCAGCGGAGGACCGGCAATGCGCGGCGTCGTGTTCGCGGCACTGTGCGCGGGGCTGTGGGCGCTCCCCGGGTGCGGGAGCACCGGGGAGCAGCGGTTCCGCGTATCGGGCAAGGTCACGTTCGACGGGAAGCCGATCCCGTACGGCGACGTGCTGATCACCCCCGACGGCGAGAAGAAGAACTCCGGCCCGCAAGGGATCGCGAACATTCGCGACGGGCAGTACGACACGGCGGCGGCCGGCGGCAAGGGCTTCGGCGGCGGACCGGCCGTGATCCGGGTGACGGGCTTCGACCGCGAGGGCGGGAAGTTGCTCTGCGAGCAGGAATTCAAGGTCGAGTTGCCGCGCGCGGACGCGGCACACGACATCACCGTTCCGCCCACCAAGGACAAAGAGAAGCCCAAAACCCAACCGTCGCCGGAGATCTAGTACCGCTGGCGCGGGGCGCTGGCCCCGCGGCTCGCGCGCCTCGTGGTCGCGTTACGGCTTCTTGAGCGCGCTCAGTTCCAGCACCGAGTTGACGGGCACCTCGCCGCCCTCGGTGCGCATGTGCTTCACCACGCGCCCCGGCACCGCGTCCGACACCCAGACCGTGCCCTCGAACGCCTCGCCCTTGTAGCGGAACCAGCGGGCCTTCACCTCGGCCCCGGCCAGTTTCAGCGTCTCGATGCCCTCCTCGACCGTGCCCGCGGGCCGCCCCGCCAGCACGTCCTCTTTCTTCTCGCCCTTCTTCAGTTTGAGCGTTTTCGGCACCTCGCGCTGCAGCGCGTTGGGCGCGAGCACCTGCCCCTGAACCTCGATGGTCACTTCCGTCGCGATCACAACCTTGTCCTTCGCGACCTCGACGAGCGTCTCCTTGAGGCGCTGCGTGGTGGGCTTGCCGTTGATGTGAACGGTGGACGACAGCGTGACCGACGCCCCGGCCTTGAACTTCGCCCAGTTCGCGAACTCCGGGTTCTCGATCTCGTCGGCGCGAACGGCGCTGGAAGCGGACACCAGCACCAGTGACGTCAGCAGCAGGCGCATGGAAGGACCTCCAGAGGGGAGCCGCAAGCGCGTGCCGCTTGCGGCTTCGCGAGACACACTACGGCTTCTTGACCTCGACCACTTCCATCTTCACGGTCGCGGCCACGGTGCCGGTGGTCTTCGACTCCATCTTCACCATCATGCCCGGCACGTCGTCGCTCGTCCACATTTTGGCCTCGGTCTTGTTACCCGCGGCCTCGTTCGTGTACTCGAACCACTTGGTCTTATATTCAACGATCCGCGAGAGGGCTAGAAGGTAGCGTATTCTGTGTGTAAACTCTTGCGTGATCATCTTTTCGCTGGAGGCGGCTCAAACGTGGAGGTCG
>VGZJ01000549.1 GCA_016872595.1 Planctomycetota bacterium
AGGGGGCGCGCCCTGTTCGGTCAGCCACGCGGCGCAGCGGAACAACGTCTGATGCCGTTCCCCCTCGTCCACGCCGAACCGGAGCAGGTCGAGGAAGTAGCGCGGCGCTCGTTCGTCGGGAGTGCCGGCGCACGCACCCCGCCGTTCGGCGCGGGCCTCGGTGGCGCGGGCGGTCGCGGCTTCAGCGGTGCGCCAGTCGTCCGCCAGCTTCGCGGGGATCGTCCGCACGGCGGGGATGCCGTCCCCGGCCGGGTACTTCGCGTGTTCGAGGATGCCGGCCGGGTTCATCTGGAACAACGATTCCGACGCAACGAACCGCTTGAATAGCCCGGTGCGCGGGTGCCGGGTGTTCGGCAAGCGGATGATGTGGGCGATGTCGTAGATGCTGGTGTCGATGCTCACGCCCGCGACGGCGGCGAGCGCTTCCGCGAACGCCCGCGCCGTGCGGTGGAAGCCCACGGCCGGCGGCGGATCGTGGGCCAGTTCGACCGCGACGTGATAGCCCTTCGAGCCGCTGAACCAAACGGGCACGTCGCCCACGGTTTCGGGGTATCGCAGGTAGAGCGCGGTCACGAGCTTTCGGGCGTCGGCCAGCGCGTCGGCCGGGTCGGTGCGGTCGATGTCGAGGAACAGCCACCGACACCAGCACGGCCCCGCGAACCCGGCCACGCTGTTCCGGTTCGCGCCGAAGTGGGTTTGCATCTCCGCGCCGAAAACGAAGTGACTTAGGTACGCTTCGCCGGTCGCGTCGCGGTCGATCATCGCGCCGTCGGCGTAAGCGGCGAGCAGGTCCGCGTGCCGCACGAGGGCGCGGGGAGAAGTCGGCGCGCCCGAAACAAACGCGCCGACGTTGAACGGGGTCGCGTTCACTTCGGCCCCCCTTCGCTCTGTTCGGGCAGCATGAACGCGGCGGCCGGCGAATCGACCGTGCGGAGCAGTTCGATGCGCTTGATGTCGTTCCGGTCGATGCCGTCGTCGCCGCGCTGGAGCGCGACCACGAGTCGCACGAGGTAGTCGCGCCCGGCTTCGGGGAACGGGGCCAGCAGCTTCGCAGTGGTGGTCAGCCCGAACGGGGCAAGGTCGCGCTTGGTGTAGGTGATCGCCTTCGGGGTGAACGTCCAAGTGCGAATGACCGTCTTCTGGGCGTGCGGCCCCTCGGTCACTTCAAACCGCAGCCGGTAGGCGTCAGCCCCGGCCTTTGTGGAGCAGTACTCCCCCCGAAGCACGCGGGCGGAATAGACGCCCGGCGGGAGCGGCGCGTACCCCGCCGCGGCCTCGGTTGTGTCGAATGCGTCGATGCCCCCGGCCTGCTTGCCGGTGGCGTCACGGAGCGCTTCAGAAAAGTTCATAACGTATGCCCTCACGAACAGCGAGAACCGCCCCGGCGACGCGCCGGGGCTACGGTTCTCGCGGTGTACTGGTTGTGGACGTTGGTCAGAGAACGAGGCGAAGCGGGTTAGGCTTCGCGTCAAATGGTGTGCGCGGGAACCGCGCACGTCGAGTTGTTTCAGGGGGCCGAGATTCGGCGGTTGCTCGCGCGCCGCGCGTCCCACGTCGCGCGGTCCGGCGCGTCGGCGTCGAGCCAGTCATGTATTTCGCTCACCCTCCACACCACGCGCCCGCCGATGCGGACGGGCGCGGGCAGCTTCCCGGCGGCGTCGTGGGTGCGGATCGTGCGCACCCCGCAGCCGAGCAGTCCCGCCAGCCCCTTCGCATCGACCACGAGCGCCCCCGCGCTCACGGCGTAGCGGGTCGGCGTGTGCGGCGTGCCTTCCATGGGTGTTACCTCTGTAATTGGGTCTTTGTTCGTTGTGCTTGGGCCGCGGAACCAGATACCTTTAGTTCTTGAGTCTTAACAACCAGTAGCAGTAGTAAAGCGAAGCCGGTTTCTGGCGCGCACTCTTCGTTCGCGCGCCGTAAGCCTTGTTTCACAAGCGAATCGTTCGCGCGGGCACCTGTGGAAAACGTGGTGATGGTGGTCGTCGGGAGAGCGGAACCAGGCACTGTTAGCATGTCCA
>VGZJ01000550.1 GCA_016872595.1 Planctomycetota bacterium
GGTCATTTCGGCAGGAAAGAGGCAGAAACGCTGGGAATCCCAGGGTTCCGGCGCACATGCCATGCCGAAAGTCGAAGGTCATCTGGGAAATAGGGGTTCGAACTGAAGGCCGAGGTGAAGACGCGCCCGAAGGGCAACTCCGGCATCTTCTTTCACACGCAATATCAGGTGAAGGGGATCCCGGCCAAGTGCTTCGAGTTCCAGATCAACAACACGGGGAGCGACCAGAAGTACCGGACCGGGGCCATCTACCCCACCAAGCCGCTGGACAAGGTCCTCGTCAAGGACGACGAGTGGTTCGAGTGCCACCTCTCGGTCCGCGGGAGCAAGGTCGTGTTGAAGGTGAACGGCGAGACCACGCACGACGTGGAGTTGCCTGTCGACGCGAAGAGCGGCCTCTCCCTTTCGAGCGGCACGTTCGCGATCCAGAGCCACGACCCGGGGAGCGTCGTCTACTTCCGCCGCATCCGGGTCAAGCCGTTGGAATGACGCCGGTGTTCCGCGCCGGGGCACCCGCCGCGAGTTCCGTTGGTTTCCACCCCGGCATGAGGTCCGACATGACCACGCCAAGTTCCACCCCCGACCGCCGAACCTTCTTGCGCACCGCGGGGACCCTCGCGGGCGGCGCGGCGTTCGCAACACCCGCACCGACCTGCGCGGCCGACGACACAGCGGACAATATTACCGCGGCGTGAAAGATACTCATTAGACATCATTCACGATAGCGGTCAGTTCGTAGGATGTCGGGACGAATCATCGCCCATCGGATCCGTCTCATGATCGCTCGCCTGGCCAACCTGCGGAAGCATGCGGTGTTCGGTTCGTTGACCGGGTTGACCGTCGCCGTGTTCGACGGACTGGTCGCCGAACTGGTTCCGCTCATCGAGGCGGCGCACCGCAAGGGGCTCGAGCGCCCCGACCGCAAGCGCGCGGTCGGCGGGGGCGACAACTTCGATCTCTCGACGGCCGATCAGTTGCTGTTGACCGTCGTCTGGTTGCGCCAGTACCCGACCAACGAGGCCCTCGGGTTCCTGTTCGGGGTGTCCGACTCGACCGCCAGCCGGGCCCGCGCCCGGTGCTTGCCGGCCTTGGAGCAGGCCGGCAAGGACACGATGCGGATGCCCGACCCCGGCGCGGCCCAGCGCAAGCGCCTACCGGCGCTGCTCGCGGACACGCCCGGGCTGGCGGTAGTGATCGACAGCTTCGAGCAAAGGACGCAGCGGCCCAAGCGGCGGCAGCGGGCGTACTACTCGGGCAAGAAGAAGGCCCACACGCTCAAGAGCCAGGTGGCCGTGGACGAGGAGTCCGGCCGGATCGTGGACGTGTCCGATTCGGTGCCGGGGCGGTGGGCCGACCTCAAGTTGCTCAAGCGGTCGCGCCTGATGGGGCGGCTGCCGGCGGGCGTCGGCGGGCTCGGCGACCTGGGCTACACGGGCATCCGGGACGTTCACCCGTCGGGCGCGTGCCCGCGCCGCAAGCCGCGTGGGAAGGAGCGGCCGCCCGAGGACCGGAAGTACAACCGCGCGTTCAGCCGTCGTCGGATCATCGTGGAACACGGGATCGGTCGGTTGCGTCGGTTCCGGGCGGTGGCGCACGTGAACCGGCACCGGCGTCAGGGGCACGCGATGCGGGTTCGGGCCATCGCCGGGTTGGTCAACCGCATGCTCGACCATCGAGCCGCCAACTGAACGGGAAATGGGGAAGGGGTGAAACACTCACCCCACTATCGTGAATGGGGTCTATTTGGTCGCCTTCATGTAATAGTGACGCGTTTTTCAACGAAATTTAGCGTACTGCTCCCGGCTCCCGGCTCTCGACTTCCGTCTAATCGGACTGACGGGATTTGAACCACAGACCTCTTGGTCTCGAAACGATCAGGCGCAAACCCGCACCGTTTCGTCGGCGCATGGAAATCCTAACAAATCCAGGCTAATCGGTCAATCTCGTAGGCACCCAGACCAGGCATTGGCGGTTTCGATTCGCCAGAT
>VGZJ01000551.1 GCA_016872595.1 Planctomycetota bacterium
TGGACCACCCGATAGCAACCTATCCGGTGGTCCAGTTTTCGGGGTCCACCATACCCGCTGGTCGTGGTCGTCCACGACGAGGGTGGCAGCCAGGTGCGCAACCCGTTCGAGCAGGAGCTGATCGCTCCAATCCTCCGGGCACTCGCAGACCCGACACGTTACGGGCTCGAGGCAGCTGAGGGACTCGGGGTGGTCGTCCCGCACCGGGCGCAGCGGGCGGCGCTGCAGCAGGCGTTCCCCGAGCTGAGCGTGATCGACCCGGACACCCACCTGCCGGCGCGGTCGGCGGTGGACACGGTGGAGCGGTTCCAAGGGGGCGAGCGCACGGTGGTGCTGGTGAGCCCGACCGAGAGCGACCGGGCGTACCTGCTGGCGTCGAGCGCGTTCCTGTTGGACCCGCGGCGGTTGACCGTCGCGGTGAGCCGGGCCAAGCGGAAGATGATCCTCGTGGCCGCACAGAGCATCTTCGCGCTGTTCAGCCCGGACGAAGAGACGTTCGCCAACGCGCTGTTGTGGAAGAACTTGCTGCTGCGCACCTGTACCACTTTGTTGTGGGAGGGCGACCGCGACGGCGTGCCGGTGAAGGTGTGGGGCGGCCCGATCCTGCTTGAGTGAGCGCTCGCGGTCGTTACAATTGGGCGGAACACATTACGGAGCCGCCCGTGCCGAACACCGACCAAACGCAACCGCAGATCACACCGCCCAACTCCGACCCCGACGCCACGCTCGTGCGGCCCGGCGACGGCCTGCCGGGCGGCACGCTCGTGATCCCCGGTTACGACCTCCAGCCCGAGATTGCGCGCGGCGGAATGGGCGCTGTGTATAGGGCCATCGACCGCACGTTTCGGCGTGAAGTGGCCGTGAAGGTGATGCTGCCCGGGATGAACGCGGAAGCGTTTGTGCGCGAAGCCGAGATCACAGCACGATTGCCGCACCCGGGCATTCCTCCGGTTCACGCGATGGGCCATCTGCCCGATGGTCGCCCGTATCTGGTCATGAAGCTCATTCGCGGCGACACCCTCGACGCGGTGCTGAAGAATCGCGCGAATGTCGAAGCGGATCGCGGGAAGCTACTCGCGGCCTTCGAGCAAATGTGTCACGCGGTCGGTTACGCACACGCACAGGGGATCATTCACCGCGACATCAAACCCAGCAACGTCATGGTCGGTGCGTTTGGCGAAGTGCAAGTGATGGACTGGGGACTTGCGAAGGAACTCGCCGCGCCGGACACGGACACACAACACCCTATCGCCGGGCGGAACGCACGCGACATTGCCGCGACAGTCGCGGGCGCGATTAAGGGCACACCAGCATACATGGCACCGGAGCAAGCACGCGGAGAAACCGTCGACACGCGCGCCGACGTGTTCGCCCTCGGCGGCATGCTCGCGGTTGTCCTCACGAATCATCCGCCGTTTGAGGGGAGTAGTGTTATCGACACGGTGTTGCGGGCGGCGCAAGCGGAGTTAGACGAGAGCTTCGCACGCTTCGACGCATGCGGTGCGGACGCGGACTTAATCGCGTTGTGCAAGAAGTGCCTCGCGGCTGAACGCGCCGACCGTTTCGCCAATGCGACAGAACTGGCGTTGGCGGTCGCGGAATACCGTGCGGAGGTGGAAGCACGCGCTTTGCGTGCCGAACGCGAAAAAGCCGCCGCGGAATCACGTGTTCGCGAAGAAGCGAACACGCGACGCGAAGCGGAGGCACGTGCCGAAGCAGAGGCGAAATCGCGCCGCGAAGCGGAAGCACGGGCGGCAGCAGATCGCAAGCGGCGGTTCGCACAACGCGCACTCGCGGCCTCGGTGCTGCTGTTGCTGCTCGCGGGCGGCGTGGGGGTGGCGTTCGCCTCATTGTGGCGCACAGCAGAAACACAGCGCCTCGCGGCAGAAAAGGCAGAAGGCGTAGCGGTTGAGCAAAAGCGCATCGCCGAGCAAGCCAAGACCAACGAGGAAATCGCTCGCAAGCAGGTGGAGCAAGAGCGCGAA
>VGZJ01000552.1 GCA_016872595.1 Planctomycetota bacterium
AACAGCGACCCGTAAACCGGGCGCAGGACAGTGTCAGGCGGGCAGTTTGACTGGGGCGGTCGCCTCCTAAAGTGTAACGGAGGCGCCCAAAGGTTCCCTCAGGCTGAATGGAAACCAGCCGTAGAGTGCAAAGGCATAAGGGAGCTTGACTGCGAGACCCACAAGTCGAGCAGAGACGAAAGTCGGGCTTAGTGATCTGGTACCTCCGAGTGGAAGGGGTATCACTCAACGGATAAAAGCTACCCCGGGGATAACAGGCTGATGGTGCCCAAGAGTTCACATCGACGGCACCGTTTGGCACCTCGATGTCGGCTCGTCGCATCCTGGGGCGGAAGTACGTCCCAAGGGTTTGGCTGTTCGCCAATTAAAGCGGCACGCGAGCTGGGTTCAGAACGTCGTGAGACAGTTCGGTCTCTATCCATCGTGGGCGTAGGGAACTTGAGAGGAGCTGCTCCTAGTACGAGAGGACCGGAGTGGACGAACCGCTGGTGTGCCAGTTGTCCTGCCAAGGGCACTGCTGGGTAGCTATGTTCGGTCGGGATAAGCGCTGAAAGCATCTAAGTGCGAAGCTCGCCTCAAGATGAGGTTCCCCACCGGGTCAACCGGGTAAGACCGCAGGGAGACGACCTGTTTGATAGGCGGCATGTGGAAGCACCGTGAGGTGTGAAGTTGAGCCGTACTAATGGTCGAGGGCTTGACCTCTTCCGCACCTGACCAGGAGTCAGCGCGGGAGGTCTGGATCACCTACGCGCACTCGGCGAAATCGAAGTTCTTCAACTGGCGCTCCGCAGGCCGTCTCAGGCCTGCGACGGTGCAGCCGAAACACACGCAGGAAATCCTGGTGACTCTGGCGGAGAGGCCACACCCGTTCCCATCCCGAACACGGAAGTTAAGCTCTCCAGCGCCGAAGATACTGAGAGGGCAGCCTTTCGGGAAAATAGGTCGTCGCCAGGATTTTTGCGTTCTTCGGCAACCGGCGACGGGAAAATTGGCCGTCACGCCGCCGCGATGCCGCGGGATCTCGCAGATCCGGTCACCGTTCCGATCGGAGCGTCACAGGAGTTCATTTCGTCTCGTCTTCCTGGCGCGAAATGGCTGAGCTGACCCGGCGCGACGCCGCTATGCTGACCCCATGACCGACCCGGACGGCCGGCCGTCCCGCACGCCGAACCCGGCGCTGGACGCGCGCGAATCCGAGGCGGTTCCAGGGGACCGAGACCACGGCGGCGCCTCGCGGTCGCGAGGCGAGATCGCGGTTGATCCACGGACCTCCGGCGGCGCCACACGCGGGGGCCGGGACGCCCCCATTCCGGCGTTCCTTGAGCGGGTCCGATCCGCCCCCGCCCGGGTGGTCCGTCCGGGCGGAGGTCGCGAGCGGGTCACCGCGCCAATGGCCGTCGCGGCCGTCTGCCCATTCCTGGCGAGCCCGGACGGTCAATACCGCGCGGCCGCAGTGTCGCGCGACCATCGTTGCGGGGCTGTGGATCCGCCCGTCCGGCTGCCGGTTGACAAGCAGCAGCAGCTATGCCTCCGCACCCGCCATTTCGAATGCCCGGCCTTCGTGGCGGCAACCGCGCCGAGCGTGGCGCTGACGGCGTCGCGGCCGGTCCCACGCTCATCTCCCCTCGTCCTCGAACGCGCCGAACCGACCCTCTCCGTCGCCGGCCTGCAGGTGCCCGCGCGGGGCATCCAATTCGCCCTGGCGAGCGTCCTCCTGATCGCCCTTGCGATCGTCGTCCTCGGTGGCGGCGATCGGGGAGTTCCTGCCGGCGTGTTCGGACCCAGCGCGTCCCCGGGCGGCAGCTCGTTCGCCCGCGCAACGGCCACACCGCGCCGGACGACGAGCCCGGGATCAAGCGCCGGGACGACCCGAACGCCCTCCGCCAGCCCGGCCACTGCTTCC
>VGZJ01000553.1 GCA_016872595.1 Planctomycetota bacterium
TGAGGCGAGGTCCGGCTTCCTGATGGATCGCTTCCAAATGGGGGGTCCCGTCCGGACCGCGGTACAGGATGCGGCCCGCGTTGAGGTCCGGATGTTCGATCTCAATTTCCACTTCGTGGTTGGACGTGGACGCGGGGTCGAACCGTACCGTCGACCCGGGCAACGCCCCGCACGCCCTCGCCAGATCGTCATAGGCAAAGTCGGGGCCGAACAGTCCCCGGAGCCGCCGTTCGACCTCGCCGGCGCGGGCGGGCTTGATGACGTGGGTAAACGTCGTGGGCGACCCCGTGGCCTCGGAGTACCGGTACTTAACGGTGCGGCGGGAGAACTTGACCCCATAAGTTCCCGTCGGCTTGTCGGGGTGGTAGTGGCGGGCCCCGATCACGGCGAGGAGCAGGGACCGGACCCCGTCGGTGTCGTACAGGTGCTGGGCGATCTCCGTACTGGTCGCGCGGGTACCGGGGATGGTCACCGTCCGGCGGTAAGCCCCAAAACCGGACGGTCTCGGGATCCACCTCGATGTGCGGCCCGGCCGAACCATCTCCCAGTACCGAGACCCGGCCCCGGGAATGGAGAACAGGGTGTGAAAGTCGTTGGCCCCCCTCGCCCGCATTTCGGCGGAAACGTGCGGGGCCACCTTGTCTAAATGACTTATGTGCTCGGGGGTAAGTTCGCCGTTAAACGCGAACCGGGCCCAAGTGTAGTACCCGTTGTACGTCGATTTCGGATTGTTCCCGACCCGCTGCCGCTGGCGTCCAAGTTCATGTGGCTCACGCCGAGCGAGCGCAGGTACTCACCCCTCCGAAACCGCTGGTGGAACCCATAACGTGGACCGATCTCATTGCGCACCCCTGCGCTGGGCAACGTAGGTCGAAACATTTTCTTGCGTTCTTGTCGAACGATCCCGACCCGGTCGGAACAGCCTGCACACCCGCCCGAGGAGCTTCGTCGTGGAACCGATCCTGATCGCGTCGTACGCGGCCATGCTCAAGGCCCACCCGGGGGCGTGCTCGGTGGACCGCATCCTCGAAGACCCGGCGTACCGGACCGAGTTTCTCGGCCTCGTGCGGGCCGGGGCACGTGACAAGTCCGAGTTCGACGTGCTCCGCACGCTCCACAACCTGCGGAAGCGGTGCAAGCTCCCGCGCCGCGCCGACTGATCGCACCTTCACCCGTTGCCCCACAACCCCGGTGCCCGCCATGTCCGCGACCGTCGCGACGGACCCGATCCCGGTGCGCGCGCTCAACCAGCTCACGTACTGCGAGCGGCTCTACTACCTCCAGTACGTCGACACCGTGGTGCCCACGAACGAGCACGTCGAATCTGGGCTGCACGACCACCGCCGCGTGGACGCGCCGGACCTGAAGAACAAGACCCGCACCGACCGCGGCACGGCCACCAGTCGCGGGATCACGCTCACCAGCGAGGGGCTGGGCATCAGCGGCGTGCTGGACGTGATCGAGGAGAAGGCCGGGGAGCAGTACCCGGTCGAGACCAAGCACGGCCACGCCCCCAACGACGCCGACGGCAACCCGACCGTGTGGGACAACGACGCCGTCCAACTGTGCGCGCAAGCCCTCTTAATGGAGGAGGCGTTGGGTACGCCGGTGCCGCGCGGGTTCCAGTTCAGCGTCGGCAGTCGCGAGCGCGTGGCGGTCGAGTTCACCGACGCGCTGCGCGCCAAGACCCGCGCCGCGATCACCCGCTGTCGCGAACTTCAGGTGCTCGACACGCCGCCCGCACCGCTGCCGCCCGAACAGCGCAACAAGTGCTTCGGCTGCTCGCTCGTGACGGTGTGCCTGCCCGAAGAGACGCTGTACGGACTCAGCCCGCGGGCCGAAGGCGACGCCGGCGAAGCGAAGGGCGTCGAGCTGCGCCGCGTGATCCCGCAATCGGAC
>VGZJ01000554.1 GCA_016872595.1 Planctomycetota bacterium
CGGGAACGGCAACTACATCGTCGGCGCAGGGACGGCCCTCGGCATCGACGGGTTGACCGCCGGGGAGGTCAAGTTCCTCGATCAGGTGGACGGCGACGGCAAGCCGATCGGCGTCATGCCCGCGATCCTGCTCGTGCCGACCGCGCTCTCGGCGATCGGTTCGCAACTCTTCAAGTCGATGGAACTCCGCGACAACACGGACGGCGAGACGTACCCGGTCACGAACCCGCATCAGGGGAAGTTCCGGGTCGAGGTGAGTCGCTACCTCGGCAACGCGAAGTACCCCGGCTTCTCCGCGAAGGCGTGGTACCTCCTGGCCGAGCCGACCGACCTGCCGGTGATCGAGGTCGCGTTCCTGAACGGCCAGGAGGCCCCGACCATCGAAACCGCCGAGGCCGACTTCAACGTCCTGGGCGTGCAGATGCGCGGCTACCACGACTTCGGTTGCGCGCTACAGGACCCCCGCGGCGGCGTGAAAGCAAAGGGGGAGGCATGAGCACGCCACAAGTCGCTGCCACCGGTCCCTCGTCGGCAGTTCCCGCCGAGCAGGACGAACTCTGGCGAGACATCCCCGGCTTTCCGGACTACCAGGCCGGCAGTTCCGGGGGGATTCGGAGCCGGAAGCGGGGCGACTGGAACGTCCTGCGTCCGACGGCGCACTCCCGAACGGGGTACCTGGTCGTCAGCCTGCGTGTGGGCGGTCGGTACGTCGCGCGGAGCGTGCATCGGCTGGTCGCTGTCGCCTTCCTCGGGGAGGCGAACGGTCGGGATGTCAATCACAAGAACGGGAACAAGCACGACAACGCGCTCGCCAACTTGGAGTACCTCAGCCGGGGCGACAACCACCGCCACGCGTATCGAACCCGGCTTCGGGAACCGGTCGGGAAGCGGCTGACGGACGAGCAGGTCCGTGAGATCGCCCGCCTCCAAGGGGTCGTTCCCCAGAAGGTCATCGCCCGCGAGTTCGGCGTGAGCCGCGCGACCGTGGGTTTGATCCACAACAGGAAGCGGCACGTGGCGTTGTTGAACTGAACTCGACGGAGACATCGACATGGCTCAGGCAGTCTTCGTTCACGACGGCGATGCGATCGACTACACGCCCGTTGCGGCAGTGGCGGCGGGCGACGTGGTCGTGCAGGGCGACTTGATCGGCGTCGCCAAGCAGCCGATCGCGGCCAACACGCCCGGCGCGCTGGCGGTCACCGGGGTGTTCGACTTCGCCAAGCTCGCGGGCCTCGTGCTGGCGGTCGGCGCGCTCCTCTACTGGGACGACGCGGCCAACGTCGCCACGAACGTGTCCGCCGGCAACAAGCTGCTCGGCAAGGTCGTCCGCGCCGCGGCCGCGGCCGACGTCACCGTCCGCGCCCGCCTGAGTCCGTGAGGCCGCGATGCCCGATCTGCTCCGTACCGGGTCCGACTGGCTGGCCGACATGCTCAAGGAGCACGCCTCGCGGCCGGTCGTGTACCTACGCGGCGCGGTCGAGGTGACGATGCAGGCGACCATCGGGCGCACACTCCTGAAGCTCGACGACGGCTACGGCGGCGTGCGGATGGAGTGGACCGACCGCGACTTCCTGATCCACGCGGCGGACCTGGTGCTGGGCGCGGTGACCGTGCTGCCCGAGCGGGGTGACACGGTTCGGGAAACGCAGGGCGACAAGACGCTCGTGTACGAGGTGATGGCCCCCGGCAAGGAGCCGGCGTGGCGCTGGTCGGACGCGTACCGCAAGGTGCTGCGGATTCACACCAAGCAAGTGGGGGTGGAGTGATGCTCGACTTCTTACGGCAACTGCTCAGTCTGCGCGGCAGCGGGGCGAACACAGGCGAGGCCGCACCAATCCTCCGGGCCATCGTTCACAGCGAGGTACTCACCGAGA
>VGZJ01000555.1 GCA_016872595.1 Planctomycetota bacterium
CCGGATCGGCGTGGTGAGCGCTGTGCCTGCCATCGGTCCCGCCTCCTTCCTCCTTGGCTCCAACACCAAGTAGGGGAGGCGTTTCCGTTTCAACTGTCAAGTAACTTCCACACTGGGTGAACTCCAGATCACGGGCGCTTGTGGGAGCGCCCCGCGGGCGCGTATAATTTCCCGTGGAGTGTGTGTAGGAGAAGCCGTGCCCGACCGACCCCGCGTGTTGCTGATCGGCCCGTCCGCCGGGCCCGTGGACGGCGCGCTCGCCGCGGTCGCCGACGTGGAACCGGTGTCGAACGACCCCACCGAGGTCGCGCGGCGGCTGGGCGAGGGCGGGTTCGCCGCCGTGGTCGCCGCCCCGGACGTGGCCGCCGACCTGCTCGCCCGGTTCCGCCGCGACGAACTCGCGCAGGAACTCCAGCAGCAGAAGCTCGACGCGCTTCACGCCGCCGGCCGCGAACTGGCCGGGCTGGACGCCGACCAACTCACCGACATGGATGTCGCGGCCCGCGTCGAACTGCTCAAGGCCAACCTGCGCCGCACCATTCACGACCTGCTCAAGTACGACACCATCGAGGTCCGGTTGCTCGACCGCACCACGGGCGAACTGAAGCCGCTGCTCGAAGACGGGATGCTGCCGGAGGCCGCGAAGCGCGTGCTGTACGCCAAGCCGACCGGCAACGGCGTGACCGGGTTCGTCGCCTCGACCGGCGAGAGCTACCTGTGCGTGGACACGGCGAACGACCCGCACTACATCGCCGGGGCCGAAGGCGCGCGCAGCTCGCTGACCGTGCCGCTCAAGTTCCAAGAGGACGTGATCGGCACGCTGAACGTCGAAAGCCCGCGCACCAACGGGTTCGGCCCGGACGACCTCCAGTTCACGGAACTGTTCTCCAAAGAGGTCGCGGCGGCCCTGCACACGCTCGAACTCCTCACGGCGCAGCAGGTGTGCACCGTGGGGCAGTCCATTGAGGCCGTGAATCGGGAAGTGGCGCTGTCGCTCGACGACGTGCTGACCGGGGCGAGCGCGGTGCTCGCGCGGCTGACCGACACCGACCCGGACGGCGCGGCCCGGCTCCGCGCGGTACTCGGCGCGGCCCGGCAGGTGAAGGACAGCATCGCCCGCGTCGGCCGCAATATGGCCGTCGGCCCCGCGCCCGCCGGCCCGCAACCGCTGCTCAACAAGCGCGTCCTCGTGATCGAGTCCGACGAGCGCCTGCGCCGGGCCGCGCACCTGCTGCTGGAGCGCCTCGGGGCCACGGCCGAAACCGCCCCCACCGGCGCGGACGGCGTGGCAATGGCCGCGGCCGGCGACTACGACGCCATCTTCCAAGAGGTGAAGCCCCCGGACCTCGGCGGGTACGACTGCTACCGCCGGCTCCGCGCCGCGTGCCCGCGCGCCCCGGTCGCGCTGACCACCGGGTTCGGCTACGACGTGGCCCACTCCATCGTGAAGGCCCGCGCCGACGGCATGAAGCACGTCCTGTTCAAGCCGTTCCGCCAAGACCAAGTCGTGCGCGCCGTGATCGAGGGCGACGGCCCGCCCGGGTCGCGCGTGCTCGCCTAACGGCGGCGGGGCAGGGCGGGCGGACCGCCCCGCGCACTTCGCGGCGCAAAGAACGATGCCGGCTCGGTGGTGGTGCGCTGGGAACTGCCCGGCACGATCCTGCCCGGCCAAAGCGGAACCGTGCGCTTCAATGCGAAAGTGCGGTAGCGCGGTCCGATTCGGGCCGGCGTTCGGGAACACCCTAGAGTTCACCCAGTGTTGGTTGTGAGTTTGGGGTGCGGGTGCAGGAGCTTGCGGAGCATGGTGGCGATCCAATCGAACAGGTAGGTGACGGCTTTCTTGAGCCGCCA
>VGZJ01000556.1 GCA_016872595.1 Planctomycetota bacterium
CGAATCTTGGTTCTCTTTGTCAAGGTTCGAATCCTTGCCGGGTAACTCGATGCAACGCGATGCGGGCCGGCGCAAAACAGCGCCGGCCCCTTGCATTTCCAGCACTTCCGAGTTCGCGTCCTCGCCGGTCGCGACGGTCTCACGATTGCAAGATGATGCCGAATGATGCCGCCCCGCGCACCCTGTTACTACGCCCGGCACTACGCCCAAGCGGATAGAGTTGTCCGCTTTCGCACCGTCCGTCCCGAACGCCCGAAGGGGGAGTTCCGCCGTGCCGGTGGTGGGGATCGGTGGCACGAGATTCGGCAGCTTGTCCACGGCCCCGGCCAAGTCGTGTAGCCGGCGGTGCGAGTAGCGGGCGGTGAGGAGTGGTGTCGAGTGGCCGGCGAGTTCCTGAGCGGTCCGCAGATCGACACCGTGACGGCCCAGCATCGTCAGGTAGGTGTGACGCAGGGCGTGAAAGTCGGCGTACTCCGGGCCGTCCGGCCCCTCCACGGAATAGGGAACCTCCACGGCTTCGAGGTCGCGGCGGAGCATTTCCGCCGCGCTGCCCGCGCTCGCCCACGTTCCGCCCCACACCGGCGCGCCGGCCGGCTTGTCGCGAAGGTAGTCGCGGAGCGCGGTCGCAACGTCTGCCGGAAGTGGCTGAACCTTCAACTTGCGCGACTTGTTGAAGCGGGCGGCCAGCGTCACGGTTCCCGCGTCGAGGTCGAAGTCGGCGGGTGTCAGGTTCCCGAGCGCGCGGACGCGGAAGCCGGTGCCGGCGGCCGTCAGGTACAAGAAGTACCGGTCCGCGCCCGCCAACCCCCGGAACGCGCGTTCGCTCCGCCGCGTGCCCACGAGCAGCGCCCGAAGCTCCTCGGCGGTCAGTTCCCGCCGGGTCCGCCGCACCTCCACGGCCTCACTCACGAGCGCCAAGGAATCGAGCGGGTCGGAACCGAGTCGCTTCGCTCGCACCAGCCAGCGCGTGAACCCGCGAATGGCGACGGTGTAGCGGTTCGCGGTGGTCGGCCCGGCCCCCTTCGCCATTCGTTCCGCGATGGTTTCAACCGAAGCGCGGGTCAGCTTCCGTGCGGCCCCACGGCCCACGGTCGTCAACCGGTGCCGGGCCGCGAACCGACGAACCGCGTCCACGGTCACGCCCAGCCACTTCGCCACGGCCGACGAACCGAACGCATCGCCCGGCGGTAGCTCCTTCACCCGCCCCGCCCGGCGCAGATCGGCGAGCCAAGCGGACACCTTCCCGGCGTCGAGGTCGAGCGGAAAGACGAACCCGCACCCGGACAGGATCGCGGACACCTTCGCCACGGTCGCACGGTTGTGCGCGATGACGTTCCCTTTTGCTTCGAGGTGCGCGGCGTAGTCCTTCAAGTGTTCGGCGAGCGGGCGGCGGACGTGTTCTTCGGCGGGGTCCGAGTACCCGCTGCGCTGGCGCTCCGACTTCCGCGCCTTCTCGCTGGCGAGTTGTTCGGTCGCCTTCAGGTCGGCGAACCCCTTCACGCGCTTCGGCGTGCCGTTGGCGTCGGGAACGTCGAAGTACCATCGCTTCGAGGGCTTGAGAATCTTCGTGCCGTCGCGGGTGAGCGCGTACAGAACCGGCTTCCCGCGCTCCCTCACGCGGGCGTGCGGCTTGCCCTCGTGTTCGATGATGTCGGCCCCGGCGGGCAGCGGGCGCGTGCTGAACACTTTGTACGGCTTCGGCATGGTGAGCAACCTTTCTGAGAACGGCACGGTCAGCGGGGGCGGTTCTCAGGTCGCATCCCGCCAACCGGCCTAAAGGCAAATGAACTATACCCCGCGACCGCGCCGCGCGCCATGTCGGTACGGCTGTACTTCCGATTTC
>VGZJ01000557.1 GCA_016872595.1 Planctomycetota bacterium
CCCGCCGAGGTGCATCGGTCAGAAAGCCGAAGACCTCCGGAGAAGTAAGAAACACGAGCGCAGGCTCAAGGGCAGACCCACTTCGCGGTACGCCCGATTTTGGTCTGGACAATGGGGTCCACCATACTCCGTAGGGAGTTCTGCGGAACGAGTCCGCAAAACTCGCCATCTGGAAGCCGCGCCCGGCAATCGCCGGGGTAAGGTGAAACGCTTCGGCCGAAGGGGTTTTCGTCGCACTCGGGCAAGGGTGACTGACGGGACTTGAACCCGCGACTTCCAGATCCACAATCTGGCGCTCTAACCAACTGAGCTACAGCCACCATTTCACCAACCGAAGCTCTTTCTTACACCGGGCCGGGGCGGTCGTCAACCGCGCCGCGCGCCACTCGCGCGGAGGCGCTCGTATTCGGCCGCGCCGCCCGGTATCACAAGGAGGGGACGCCCGCACCCGGAGATTCACCCATGTCCGCCCCGCACGTCGAGTTCGTCGAGATGTACGGGCACATCGTCGATTCGCTCCTGCTGCCCAAGGTGCTCGACGCCATCCTCTCGCGCGGCGGGCGCTACAACATCGAGCACCTGCGCCTCGGCGAGCGCCAAGACAGCCCCAGCTTCGCGCGCATCGAGGTCCGCGCCGACACGCCCGAACTGCTCGACGCGATCCTCGCCGACATCCACCCGCACGGCGCGGTGCCGGCCGACCCCGCCGATTGCGCCACCGCGGTCGCCGACATCGCGGGCGCGTTCCCGGACGGGTTCTACTGCTCCACCAACTTCCGCACGCAGGTGAAGCTGTCCGGCGAGTGGATTGACGTGGAGGATCAGGAGATGGACTGCGGGATCGCGGTCGATCCCGAGGGCGGCGCGGCGCGGTGCGTGCCCATGACGAGCGTAAAGGTCGGGGACCGCATCCTCGTAGGGCGGCGCGGCACGCGCGTGTTCCCGCCGGAAGCGGAGATGCGCCGGCACGAACTGTTCGAGTTCATGGCCAGTCCGGTTTCGAGCGAGCGCCCGAAGGCCGTGAGCGTGCGCGAGATCGCGAGCGCGATGCGCAAGACCCGCGCCGCGGGCGACAAGGTGCTCGCGGTGCTCGGCCCGGCGGTCGTTCACACCGGCGGCGCGGAACTGGTCGCCAAGATGGTGCACGACGGGTTCATCAACGTGCTGTTCGCCGGCAACGCGCTCGCCACGCACGACATGGAACAGGCCTTCTACGGTACCAGTCTCGGCGTCTCGCTCGACAAGGGTTTGCCCACCGACGAAGGGCACGAACATCACCTGCGGACGATCAACACGATCCGGCGCACGGGTGGCATCACGAAAGCCGTCGAAGCCGGGAAGCTCACAAGCGGGATCATGTACGAATGCACGACGCGCGGCGTGCCCTACGTGCTCGCGGGCAGCATCCGCGACGACGGACCGTTGCCGGAGGTGATAACCGACGCGCTCGTGGCGCAGGACGCGATGCGCCGGCTGATCCCCGGCGTCGGGTTCTGCCTCATGGTGGCGACGACGCTGCACAGTATCGCAGTGGGCAACCTGCTGCCGGCGTGGGTGAAGGTGGCGTGCGTGGACATCAGCCCGGCGACGGTGACGAAGTTGATGGACCGGGGCAGCACGCAAACGGTCGGCATCGTGAGCGACGCCGAGCCGTTCCTCCGCGCGCTGGTGGCCGAGTTGGAGAAAGTGGGCTGACGAGTCATTAGACTCGTTGCGCAATAGGTGTTGGTTCAGTCGCACTTCGGCCAGACGATCCTGTGTGGTCGTTACCCGTACATCCGGTTGTGGAGTCCGGCGACGTTCTTCATCATCACCGTGTGACGACGGGGCG
>VGZJ01000558.1 GCA_016872595.1 Planctomycetota bacterium
TTGTCGAACTCGTCGGCCGAGAGCCCCGTGAACATGCGGAACAACAACGGCTTCCGACGCAATTTCTCGTAATTCGTCATAACCCTATGAATAGGCCATCGATCGCTATTGCGCAACGAGTCTAATGTCCTTTCGGCCCGCGTCGCTCCGGCTCGCTCCCGATGGTTCTCACCTGTCCCCGCTGTCGTCGCTCGCTCTCGTCCGCGTCCGCGGACGGCGCGCCCCTGTTTTGCATGTACTGCGGGCAGAAGCTCGGCGGCTCGTCCGCGCCCGCGGAGACGCGCACCCACTCGTTCACCCCGCAGGCGACGGACGGGCTGTCCGGCGCGGACGACACCGACGGGCCGAACGTCGCCCCGGAGCCGGCCCCGAAGGACGTGGGCGGGTACAAGCTGTTGCGCCTGCTCGGCGCGGGCGGCATGGGCGCGGTGTACGAGGCCGAAGCGCCCACCGGGAACCGCGTCGCCGTGAAGCTGCTGTCGTCGCGCCTCGCGTCGAACCCGTCGTCGGTCGAGCGGTTCCGCCAAGAGGGGCGGCTCGCCAGCCGGCTCGCGCACCCGCGGTGCGTGTTCGTGCTCGCGGCCGACACCGACGCCGGCCGCCCGTACATCGTGATGGAGCTGATGCCGGGGCGCACGCTCAAGGACCTCGTGGACGAGCGCGGCCCGCTGACACCGCACGCCGCCATTTCGCGCGCGCTCGACATCATCGACGGCCTCGCGGAGGCGCACCGCGTCGGCATGATCCACCGCGACATGAAGCCGTCGAACTGCTTCCTGACCGCCGACGACCGCATCAAGGTGGGCGACTTCGGGCTGTCGAAGTCGCTGGCCGGCGGGCGCGGGGCGAACCTGACGCAGACCGGGGCGTTCCTCGGCACCGTTCTGTTCGCCGCGCCCGAGCAGATCCGCGGCGAGCCGCTCGACTACAGCGCAGACGTGTACTCCGTCGCGGCCACGCTGTACTTCCTTCTCACGGGGGAAGCGCCGTTCCAGCACGAGAGCGCCGCGGCGGCGCTGGCGCGGGCCATCTCCGAGCCGCCGCCGCGGGTCCGCGCGAAGCGCAAGGACGTGCCCGCGGCGCTGGACCGCATCGTCCTAAAGGGGCTGGAGCGCGACCGGGCCCGGCGCTGGCAAACCCTCGACGACCTGCGCGAGGCGCTCGTCGAACTGCTGCCGGAGCGCCGCCACCCGGCCCGGCCGCGCGCGCTGGTCGCCGCGTACGCCCTCGACTTCCTCCTCGTCACGGTGGCGCTCATCGCGCCGTGGGAACTGTTGCAGAAGGCGTTCGGTTCGCTCAAGGTCGGCGCGGCCGGCATCGACCCCATCGGCTGGGCGCTCACGGTCCTGTACTTCGGGCTGTGCGAGGGGCTGTTCGGCACGACCGTGGGCAAGGCGATTGTGGGCCTGCGCGTGTCGCGCCTCGGGGCGACCGGGCCGCCGGGCGCGGCCCGCGGGCTGCTCCGCGCGCTCGTGTTCGCGCTCGTGTGGATGTGGATCATCGACGGCGGGCGGCTCGCGGTGCTGCTGGTGGCCGCGGGCGAGCGGGCCGTGGGCGGCGGGTTCACCCTGTTCGCCCTCGGCACCGGGTTCGGGGCGCTCGCGGTGCAACTGCGCCGGCGGTGGGGCTTCCGCGGGCTGCACGACTTCGCGAGCGGGTGCCACGTCACGCAGCGCCCGCTGCCGGCGCGGAAGCTGCGCCTCGCGGTCCAGCACCCGACGCCGCTGGAGGCGCTCTTGCCCGCGCCGCTCGACCCGCTGCCGGACGCGGTGGGCGGGTTCGTGGTGCGCGGGCGGCTCGCGGTCGAACCGAACGGCG
>VGZJ01000559.1 GCA_016872595.1 Planctomycetota bacterium
CCCACCGCCATGCGCCCACCGAGCCCCGAAGATCCACACCCGCCCGGGGCGGCCGACCATCGCGCGGCAGAGCACCACGTCCTTCCGGTGCCCGGCGACGAGCGTGCCCGGAGGGACGTCGCGCATGGCCTCCACGGTCTGCTCCTCGCACCACACGAGCCGCGCCGTTGAGAGCTTGTCAGGGCCGCTCCACGTGGGCATCGGGACGATGCGCGCCGCGGCCTCGATCGCCTCCACGATCTTCGGGGTCGGCAGCACCGCGCCGAGCGCATCGCACGCAGCCTGTGCGACCGGCCCGCTCATCGGGACTCGGCCCCCGATCCGGAGGTAGTCGGCGGAGACCTCGATCACAACGGGACCGATCCGGACGGGGATCCAGGTGACGGGGTCGATGTTGCCTGTCGCGATGGCGCCGAGGATGGCCGCGTCGCGGGCGGGACCGTGCGGGGGAAGCGTGGCGAGGAACGTCAACGGGTATCCTTTCGGGGTTGCAGATTGCCGGCGTAGGCTTAGATATCGCTAGATGGACTGCGCAAACCTTACCCTCGCAGACAAACTCAGTATTGGCGGTTACGCGGCCCCACTCCTGCGACGAAAGGGCGCAGGCAATAGGCGCATCCACGCCGTTTCCAAAGACGGCAGGATTGTGCGAACCATGACCGATGTAGAGATCGCGAGTGGACTTCTGTCGCGTGCGGGTGTGGAATTCTCCGTGCCAGGAGAGGACCCGCGCGTACTTACATGCCGTGACTGCGGCCGAGTCTTCGAGCGACAGAAGAAAGGGCGTGCTGCGCAGCGGTGCTCATCGTGCCAAGCAGATGCCATTGTGCTCAATGTGCGCATGAAGACCTGGCATCGGGAGGCAGCGCGCAAGACGTTGGAAGCTTACGACGTTTCGCCAATTGTTGGCCCGGTAACGTGGCAGTCTCTTGGCGCTCGACTGTTGCTCGCGTTTCGGCAAGATCCGGAGGCGCAACCGGTGCGTGTACGCATACCTGCCGCCGACGTCGCGGTCATTGACGAGATGTGCGAGCGACGCATCGAGGAGATTTTGCAACGAGCGGCGACTAGCCCAAGTCGGATATGGATCCAGCGCGAAGACATCCATCTTCATCGAAACAATTCCCCAATCTGGGGTCTCTACGACGTGGCCGGGCAATTGGGCGTCGTTCCTATCCACAGCATGCATCTGTGACTCGCGGACGCCGCGCTAACCCTCCCCGCCCTCATCGCCCCTCAGAACACGCACCTGCGCAGGCTTCAGCCTTGCCCGCCTCCGCGCGTCCTCGGGAATCGACTGCGTCACCGTCGCCATCGTCTCCGCGGCCTGGTTCGCGAGCGCTGCAAGCCTGTCCCGTTCCGCGCGCGCCCCGTGGAGCCGCGCCGCGGCAATCTGCTCGTCCAGGTACGCGGCGGCGACGTCGGCGTGTAGTTCGCAGACGGCGACCACCCCGAAGCCATCGCGCTCGCGGCGCACCCATCGCCCGACGAGCGGCACCTCCCAGACGCGCGCCCGGGGCAGGGGATGCGTGGCAGGGGCGCCGCAGGGACACCGGGCCTCCTCGGGCAACGGCGCCGGCTCTGCGGCCCTCTGCGGGGCTTTGCGGCGCCGGAGCCACTGCCACACGGACATGCCCACGGCGACCACGAGGCCGACCGCGGAGAGGGCGTAGACGGCAGTCTGCGGGTCAGTCGGTTCGGTCACGTCCCGCTCGGCCGCGGACCCCACGAGGCCGAAGGCTCCACGAGGGCCTGCGCCGGGACGATGCCGCTGTGCTCCGGGGTCACCGGGGGCGGCACCACGA
>VGZJ01000560.1 GCA_016872595.1 Planctomycetota bacterium
TCACGCTATAGTTTGGACGCGCCCTGACGCGCTGCCCCGTATACATTGGTGGGACACAGCGCCCCGCGGGCGGCGACAAGCGGGCGAACCGCGCGGATTCAGGCGGAATCTCAACGCGGAGGGATGGCCGAGTGGTCGATGGCGGTGGTCTTGAAAACCACTGAACCCGGAAGGGTTCCGGGGGTTCGAATCCCTCTCCCTCCGCCAGCATAAGTGCCAGCAAAATAAAGACCTATAAATCACGCCTCGCTTCGCTGGGGGTATTACGGGGGGTGCTGCCACTTCCGCTTCTTCAGGGCTGGCGTTTTTCCTAACATTTCTCCACGTCGTGGTCGATTGAATCGTTTGTCAAGCTCCGTTTCCTCTCCCTCCGCGAAGCCGCCACCGCAGTTCCAGTCACGGGTGGCAAGTGAGTCAGGTGTTCGCCTAGCGAAGATCCGGAATCCCTCTTAGGCTGGCCATATGAACCTGCAGGTTCCGCCCGAACCCGAAGCGAAGCTCACGCGTCTGGCCGCCGACACGGGGCGCACCATCGATCAGGTCGCCCTGGACCTCTTAGAGCGCGTTTCAAAACTCCGTAACGGCCCTCTTGTACCAAGACGCGCGGCTTGGTACGGTCGGGCATGTCTCAGGCCCTCATTGATGACGCGATCTGGGCGCGGCTCGAACCGCTGATCCCCCAGCGGCGCGTGAGGCGCGGCCATCGGCACGGCCGGACGCCCATTCCGGACCGCGCCATTCTGACCGGGATTCTCTTCGTCCTCCGCTCCGGCATTCCGTGGCAGATGTTACCCAGGCAGATGGGCTGCGGGTCAGGCAGTACGTGTTGGCGCCGCTTGGTCCGGTGGCAGCGCACCGGGGTGTGGCAACGGCTCCACGAGACCCTGCTGGCCGAGCTCCGTCGGCGCGGGCGCCTCGACCAGCGTTGGACCGTGATCGACAGCGGCTCGGTCCGCGCGGTGCGCGGGGGAAAAAAACTGGACCGAACCCAACCGATCGCCGCAAGGCGGGTTCCAAACACCACCTCATCACCGACGCGCGCGGTGTGCCGCTCGTCGCCCAGGTAACCGCCGCGAACGTCAACGACATTACGCACCTCGACCCCATGGTCGACGCCTTGCCAGCAGTGCGGGGCCGCCGCGGACGCCCGCGCCGCACACCGGGCGCCCTCCAGGGCGACCGCGGGTACGATTCCCAGCCGCATCGCGACCGCTTGTGGGCCCGTGGGATCAGGCCCGTCCTGGCCCGCCGACGGACCCCGCACGGCAGTGGCTTGGGCACGTCCCGCTGGGTCATTGAGCGCACAATCGCGTGGCTGCACCGGTTCCGCCGGCTCACCGTCCGCTACGAACGCCGCGCCGACGTCCATCAAGCCTTCCTCACCCTCGGCTGTGTGCTCATCTGCTGGAACTATCTCAAGGCCCCGCGGAGACTGTTTTGAAACGCGCTCTAAGCCGCATCCTTGATGGAGAATCCCATGCGAATTGCGTCTGGAATCGTCGTTCTCACTGCTGTCCTCGGAGGTGCGTGTTCGGCGCCTGCTCCAGCTCCGGCCGTCGCTCCGGCGCCGGCGGCGCCCGCTGAATCTCCCGCCGAGCGGGGCGCGTACCTGGTGACCGTCGGCGGCTGCGACGACTGCCACACGCCGAAAGTGTTCGGTCCCGAGGGCATGAAGCTCGACATGGCGCGCCGCCTGTCCGGACACCCGGCCGCGGAGAAGCTGCCGCCGACGCCAGCCGGAGTGCTGGGCCCCGACAAGTTCGGCGCCCTCACGAACGCCCACTTGAGCGCGTGG
>VGZJ01000561.1 GCA_016872595.1 Planctomycetota bacterium
GGTCGAGCCGTGGAACTCCAACTTGATCTCGCGGTCGAAATCCACACGCAGGGGGTCATTTCGGCGGTCACCCATTGGGTTCCTCGGTCATTTCGGCAGGAAAGAGGCAGAAACGCTGGGAATCCCAGGGTTCCGGCGCACATGCCATGCCGAAAGTCGAAGGTCATCTGGGAAATAGGGGATGAGAACTTCTTGACACAACTCTTTCACTCGGCCCTCACGCATGCGGCCGATTTCCTGTTCCATGTAGGGAATCGCCCAGCCGAGCGTCTCTAATATCCTGCCTTTGAAAGGGATCTTGACGATCTCCTCCAGGTTGCGGACATGTTTAAGCTCGACTGGTGCCGATTCTCGGTGCTCATGCCGCCGGCGCGAGCGTGGTTAGTAGCAGTTCGCGAATGGGTTCGGGGAGTTTCTGAAGGGCCGTGCCGTCCCCGGCCTGTGGCAAAACGGCTTCGGCCCACAGCCACCGGCGGACCGCGCACAGGGCGTCGGAGAAGGTGACGGTCGCCTTGCCGGGCCACGACACCGCGCCGACCCGCTTCGACTCGGGCAGCGCATGGAACAGGATCGCAACGACCGAGTACAGCCCCAGCAGGCACGGGCCGGCGCGGAGGACCGTCTTCTCTCGCCACCCACGCGTGCTCTCCAGGCCGAGCGCCGACCGGGCTTCCTGAAATGTGGTTTCGATGTTCCACCGACCGCAGTAGTGACCGATGACGGCCGAAGGCGTCAGGCTCGGGTCGGTGGTGAAGAAGTACTCGTCCCGGTGCGTGCCGCTCACGTCCCGGACGAACACCCACCGCAACGGGACCAGCCCGCGCCCGCCCTTGTACCAGTGCCCGGTCCCGTCGAGCGTCTGGACCGTCCGCTTCCCGCCCCCGTACCACCCGACCTGCAGTCGGGTGAAGGCGGTGGCGGCGGCAACAGCGGCGCGGGGCTTGGGCCGCTCCTGGCCCTTGACCCGGGGCCGCCCCTTGCCGGCGTACGGCGGGGGCGGGTCGAACAGGTTGGCGTCGGGGCGCAGCTTGCTGACCAGCGTCAGCCGGGCCCGGTGGCGGTGGCAGAACCGCGCGACCTCGTGGGTGCCGTACCCGGAATCCCCGGCGAATACGAAGGTGCGACCCGGGAACCGGATCAGCAGCAGGCGCAACAGCCGGCACATGAGTTGAGCCGGGGTGCGGTGCGGCCTGTTGCGGGCGCGGTCGTCTTCGGCCGAGCGGTACAGGTCGATGAGCACCGGCAGCGCCCACGGGCGGGTGGCGAACGGGAGTTTGACGAGGACGGCCAGAACCACCCACTTGTGCCCGTACCGCCAGGCGGTGAAGCGGTGGGTGGAGCGGACGGCGTCGCGGTGCCGGGCCTTGCCGTACACGCACTTGCCCTTGTGCCCGTCGACGGTGTCGTCGCCGACCAGCATCACGGGGCCGTCGGGGACGAGGCGGTCGAGTATCAACCGCATCAGCGCGCAACCGAGCGCGAGGCCGGACCACGGGGCGCGGGAGAGCACCCGCTGGTAATCGGTGCGGTGCCCCGGGGCCAGATGACGGAGGGGGCGCAACAGGTTGGCCACGGTGCGCCGGCCGGTGGTCAGCAATGCCCCGACCAGGAGCGTCGAGAACCGCTGGTACGTCGGGTTGGTGAACGAGAAGACGAGCGCGGCGACCAGCGGCCGCGCCTCGGGTGGTAGAATAGACTCGTTGCGCAATAGGTGTTGGTTCAGTCGCACTTCGGCCAGACGATCCTGTGTGGTCGTTACCCGTACATCCGGTTGTGGAGTCCGGCGACG
>VGZJ01000562.1 GCA_016872595.1 Planctomycetota bacterium
ACCTTGTCGAACTCGTCGGCCGAGAGCCCCGTGAACATGCGGAACAACAACGGCTTCCGACGCAATTTCTCGTAATTCGTCATAACCCTATGAATAGGCCATCGATCGCTATTGCGCAACGAGTCTATTATCCACGCCCGGCGTGCCGCCGCGCGAAGGTACACTTCCCCAAACCCCGGACCACGCACAAGCAGTCATTTCCAACTTTACCGACGACAGCCCACCGCAGATTCCCGGCTACGATCTGATGCCCGAAATCGCGCGCGGCGGGATGGGCGTGGTGTACGCGGCCCGCGACCTCGCGTTCGGGCGCGAAGTGGCGATCAAGGTGATGAAGCCGGGCATGAACGCGACCGCGTTCGTGCGCGAGGCCCGCGTCACGGGCCGGTTGCCGCACCCGGGCGTTCCGCCCGTGTACGCCCTCGGCGCACTGCCCGACGGCCGGCCCTATCTGGCGATGAAACTGATTCGCGGCGACACCCTCGACACGGTGCTGAAGCGCCGCACCGAGTTCGTCACCGACCGCGGCCGGTTGCTGGCGGCGTTCGAGCAGATGTGCCACGCGGTCGGCTACGCGCACGCGCAGGGCATCATCCACCGCGACCTGAAGCCGTCGAACGTCATGGTTGGTGCCTTCGGCGAAGTGCAGGTGATGGACTGGGGCCTCGCTCGCGAAGTGACCAGTGGACAGTCGGCAGTGAGCGGCGAAGAGCAACCCGGCACACCGACAACGCCAGACGCGACCGACGATGCACTGAAAACCGTAGCGGGGCAGATCAAGGGCACGCCCGCGTACATGGCCCCGGAGCAAGCCCGCGGCGAACCCGTAGACGCCCGCGCCGACGTGTTCGCCCTCGGCGGCATCTTGGCGGCGGTGCTAACGGGCAAGCCGCCGTTCGCGGGCAACAGCGTGATGGACACCATCATTCGTGCGGCCCAAGCCGAGTTGGGCGAAACGCTCGCCCGCCTCGACGCCACCGGCGCGGACGCGGAACTGCTGGCGCTGTGCAAGAAGTGCCTCGCGGCGAAGGCCAACGACCGCTACTCCGACGCGACGGAACTGGCGCTGGCGGTCGCGGCGTACCGCGCGGAGGTGGAAGCGCGGTTGCTGCAAGCGGAACGCGAACGCGCGGCAGCGGAAGAACGTCGCAAGCGGCGGTTCGCCCAACGCGCGCTGGTGGCATCGGTGCTGCTGTTACTGCTCGCGGGCGGCGTGGGCGTGGGCTTCGCATCGTTGTGGCGCACAGCGGAAACACAACGCGACGCCGCAGATATCGCCAAAGATGAGGCTCTCGGACAGAAGACCATTGCCGACAGCGCCAAAGAAGATGCACTGAAAGCGAAGGGTATCGCCGAGAAAGCACAACAGGCGGAAGAGACTGCGCGGAAGCAAGTGGAAGTTGAACGCGAAAAACTCGCAGTCTTCGAGTACGGCGGCACTATGCGTGTGGCCCACCAAGAATGGCGTGACACGAACCTCGTGACAATGCGAGCCCTGCTCGATGGCACCGCTCCCAAACTGCGCAACTGGGAGTGGCGCTATTTGAACAAGCTGTGCGATCCGTCACTGCTCACCCTCAAGGGGCACACGAACTGGGTGAAAGCTGCGTCGTTCAGCGCGGACGGCACACGCATCGTCACCGGGAGCGGGGACCAGACGGCGAAGGTGTGGGACGCGAAGACCGGGGCCGAGGTGCTCACACTCAAGGGACACACGAGCTTCGTGTATGCGGCGTCGTTCAGCGCGGACGGCACACGCATCGTCACCGGCAGCAG
>VGZJ01000563.1 GCA_016872595.1 Planctomycetota bacterium
CCCGGCGGCTCGAGTCTTGCGCCGAGTTGTCAAAGATCATCCCGGGCGGCCTCGCCGCCCGGTCGGCCGTCGTGGCCGGGATCACGGCATGAGCATTTCCTGGCGGATCGCTTCCTGCTCCTTCTCCAATCGCTCGATCCGCTGGTTCACCTCGGCCAGTTGCTTCTCCTTCTCGGCAGCCCGCTTCGCGACGAACTCGGATCGCTGGAGGTAGTCCGTTCGAACCTCCCGGAACGACGCGTTCTCGGCGTACTCGCGTAGCCCTTCGACGGACTTCTTCAGTTCACCCAACTCATGCTCCAGCCGGGTTCGATCCGCGTGCGCTTCCGTGAACTCCCGCCCGGCCTTCTTCAGGCGTTCGACCAGTTCCGGATACGGGCACGTGGCGACGAGTTGCTGCGGCAGGCGCATGGCCTCGATCCGGTCCGCCGCGATCTGTTCACGCCGCCAGCGGAGGGGATCGACTACCTCGTGGAACTTCTTCTCGGCCACCTCGAACACCTCCCGCGCCTTGCTGATCCGCTTGGTGATCTCGGCCTCCTCGGCGTCCAACGCCGGCACCGCGTCGAGTTGGGCCTTCATCTCCTTCCGCTTCTGGTACAGTTCCACCGCCTGTTTCAGGTCGTCGAGCGTCTTGCCCGACACGGTCAGCACACCATCGACGTGTTCGGCGTTCGGCTCCTGGCCGGCGGCGATGGCCCGGACGAGCGAGCGGAAGTCGTTGACTCGGGTTTGTTCGCGCTGGCGCTGGCGGCCGGCGATCTTCTCGAACATGGCACTCAGGCTCATGGCGTCGTCTCCTCTCGGTTGTGGTGATCGAGGTCGTCCGCCCACAAGCGGGCGAACGGTTCGGGCGGCGGCGTGGCCAGCACGTCGCGGATGCGGGCGTCGGCCATGCGGCGCGGCTCGTCGTCGAGCGCGGCCCGGTACGCGCGGACGTGGGACATCCCGTAGCAGCGATGGTTCCACACCAGCGACAACGGGACCGGCTCGCCGACCCGCGCGGCGCGGTGGCACAGGTGCAGTGCCGCGCGGATGAACCGCTCGTCGTGCGTCAGGAACTCGGCCGCCTCGGTGACATCGGTCGGAGGCTCGGCCACGGCGCGAGCGATGACTAAGGCCTCGAACGTGAGCCGCGCCGGTTCGGGTTCGGATCGCCCGCTGTAGAGTTCGGGGCGTTCGAGGATGTGGGCCAGTTCGTGGATCGCGGTCGCCAGGAAGTACGGCTCCAGATCTTCCGGGACGTCCGCGACGAGGGCGATGTCGTTGACGACCATGCACGGTCCGCGACCACGCCACGCGGGGCCGATCGCGTGCCGCACGTACAGGTCGAGGCTCGGGACCGTGAACCCGTCGCACTCCTTCGCGTGACCGAACAGCCCGAGCGCGGCCGACTGGGGTACGACGTAGACGGGTACCCCGGCCAGGTCGCGGGGCGCGACCCGGCGGCAGAGTGACTCGGCGCGCCGGCAGAGGGTGGCCACCGTTTCGCCCACGTTCGCCCAGGGCGCGTTCGGTTCGGGTGGTCGGTTCACCTTCACCGTTGGCCTCCGATCTGGCGCGCCAACGGGCGTCCCCAGCGCGTCCGGGCGAGGCCCTCCCGCACCGCCTCCGGGTCGGCTTGGTCGCCCACGATGGTCAGTGCGCGGGTCAGCCCGTCTGCGGTCGGCACCAGGTAGCGGACCCGGTCGCGGTTCTTCTCGGTCACCCGTCGGACGAGGCCGCGGTCAGCCAACCGGCGGGCGGCGCGGGAGTAGGCCATGCGGCGGG
>VGZJ01000564.1 GCA_016872595.1 Planctomycetota bacterium
ATCCGCCGGGCCGGGCGCGCCGGGGGCGGGGCCGTCAGCGCCGCGCCCGGGGGCGGCGTTTCCGCCGGCGGCGCGGGCGCGTCGGCCGCGGGCAACAGGACCGTGAACCGGGTTCCCACCCCGACGCGGCTCTCGACGCGCACCCCGCCACCGTGCCCCTTGATGATGCCCAGCACGGCCGACAGGCCTAGCCCGCGGCCGGCGAACTTCGTTGTGAAGAACGGGTCGAACAGCTTGGCCTTCGTCTCCGCGTCCATGCCGCACCCGGTGTCGGCAACGATCAGCTCGATGAACCGGCCCGGCGTGGTCGGGCTGTAAACGCCGCCGCTGAACGCTTCCATTTCGAGTTCGTGGACCACCGTGGTGACGGTAACGGTGCCGGGGCGGTCGCCGATGGCCTCGCCCGCGTTGATGATGAGGTTCATCAGCACTTGGCGCAACTGGCCCTCGTCCCCGGTCACGGGCGGGAGCCGCGTGTCGAGGCCTAGCGCCAGAGACACCTTCTTCGGCAGCGTGAGGCGCAGCAGTTCGGTCGTTTGGCCGATGAGGTCGTTCAGGTCGAGCGAGCGCAATAGGAACCGGCCCTTACCCGAGTACGCGAGCAGTTGCCGCGTGAGGCCCCCGGCCTGCGCGACCCCGCTCAGTACGGTGGCGAGGTGCGCGCGGGCCGGGTGGTCGTCGGGCAGCGCCGCGACCGCCAGTTCCGCGTGCCCGAGCACGCCCGCGAGCAGGTTGTTGAAGTCGTGGGCCACGCCGCCGGCGAGTACGCCGAGCGCTTCGAGGCGCTGCGTGTCCTGCATCTTCTTCTCGAGTGCGGCGCGGTCGGTGTCCGCCTGTCGGCGCTCGGTCAGGTCGATGCCGACGGCCTGAATCTCGGTGGTGCCTTGCGGGGTGGTTATCAGGCGCGCGGTCCAGCGGTACCAGCGGCACGAGCCGTCCGGCTTGCGGATCACGCCCGAGACGCCGGCCGCGGGGCCGGTCATCGGCTGCGCGACCGGGAGGTCGGCCACGGCCTCGCCGCGCGGCATGTTCGGGATGAACAGTTGGATCGGCCGGCCCAGCAGTTCGCCGCGCGACAGCCCCAACAGCTTCACCAGCGTCTCGTTGGCAAAAGTGAGAGTCCCGTCGGGCGTATAGCGCACTATGGCCGCGGGCGTGCTGTCCACGAGCGCCTGATAGTGCGACGCGGTTGCCGCCAGTTCGGTTTCGGCGCGCTCGCGCTCGACCAGCGCCGCGGTCAGCGCGAGCACGACCAGCGCAGCGGTGGTGGCAACCGCCCAGACCATGAGCAGCCTCGTAAGGTCCGGTAGGTGCGCGAACGCTCCGTACCCCTGCGCGGTCCCAACGACGGCGCAGGTGGCCAGCACCAGAACGTGCTGCGCGCCGACCCGCAGCCGCTCGGTCATGCCCAACCAGATGAGGAGCATGAACGGCGGGAACACGAGCAGACTGCGAACGGTCGGGGGCACGAGGTTCGAGAACGCGAGGCCCGACAGGATCGCGGTGAGGCAGAGGAACGCGGCCCGGCGCAGGTTCCGGCGCGAGGCGCGCGGCCGGCTCAGGGCCAACCCCAGCGGGGCGAAGATCAGGAACCCGGCCGTGTCGCCGAGCCACCACGCCAGCCAACTCGGGGCGAGGTCCCTTGCAGGTGTAGGTTAACCTTCGTGCACGTATGGTTCCAGTAGTACGTCGTCGGCCGATGCTGTCGCGGGCCAGTCGTGGTGTCGGATCGTGCCGGTGGGCATCGGCGCGCGGTTCA
>VGZJ01000565.1 GCA_016872595.1 Planctomycetota bacterium
CCGGAGAGGGCTTCCACAGCCCGCTCGCCGCGACACTGGGTTCATGGCCCCCCGGTTTCCGCAACACGGCTTCCCCCGGAGCGCCTATCCAGCCCGAACTTGGAATTAGCTTGACCAATCTATCATCCCCGAACGTTGCAGGTTTTGCAAGCTATCACGGGTGACGTATCCGTGGTGCGGTGGTGGGAAAGCGCTGTGGTGGCTGGGCGTTGAGATGAGAAGGGCGGTGAGGTCGCCAGTCGTGTTAGATTGCAATGGGCCGCAATCTAACACGGGGGCAGCGACAGCCCTTGCGGGCTACTTCGCTTCTAGTAGGGCCATCACGAGGGCCTGTTCCATCTCGGCGGCTTTGAACCCGAAGGGGCCGCGGCCGCTCTTGTAGGCGACCTTGCCCGCGGTGTCGAGCACGTACAGGCGGCCGGGCATTCCGCTGTAGCCGTGGCCGACGCGGTCGTCGATCTCGTCCACCAGCACCGGGTAGCTCGGCTTCACCTTGTCCGCGAACAGGCCGCACACCTTCACCCGCTCCTCGAAGGTCGTGGGTTGCTTGACCGCGACCCCGACGCGCGTGTTCGACTCCATGATCCAGCCGTCGGTGGGGTGCGCCTCGCGCACGTAGACCATCACGAACGTGGCGCGGTCCTTGTAGCGCTGCGCGAGTGCGTCCACTTCCGCCGCGAGCGCGCGGAACGGGCCGCAGGTGAAGTTGCCGAACACCAGCACCACCGGCTTCGGGCCGACCAGCTTCGAGAGCGTGACCGTGCCTTTGCCGTCGAGCGTCTTGAGCGTGAAGTCGGGCGCGGCGGCGTTCAGCTTCGGCCCCTCGTGGATCGAGCCGAGTTCGCCCGCGTACAGCCCGTTGATGAGCATTTCGATGGTCGGGGCGTCGCCGGGGATGAACCCGCCGGGGCCGCTCGCCAAGAGCGCGGCGCGCAGGTCGTCGAGCGTGACGTGGTCCTTGCCCGCGGCGGCGCGCTTGAAGAACGCGTCCATGTCGGCCTGCGTGAGTTTGCCGTCGCCGCGGGTGTTGATGCGGCGGAACGTGCGCGTCACCATGCCGGACTGGATCACGAACGGGTTGCGGTCGGACCAGTCGAAATCGCCGGGCACGATGCGGCCGTCGCCGTCGCGGTCGAGCCGGGCGAAGTCGGCCGCGGAACCGGCGAACTGCTTCTCGCCGATCGCACCCTTCGCGTCAACCTTGTGCTTCTCCGCGAGCCACTTCCAGTCGTAGCGCGTTTCCGCCGGGCCGAACCACCCGCCGCCGGTCATGAGCTGGCCGCGGAGGATCGTGACGAGCATCTTCACGGCTTCGGGCCGCGTCGCTTCGGGGTAGTCCTTTTCCAGTTGGTCCGCGACCTTCGCCGCTTCGTTCGGATCTTTGAGGTTGGCCGGGTCGAGCTTCGGGAGCTTCGGGGGCGGGGCCGTACCGGGCAACTGATCGGCGCGCGCCGCACCGAAGGCGAGCGCCGTGAGGGCGACAGCGGAGAGGAACTTCATGGGGAACCCTCGGAAGAGTTGTAGGCACACTCCGTGTGCCGTCGCTGAACATGGGAAACGCGCGCGACGGATCTCGACAGCGCACTCGCGTTGTGTCGCGACGGCACACGGCGCGTGCCTACTACTTTGAATAGATGTTCTTCACGATAGCGGTGGTTGTGGGTAGGATGCCAGCCCCTTGCTACCCCCGTTGAGAGCACGTCCGATGATTGCTCGTCTGGACCACCTGCGGAAGCACCCGGCCGTGTTCCGCCACCT
>VGZJ01000566.1 GCA_016872595.1 Planctomycetota bacterium
GTGGGTGCTGGTCGCGGGCAAGGGCGCGGTACTCGAGATTGGCACCGCGGCCGAGCCGTTCGCCCAGAACGCGACGATCTCGCTGTTCGGCACCGACCAGAAAGAGGACATCGCCGGGGCCGGCACCAAGTTCGTGTGCGCGATGAGCGGCGGCACACTCGAACTGCACGGGGCGCGCCGCGACGCGGTGAGTTGGACCCAACTCGACGCGACAGCGGAACCCGGCGCGAAGCAGATCACGCTGAAGGACGCGGTGAAGTGGCAGACGGGCGACAAGCTCTGCGTCGCGCCGAGCGGGTACTCGCCGCTGGAGTCCGAACAGGTCACGGTAACGGCGGCGGCCGGGAAGGTCGTTTCGTTCGAGCCGGCGCTGAAGTTCAAGCACTGGGGTACGCTCCAAACGTTCGAGGGCCGCACGCTCGACGAACGGGCCGAAGTCGGACTGCTGACGCGCAACGTGTTGGTGCGCACCGGCGACGACGGGGCGAACGGGTTCGGCGGGCACGTCATGGTCATGGCCGGGGGCACGGCGCACGTCGAGGGCGTCGAGTTCGCGCGCCTCGGCCAGCGTGGGTTGCAAGCACGGTACCCTCTGCACTGGCACCTCGTGGACCGCAAAGGCGACGGCACCGCGCCGGGCAAGGGGCAGTACGCCAAGAACAACAGCGTCCACCACAGTTCGCAGCGCGCCGTTGTGGTACACGGCACCAACGACGTGCTGGTCGAGGGCAACGTCGCGTTCGACATCTCGAATCACTGTTACATCCCGGCCGAGGACGGCGACGAGGTGCGCAACGTGTTCCGCAACAACCTCGGCATGTTGGTGCGGGTGCCGGCCGCGGCGCACTACGCGTTCCCCGGCAACAAGCCGGAGACCTCGGCCCAGCAGGAGAACAAGGCGAGCGTGTTCTGGATGACCAACCCGAATCAAGTGTTCGAGGGCAATCACGCGGCCGGGAGCGTCGGCGGCGACGGGTTCCTGTTCGACGGGCGCACCGCGCCGGGGATCAAGCAAGCGGGCCTCAAGAAGGTGGTGTTCACCAACAACACCGCGCACTCGAATCAGCGCAAAGACAAGTTGCTCAACGGTCTCGTCCACTACGGCGCGGGCGTGCAGAACTTCGGCCTGTCGTTCGACCGCGTCTCCAACTTCCGCGTGCCCCTCAAGCCGGATGAGGTCGGGCTGGTCGAGGTCCGTAATTTCACCGCGTACAAGAACGCGGCCGGGGCCGTATGGCTCGAATCGCAGCGCGAGCTGGTGACGGACTCGGTCTTCGCGGACCACTATGTTTCGGCCCAGTTCGGTGCCGGGGGCGGCCGGTTCGACCGCGTGACCATCGTGCGCCGCAGCGCGAACGGACTGGGCGAAGAGTTCCTCGCGACCAATAAGCCGAAGGCCCCGAGCGTGGCGCTGTACGTCGAGAACGGCGCGGCCAACGTGGTCGGGAAGGACATGACGTTCATCGGCATGGACACCACGTCCTACGGTGCCAAGCGCCCGTTCGAGGAGCGCCAGCGCCTTGGCAAGTGGAAGTTCATTGACGTGGCAGACCCGCAGTACGACAAGTGACCGAGCGCCGGGCACGCCGCCGGGGCGTGGGTTGCGCGAATGGCCGCGCAACTCACCCGATTGCTACTTCTCCGCCGCGACCTTCCCCGCGACGCGCACCGGGTCGAGGCTCGGCGCGTAGTTCTTCATTTCGTCGCCGCGCTTCACGAGGCCGCCGACGAACGGCCGCCCGGGAACCC
>VGZJ01000567.1 GCA_016872595.1 Planctomycetota bacterium
GAGCGGCGCGGCGTCAGATCACATCCGTATTGCCATCGGGACGTCATCTTATCCGCTCAGCAACGAACGTTTGGCCCGTCTCCGTGTCTTTGGTGATGAGGTGTGTCGCGGAGATAGACACAAACTGCACCGCGATCATGCCTTCCAAGAGTTTGCCATCGGGAAAGACATCCGTGAGAGAGAGCGTCGGGTGACTCCAGCGCTCCTTACTGACCTTCCAGATGAGTGTGTCTCCTTGGAGCTTCCACGTCCCGCTAAATGTCCCGCTGATGGTCCCGATTCCGACGGCGTCGATTGTTCCAGATGACTCGAAAGTGCCGTCCGCTCGACACGTTGTCGTTCTTTTCCCGTGGACAACCACGATCGGCACCCCGCTAGCGAGTGATGACCGGACGATCGAGACCATCAGCGGGACATTCGCACCCTCAGACCAAGTGCCAACAATCTTGGCCTCGGTCGGGCTCAGTCCGTGAAACGCGGGGATCAGTTCCGGTCTCGGTCGTTCGGATGCCTTCGACCTTTCACTTCCGTCCCGTTCTCTTGCGGATTCACTCGGTCTCCGCCCCGCGGTCCACACAACTACGAACGCCAGCATGACAACAAAGCCGACGACACCGAGTAGCACCCACGGCATAGCGAAATCACGGCGCGTGCGCCGGGGCGCGGAATCATCATCGTCGGCCAGCGAATCGAAGTGCTTCCCAGCGGGTGCGGGTGCGACAGGCAACGGTGGCGGAAGTGGTCGAGAGCGTGGGGGTGAGGGCAGCGGCAGAGGTAGGGGGATAGTCAGTTGGAGGTCGCACCGAGGGCAATCCATGCAAGTGCCCCCTCGATCTTCACCGAGGGTCAATCGGGTCTTGCAACCGGGACAAACAATGACGATTGCCACAGGTCTTCTCACTTGACCGGACGTGGGGTTTTGTGTGCGAAGTCTCGAACAAATACACACCATACCAGCGCGAGGTAGTCGTAACAATCCTCGGCGCGCGATTCGCGCACTCGCGAAGCCGCGAGCGGCTTGGGGCGTCAGATTCCGCGCATCAACTCCCGGATCGGCCACACCTTGACGCAGCCGTCACCGCTGGTGCTGTAGAGGCGGGTGCCGTCGGCGCTCGTTGCGAGGCCGGTGACTTCGCCCAAGTGCCACTCGAACGCGGCGCGCGGGGCGAGGTCGTGCGCGGCGAATGCGTACACGTGCCCCTGCACGCTCCCCGCGTACACCCACGCGCCGGCCGGGTCCGCGGCCAGCGCGGTGATGCGGTCGGCGATCACGCCGCGGTGCGGGCGGTTCAGCCGGCCGCTGGCGACCACGTCGCCGCTTTGGAGGTCGTGGGCGCGAACGAGGTCGGTGCCCGCGACGATGAGGCGCTTCGAGTCGTGCGAAAAGGTGATGTGGAACAGCGGCGCGCCCGAGTGATTGATCGGGATGGTGCGCGCCGGCTGAAGGTCACTCACGCGCAACACGGTGAGGGCGTCGAGGTCGATGGCGGCGAGCAACTTGGCGTCGGGCGAGAGGGCGTACGCACTCATCAGCCCGGTGCTGGCGTTGGTTGAACGTAGCTCGTCACCGCCGGGCACGCGCACCACCGTGAGGCGGAACGCCGGCCCGTTGGTGACGTAGCGGCCCGCGACGGCCGTGGCCGGGTCGGGAAGGGCCGTCACCTGCCAGCCGCCCGGTTCCACCTCGCGCGACGGGAGCGGGGTCGGCGGGTCGGTCAGGTCGAAGGTGGCGAACAGCCCGCC
>VGZJ01000568.1 GCA_016872595.1 Planctomycetota bacterium
CGCCCCGTCGTCACACGGTGATGATGAAGAACGTCGCCGGACTCCACAACCGGATGTACGGGTAACGACCACACAGGATCGTCTGGCCGAAGTGCGACTGAACCAACACCTATTGCGCAACGAGTCTAATAAGTTCCGAGTAGCGCACGAGATGGTCGTGGACGTTACGGTAGTAGGCGATTTCGCGCTCCTCCACCAGCTCGAACTCGCCCCGGAACAAGCGGGCCAGCACCTCGCGTTCGAGGATGAGCGTCTTGCGCAGCCCGGTCACGATGCGCTTGAGCCGCAGGATGCGGGTGAGCAGGTGCCGCGACGGGCGCGTGAAGATGCGCGTCTCGAGCCGGTCGAGTTGCCCCGCGACCCAATCAACAACCGGCGCGTATTCGTCCACCATCGCGTCGAGAACGATGTGGAACAGGTAGTCTGGGCCGCGGCGGGCCGACTCGTTGTGCGTTTCGAGGAACCGCCGCGCGGTCGCGATGCAGTCGAGCGGGGCCGTCGAGTGGGTGACAAGGACGTTGCGCGTGACGAGTGCGCTGAGCTGCGGGCGGTCGCGCCGGAGCATGCGCGACGGCGACACGCGCGGCGCGGCCTCCGTCGCGGGCGTGCCCTTCGCCCCGGCCGCGGCCACGAGGCCCGGCGGCAGCGGGTTCACGATCACGAACAGGTAGTCCGCGAACTCTTCGGCCTTGGGGAAGTGTGCCCCTGCGTCCGGCTCGCGGCGGAGTTTCGTGATGTCTTCCAGCGTGAGCGCGTGAACCTTGATGAACCGCTCGAACACCGCGGCCTCCTCCTCAGGCGTCGGGTCGCTAAGATCGACCCAAACCACGTCGTCGGGCGGTACGGACAGGTGCGAATCGGGCAGGCGCTCCAACCCGCCGCGGGCGCAAGTGGCGTCGTTGCAGCGGTACACGGTAATCACGTTCGCACCCCGCGTTTGAATGCTCGGCCTTCGGTTCGCGTCTAATTACGTAAAGGCGCGCCGGCCGGCGCGGTTTTCTGGTTGGCAGAGGCCACATGGGTGAGAGTAGAATGAGCGTCGTCCCGCCCGCCGAGCGCTCCCCCCATGCCCCTCGTCGCGCCGCCCGTCCTCCCCGCCGCCCCGCCCGACGCTGCGCTCCTCGCGCGGTTCGCCGGGGGCGACCGCGCCGCGCTGGACGAGCTGTTCCGGCGCTACCGTTCGGTAGCGTACCGCGTAGCGTACCGGCTGCTGGGGCGCGAGGCCGACGCGCTGGACGCGGTGCAGGACGGGTTCGTGAACGCGCTCGCGCGCCTCGACCGCTACGGCGGGCGCAGCAGCTTCAAGACGTGGCTGCTGCGAGTGGTGTGCAACGCGGCACTCGACATCGGGCGGCAGCGGAGGCGCGCCGAACGAGTCCCGCAAGCCCCCGCGGACCCTTCGCCCGACCGCTTCGGTCCGGACGACGAACTGCCGCCCGCCGACGCCGGGCTGCAGCGCGCCGATCTGCGCCGGATCATCGACGCGGCCCTCGCGCGGCTCCCGCTCCCGCAGCGCCAGACGTTCGTGTTGCACGTCGAGGGGGAGTTGACCTATCGTGAGGTGGCCGACGCCCTCGGAATCTCCATCGGCACGGTGATGAGCCGACTGTTCTACGCCCGACAGAAGCTGAAGGAACTGCTGGCCCGGTACCAAGAGCCGTGACATGACGCCCGCGCCCGACGAGCTGCCGCGCGACCCGCTCGCCGCCTACGTGGACGGCGACCCCGTGGGCG
>VGZJ01000569.1 GCA_016872595.1 Planctomycetota bacterium
ACGCGAGCGGCACCGCCCGCGCCGGCCGCGCCGCGGCCCCGGCCGCGCTCCCGCTGGCCGACGTCCACTGGCACGGCGTGGAGCCGTACAAACCGGACTTCGGCTCCGCGTCGCGCACGCTCGCCTTCGCCCTCGACGGCCGCTTCACCGGGCGCGAGCACGACCGCGACTACCAGATCGACAACTGCTTTTACGTCGCCATGAATGCGTGGCAGGAGCCGCTGACGTTCCGCGTGCCGCCCGCGCCGACGCGCCGCCGCTGGCGCAGGCTGATCGACACCGCACTCCCCGCGCCAGACGACTTCGTCGCCGAGGGCGAAGGCCCGCCGGTGCCCGACGGAACCCGCTACACCCTCGCCCCGCACAGCACACTGGTGCTGATCTCGGAACCGTAGGTTACTGAACGAATGCCGGGTTCTTACCTCGGCACTCGCGCTTGCCCGGCGCGCGGGTCGCGGCTACAACTCAGGCTCCGCTTTCTCCCGGAGCCTGTTCATGCCCCTCACGAAAGACACTATCGGCGTCGGGTTCATCGGTGCCGGCGACATCTCGATCCTGCACGCCGCGGCCGTCAAGAAGTGCCCCGGCGCGAAGCTGGTCGGGCTGTGGAACCGCAACCAAGCGCGCGCCACCGAGCGCGCCGCGCAGTTCGGCTGCAAGAACTACACCTCGCCCGAAGCGCTCGTCAACGACCCCGCCATCGACGCGGTGTTCGTCCTGACGAACCTCGAAACGCACCTCGAATACACCGCGCTCGCGCTGGGCATGGGCAAACACGTTCTGGTCGAGAAGCCGGTGGGCGTGAGCGTCGCGGAGATTGAGCGCATGAAGGCGCTCGCCGACGCGAAAGACCTCATCTGCATGCCGGGCCACAACTACGTGTACGAACAGGGCATGACCCGCACGCGCGAACTCGTGGACGGCGGCGACCTCGGCAAGATCGTGTCCGCGTACGTCATGTACAACATTCACCACCCCGAAGAGGTGGCGAAGCGCTACCCCGGTGTGGTGCGGCAGATCCTCACGCACCACTCGTACATCCTGCTGTACCTCGTCGGCAAGCCGGTCGAGTTGTGCGCGATGAAGGCCACGCTGCACTACAACGAGTACCCGGAAGAAGACATCGCGATGGTGCAGATGCGCCTTCACAACGGGGCGCTGGCGCACTTCTGCGCGAGCTTCGCGGCCGACGACCACGCCGCCGACCCGTGGACCGTGATGGTCAAGGTGATCGGCACCGCGGGCAGCACGCGGTACAGCTACCGCGACCACGTCGAGATCAAGCCCGGCCTCGTCCACAGCCAGACGTACACCGCGTATCAGGGCAGCATCACCAACGAGGTGCGGCACTTCCTCATCGACTGCCTGCGCATGGGCCAGAAGCCGCTGAGTACGCTGGACGACGCCATCACCGCGCAAAAGATGATCGAGGCCGCGGAGAAGAGCATCGCCGAGAAGAGCGTCGTGAAGCTGTAAGGTGCGCGAATGATTATCAACGCTCTCGGCGGGATCATGATGATCGTCGGGCTGGCTTCGGCGTTCGCCGTCGGTGGCCTCGTGGACGCGGTCTGGCCGAACGCAAACAAGCCGATCTTTCCCAGATGAACGCCTCTGGAAACGCAAATCGGCCGTGCGGCCACAAAGTACCCCCGCGAAGGGTGGTCCGCAACGATTTTCGCACCCGGATGAGGTCCCGACCACGGTCGAACG
>VGZJ01000570.1 GCA_016872595.1 Planctomycetota bacterium
CGCCGGCGGCAAGCGGCTTGACCCGAAGTCGGACGCCTACGACCTCCTCCGCCGCTGGGTGGCCGAGGGCGCCCGGCCGTCGTCCGCCCGCGAGCCGGCGCTCGACCGCATCGAGGTCCGGACCGGCAGCGCGGTTCTCGCGCGCGGCGGCAGCGCGCAAGCGACCGTGATCGCCCACCTGCGCGACGGCACCACCCGCGACGTCACGAAGTTAACGGTGCTGGAGGCCGGGCCGGTCGAAGTGCTGACCGTTGACGCGACCGGGCAGTTGACCGCCAAGCCGCGCGGCGGGTCGGGCACCGTCACCGCCCGCTACCAAGACGCGGTCGCGGTGGCCCGCGTCACGGTCCCGTTCGGCACGGCCGTCACGAACCTGCCGCCCGCGAAGACCGTGGCCGACGAACTCGTCTTCAAGCAACTGATGGAATTGGGGCTGCCGCCGTCGGACCTGAGCGACGACGCAACCTTCATCCGCCGCGCCACGATCGACATCTGCGGCCGGCTCCCAACGAGAGAAGAGGCCGAAGCATTCGTTGCCGACAAAAGCGCCGCCAAGGTCGAGAAACTGATCGACCGGCTCCTCGCCTCACCAGAGTTCGCCGACTACTCAGCGAACAAGTGGTCGGCGCTGCTCCGCAACCGCCGCAACGCCCCGAATGAGGACGGCAAGCCGAACGCCGCGTTCCACGCCTGGATCCGCGACTCGTTCAAGGAGAACAAGCCCTTCGACGCCTTCGTGCGCGAGTTGCTCACTTCTGCCGGCCCGGTGGAGGAGAACCCGCGGGCAGTGTGGTACCGCGAGCTGAAGGAGCCGGCCAACCTCGCCGAGGACGTCGCGCAACTGTTCCTCGGCCAGCGGGTGGCCTGCGCGAAGTGCCACCACCACCCGCACGACCGGTGGACGCAGGCCGACTACTGGGGCCTCGCCGCGGCGTTCGCCCGCACCGACGTGCAACTCCCCACGCCGGCCAAGAAGGGCGACCCGAAGAAGAACATCCCCGACACTCCCGGCAAGCCGCTCGCGGTCGCCCTCAAGGCCGGCCCCGCGACGATGCCGCACCCCCGCACCGGTGCGAAGCTCCCGCCCGCCGGGCTCGACGGCAAGCCGTTCGACCTCTCCGACGACGCCGACCCGCGCGAAAGCCTCGCGGAGTGGGTCACGTCATCGGAAAACCCGTACTTCGCTCGCACACTCGCCAACCGCTACTGGAAGCACTTCTTCGGCCGCGGCTTGGTGGATCCCGAGGACGATCTGAGGGCCACCAACCCGGCGTCGAACCCCGAACTGCTCGACGCCCTCGCCAAGCGTGTGGTTGCGGACAAGTTCGACGTGAAGAAGCTGGTGAAGCTCATCTGCACGTCGAACGTGTACCGCCTCAGCAGCACGCCAAACGAGCACAACGCCGACGACAAGCAGCACTTCGCCCGCTACTACCCACGGCGGCTGAACGCCGAGGTGCTGCTCGACGCCATCGACGCGGTGACGATGGCCAAGTCGCAGTTCCGCGGCGTGCCAAGCGGCACGCGGGCGGTGCAGTTGCCCGACAACCAGAGCGACTCGTACTTCCTGAGCGTGTTCGGCCGCCCGGACGGGGCCAGCGCCTGCGAGTGCGAGCGGGCGTCCGACGCCAACCTCGCTCAGGCGCTGCTGCTGATGAACTCGGAGGAGTTGCTGGCGAAGATCGG
>VGZJ01000571.1 GCA_016872595.1 Planctomycetota bacterium
TCGTCACACGGTGATGATGAAGAACGTCGCCGGACTCCACAACCGGATGTACGGGTAACGACCACACAGGATCGTCTGGCCGAAGTGCGACTGAACCAACACCTATTGCGCAACGAGTCTAATATCGAGAAGCAGGTCGAACACTTTCACCGCAACGGCGTGAAGACCGTGTTCATCGGCGGCAGCACGGGCGAAAGCCATTCGCTCACCGTCGAGGAACGTATGGCACTTGCCCTGCGGTGGAGCGAAGTCGTCCGTGGTACGGGGTTGCGGTTGGTCGTTCACGTCGGCTCGAACTGTCTGGCCGACGCCCGCTCGCTGGCGGCCCAAGCTCAGGAACTCCGGGCCGATGCCATTGCCGCCCTTGCCCCGAGCTATTTCAAACCGAAGTCGCTCGACTCGCTGGTGGCCTGCTGTGCAGACATCGCGGGGGCGGCTCCGGCGGTGCCGTTCTACTTCTACGACATCCCGGTGCTGACCGGCGTGCAGTTCCCCATGCCCGAGTTCCTGTCCGTCGCGGCCGACCGCATCCCGACTCTGGCCGGCATCAAGTTCACAAACCCCGACCTGATGGCGTACCAGAATTGCCTGCACGCGCTGGGCGGCCGGTTCGACATCTCGTGGGGGGTGGACGAATACCTGTTGGCGGCGGTCGCGGTCGGAGCCCTCGGCGGGGTCGGCAGCAGTTACAACTTCGCCGCCCCGATCTACCTCCGGCTGCTGGCTGCGGTCGAACGGGGCGATCTGGCGGAGGCGCGTGCCGAGCAGTTTCGCTCGGTGCAACTCATCGAGCTACTGGCCGGGTTCGGCTACATGGCGGCGGCGAAGGCCGTGATGGGCTTCCTTGGTGTCGAGGTCGGTCCGGCCCGGCTGCCCAACGGAAACCTGACAGACTCGCAGCAACTTCAACTCCGTTCGCGCCTAGAGAGCATCGGCTTCTTTTCTTGGATTCGGACGTGACGTGTGATGGAATTCGACGAGTGCCCTTTCGAGCAACTCTCCTCATTCCGCAACCTGCAAACCGCGCTAGAACAGTTCACCGGCATTGCCGCGAAGCTGAAAGGGTAGGAGTCACGCGCGGCGAAGGCACTACACCCGACTACACCCGCGCGCGAGGGTGAGTAGGGGCATTGGTGTAGTAGGAAATGCGAACCCCCCCAAAAGTTGAGAGCTTCTCGTATGTGAACGAATGTCGATTTAGTACTCTAGCCAACTGAGCTAAACGCGCGTCCAAAGCATCGGCAGTCGGTGTGGAACGACGGTTCTCACCACAGCCGAGTCGACACCCACCGCCAGTCGCTGACAAGACTCTCGGCACGTGCCGCGATCCGTGATCGCTCGGATCTGCTGCTACCCGGCTCACGCACGTTGCCCCGCTTGCCGGCAATCCGGGCGCGACGCGGTTTTCGCTCGACCGGCCGTTCCGATTGTGTCGATTGGGTAACGGCCCCGACCCGTCGGAGACCTCTCGTAATGCGCGCCGCGCTCCGTTTCGCGCCCCTCGCCGCCGCGGTCTGCGCGGTCGCGTGCGGGTGCGCGGTCGGGCACAACCCCGACGGGCCGGCGCGCTGGACCCCGACCCCCGGCCCGACGCCGACCGTACGCGCGCCGGTGGCGCGGCCCCAACCCGACCTGCGACCCGTCGCGCACGCCGAGGTCGAACCGCCGGCGGCACCGGAGTCC
>VGZJ01000572.1 GCA_016872595.1 Planctomycetota bacterium
GCCCGCCGAGGTGCATCGGTCAGAAAACCGAAGACCCTTGGAGAAGTAAGAAACGCGAGCGAACGCTCGAGGGCCAACCCACTTCGCGGGAAGCCCGATTTTGGTCTAGACAATGGGGTCCACCATAGCCGGCACGCTCGGCGGGCACGTCAAGGTGTTCGACGGCGCGACCGGGGCCGAGCTGTCCTCGTTCTTGGCCTTTGAGGGGCACACCGGCGGGGTCCACGTCAGCACCGGCGACGTGAACGGCGACGGGCGCGACGACATCATCGTCGGCTCGTCCACCTCCGGCGGCCACGTGAAGGTGTTCGACGGCGCGACCGGGGCCCTGCTCAGCAGCTTCATCGCGTTCGAAGGATTCACCGGCGGCGTGACCGTGGCCGGCGGCGACGTAAACGGCGACGGGGTCGACGACATCGTGGTCGGGTCCGAGACTGGGGCCGCCCACGTGAAGGTGTTCAGCGGGGTGGACGGGTCCTTGCTCCGCAGCTTCCTCGCGTTCGGGCACACCAACGGCGTGTTCGTCGCGGCCGGCGACCTCGACGGCGACGGGTTCGCCGAGATCCTCGTCGGGTCCGGGTTCGGTGCCCCGCCCGAGGTCGCGGTCTTCAACGGGGACGACAACACCGAGCGGAACCGGTTCTTCGCCTTCGACCCCGGGTTCCTCGGCGGCGTCCGGGTCGGCACCGGGACCCAGAACGGGAACCCGACCATCGTGGTGGGGTCCGGCCCGTCGCCCCGACCGCACGTGAAGATCCTCGCGGCCGACACGCTGGACGAACTGTTCAGCTTCTTCACGGGTGAGGCGGCCGCGCTCAGCAGCGTGTACGTCGACTAACCGCGAGCGCGGTCGGCGTCCGCCGGGGCCGGCGCGCGGGGTTCGCACCCCGCGCGCCGGCCCCGGCTATTTGTTGGGAATGTAGAAAAAGGTTCACTTCTGCTCTTGATCCGCCCGTGCCCCGCGGGATAGTATACACAAGTGTAAATGTTCGAGCGTGCGGTGTGGGGGCACGGGGCCGCCGCGCGCCCGAGCGCGGTGCGAACCGGAACCGGCGCGCTGTGCAACCGAGTTGGAAATCGCCCCCTTCACGTGGGGCGGGCCTCTGGCCCGCCGCCGTACCGGCAGGCCACAGGCCCGCCCCACATAAGAGAGGTCGCGGCCGTTGTGCAACCGATTTTGAATTGCGCGCGGAACGGACGGGACGGGGAACGCGGGCGTTGTGCAACCGATGTTGCTTTTCGTTGAGTCGCGTTGTCGGGAGAGAACGGCGATGGGCTGGGAGACCCGCCGGGGCAAACGGTACTACTACCGCGCCGTCAAGATCAACGGGTGCGTGGTAAAGACCTACGTGGGCACCGGCGCGGTCGGCGAGGAGGCCGCGCGGGCCGACGAGATCGCGCGCACCGGGCGCGCGCTCGAGGCCGAGAAGCGCCGCGCGCGCGACGAACATCTGGCCGAGGGCACGCGCCTCGCCGTCGCCGTGTACGAACTGGGGCGCGCGGTCGCGAAATCCGTGTTGAAAGGGAAGGGGGGTCCCGTGTCGCGTAAGAACTGGCGGAAAAAGCGGGCGAAAGGCCCGGAGTCGGTGGGGCTGTGCGAGGCGGCCGACATCCTCGGGCGCGCGGCGGTCGAGGACGCCCGCGCCGCGGACCTCGCCGCGCGGCGGGCCGC
>VGZJ01000573.1 GCA_016872595.1 Planctomycetota bacterium
ATGGCGGCCGCGGCGAAGTTCCCGAACGTCGTTTGCAAGGTGTCGGCCCTCGTCGAACAGACAGGTAAGAAGCCGGCTCCGCGCGAGGTGGAGTACTACACCCCGGTCCTCGACTCGCTCTGGAAGTTCTTCGGCGAGGACCGGCTCCTCTTCGGGAGCAACTGGCCGGTTTCCGACGGCGGGGCGCCCTACGAGGCGGTCGTCGGGATCGTGCGGGACTATTTCAGCGCGAAGGGCGAGAGGGCTGTCACCAAGTTCTTCCATGGTAACTCGCGAACCGTGTACGGCTTGCAGTCCCGAGAGATCACAAACACGCTCAGGATGAAGCTGGTCTACGTCCCGCCGGGGACGTTCCTGATGGGCTCGCCGGAGAGCGAAATCGGTCGAGAATAGGACGAGGCACCGCACGAGGTGGAACTGACGAAGGGCTTCTACCTCGGTGCCCACGAGGTAACGGTCGGGCAGTTCAGGGAGTTCGTGAAGGCCACCAGGCACCAGACCGACGCGGAGAGGGACGGCAAGGGGAGTTGGGGGCCAGACGCGGTCGGGAAGTTCGTGATGGACGCGAAGTGTACGTGGAAGAACCCCGGCTTCGAGCAGACCGACGAGCACCCCGTCGTGAACGTGAGCTGGAACGACGCGAAGGCGTTCTGCAAGTGGCTGAGCGAGAAGGAGAAGAAAGCATATCGCCTGCCGACGGAGGCCGAGTGGGAGTACGCGTGCCGGGCCGGCACGAAGACGGCTTACGCACACGGGGACGATCCGGAAGGGTTGGCGGCGGCGGGGAACGTGGCAGACGCGACGGCACGGGCCAAGTTCCCGGCGTGGACGCTCGGCATCAAAGCCAAGGACGGGCACGCCTGGACCTCACCCGCGGGCCAGTTCAAGAAGAACGCATTTGGGTTACACGACATGCACGGGAACGTGTGGGAGTGGTGCGAGGACTGGTACGACCCGGAGGGTTACACGACGGGCAAGGTGAAGGATCCCACCGGACCCCTTGCCGGGACCGCGCGTGTCCAGCGGGGTGGCGGTTGGTCCAGCGCGCCACACCGCGCTCGCTCCGCGAGTCGCGTCGGTCGCGACCCCTCTTCCTACCGGGGTGCCTACCTCGGTTTTCGAATCGCGCTCCGGCCCGACGACAGGTAGACTCCGTTCACCACTCTGATGCCGCTGCTACGCCGCTTGCGATCTTCAGACGACTCCCGCTCGCCACATACCGCCGGCGAGTACGATCCCTTTCGAGTCCCACCGCCGCACGCGGCCGTCCAGACTCCCTTTTATGTGGGTGTCGAGTTACGGGGACGGTTCCGCTCGCGTTCCGCCGTCTGGCCCTTCCGCGATCGGGGTTCAGTGTGACGATTCTCGTCCGTGCCAGTCGAGATCACGAGCACTTATGACACGACTCCTCTGGATCCCGCTCCTCGCGTTCGCCCCGGCGCTGGTCGGCCGCGAGCCACCGGCGAAGCCGGCGGGCACCCCCGGCGCTCCGGCCACCCAGTTCGTCACCGCCCACTGCGTGAAGTGCCACGGGCCGGAGAAGCCGTCCGGCGGCGTTCGCCTCGACGATCTCCCGGCCGATCCTGCGAAGGACGTCGAACGGTGGGCGGCGGTCCGCGATCAGATCCGCGATGGTCTGATGCCGCCCGCGAAGCAG
>VGZJ01000574.1 GCA_016872595.1 Planctomycetota bacterium
CCGTACCAGTCGGCGACGAGGAGGTTGCCGTCCGGGTCGAGGCAGACGTGAGCCGGGCGGAAGTGCGGGTCGGTACACCACACGAACGGCTCCTTCGCGGTGATGCGCCCGGCGTCGTCGGGGACGTACCGGAACACCGCGCGGTTGGCCCCGGCGAACCCGTGCCGGCCCCAGTTGTCGAGCAAGAGGCTGCCGCGGTACGCAGGCGGGTACGCCGCTCCGTAGTAGCGCATGAGTTGCGTGTGTGCGCCGCCCGGCAGCTCGAAGCACGGCGGGGCGAGCGGGTGGTACCCGGCCAGCCAGTTGTTGTCCACGCCCCGCGTGTAGCAGTGGTAATCGACGCCCTCGATCACCCGCAGGAACCGGTTCGGGTTGCCCTCGCCGTTGGACAACAGCCACAGTTGCCCGAACGGGTCGAACTCGAACGAGTACGGCACCCGCAGCCCGTGGACGAGGTATTCCATGTTCGTGCCGTCCGGGTTCATCCGCATCACGAACCCGGTCCGCCCGCGGCCCTTCAACTCGCCGCCCGGCCCGACGAGGTGGATGTTGTGATCGCCGACGCTCAGGTACAGCAACCCGTCCGGCCCCCACTCCAGCACGAACATGCCGAACGGGTTCCACGCCTTGTTCTTGTCGGTGACTAGGGTCTTTTTGTTCGTCGCCTTCCCGTCGGGGCCGATGTCGAAGGTGAACAGGTAGTTGTTCGCGGCGGCCCAGAGCTTGTCGCCCTTGACGGCGATGCCCATGACCGGGTCGTCGAACCCCTCGGCGACGACGGTGCGGGTGTACCCCTTTCCGTCCGGCTTCGGGTCGAGGCGGACGAGCGGGTTGCTCGCCGGCTTGACCGGGGTGCCGCTCGGGCCGTAGCGGTAGGTGTGGCTCTCGCTGACGTAGATGCGGCCCTTCTCGTCGCAGACCATCGTGACCGGGTTGATGACCAGCGGGTCGGCCGCGACCAGTTCGACCGCGAACCCGTCGGGGCACTTCACGTGCGCCTTCTGCTCATCGGCCGTCAGCCGCCCTTTGAGCGCCTTATCGACCTGCGTGACCTCCGGGTGCGGGACCGACTTGGGCGGATCCTGCGCCGCGACGAGCGCGGGCACGAAGAGGCACAGCGCGACGAGGCGGGCAAGCGAGCGCATCACGGTCTCCGGAATGTAACGTGCTCTGCGGGCGAGTGCAGCCGCGACCGCAGTGGTCGCGGACCGGCGCGAGGAACCGTTCGGGCGACTCCGGGGCGGATCAGAACAGGTCGTCGATGACGGCGTGGTTCTCGACCGCGGCCTTGATGTCGCGGTGGACGTCGGTGCGGAGCCGCAGTTTGCCGAGGTCGAACAGGTGGTGCATCACCGTTGCGAACAGGTTCGTCGGTTTGAACACCTTCGTCGCCGGGGCGGACGCCGTCGCGTCGGTCTTGCCGATCACCTGCCCGGTCTTGATCCCGCCGCCGGCCAGTACTAGGGGCGTGACGTTGCCGTAGTGGTCGCGGCCGCCGTTCTTGTTCAGCTTCGGCGTGCGGCCCATCTCGCCCGTCACCACCAGCAGCACGCGGTCGGACAGCCCGCGCTGCTTCAGGTCTTCAACGAACGCGGCGACCGCGTGGTCCACCTGCGGCGCGAGCCACTTCAGCCCCTCCATGTTC
>VGZJ01000575.1 GCA_016872595.1 Planctomycetota bacterium
CGCCCGAACAGCGCAACAAGTGTTTCGGCTGCTCGCTCGTGACGGTGTGCCTGCCCGAAGAGACGCTGTACGGACTCAGCCCGCGGGCCGAAGGCGACGCCGGCGAAGCGAAGGGCGTCGAGCTGCGCCGCGTGATCCCGCAATCGGACAACGGCGCGGTGCTGTACCTGCAAGAACCCGGTAGCAAGGTCGGCAAGAGTTCGGAACACCTCGTCATCAAGAAGGACGGCAAGGAAACCGGGCGCGTGCCCCTCCACGCGGTGCGGCAGGTGGTGGTGTGCGGCAACGTGCAGGTCAGCACGCAGGCGCTCGAAACGATGGCCGAGAACGAGATCGGCGTGTCGTACGTGACCGGGCACGGGCGGTTCATCGGCGCGTTCGTGCCGGCCCCGGCGAAGAACGTGTCACTGCGCGAGGCCCAGTTCCGTCAGTTCGGCGACCCCGCGGTGTGCCTCGAACTGGCGAAGACCGTGGTGCGGGCGAAGCTGGCGAATCAGCGCACACTGCTCATGCGCAGTCTGCGCGGCGACGAGGAAGCCCGCGGCAGCCACGAGTACGGCGCGAAGGGACTGAACGGGCTGCTCGGCCGCGTCGACGACCAAACCTCGGTCGAATCGGTGCTCGGCATCGAGGGGCAGGGCGCGGCGCTGTACTTCGGTGAGTTCGGCCGGTTCTTGAAGCCGCTGCCGGACGGCAAGGGGTTCGACTTCACGACCCGGAACCGCCGGCCCCCGCGCGACCCGGTGAACGCGCTGCTCTCGTTCGCCTACGCGATGCTCGCGCGCGACTGCTTCTCCGCGGTGTGTACGGTCGGGTTCGACCCGTACAAGGGGTTCTTCCATCAGGGCCGGCACGGGAAGCCGTCGCTGGCGCTGGACCTGATGGAGGAGTTCCGCCCGGTGATCGCGGACAGTGTCGTACTGACGCTCATCAACAACGAGTCGCTGTCGAAGGGCGACTTCATCATGTGGCGCGGCGCGTGCAACCTGACCGAGGCCGGCCGGCGGGCGTTTTTCGCGGCCTACGAGAAGCGCAAGGCCACCGAGATCTCGCACCCGGTCTACGGCTACCGCATGAGCTACTCGCGGATGCTGGAAGTGCAGGCCCGGATGCTGGCCGCGTTCGTGCGCGGGGAGGTGCCCTCGTACACCGGGTTCACGGTGCGCTGACACGTTAGCCGCGAACCGCAGGCGAGCGAGGCCTCACGATGGACAGCTACCTCGTGTGCTACGACATCTCGAACCCGAAGCGGCTGCGCAAGGTCGCAAAGGCGTGCGAGGATTATGGCTATCGGAAGCAGTATTCCGTGTTTTTGGTTCGCGTGAGTGCAACTGACTTCGTAAAGTTGCGCTCGCGCCTGTATGACCTTATCGACCTGCAAGCCGATCAAGTTCTGTTCATCCCACTAACGGACTCGTGCCTTCAGCGGATGGAGAGCATCGGCCGACCGACCGACGACTACGACAAGAACGACGTGGTGATGATCCTCTGAGGTACGCGCCCAATGTCGCTCCCGTTCGACACCGCGTTCACCGCACTCACGGGGAACCGGCCGTTCCCGTGGCAACAAGCGCTCTACAAGCGATTCGCGCAGGGCGACATCCCCGCGTCGTGCAACCTGCCGACCGGCCTCGGCAAA
>VGZJ01000576.1 GCA_016872595.1 Planctomycetota bacterium
AGGCGCTCGCGGGGTCTCCCACAGAACGCCCTGCGCGGGTGCCCGCGGCTCCGAGGGGAGCGGCGCCGGCTGGTCGCCCGTGAAACAGCCCGCCCCGTCCGTGAAACACGGCTCCGCGGGGTCGGGGGCCAGTTCGGCGAGCAGGGTGGACAGGTCGGCGGCGAGCTGCCGGAGGCGGGCGTACTGGGTGGGGGTCATCGGTGCCCCACCTGGAACAGCCCGATAGCGTCTAGTCTGGCGCTGTTCATCGAACACCTCCGAAGATGTCTAATTGTTTCCTGTATGGCTGCATCGGCTCTGGAAAATCTTCTGGCATCAATTGTAGGGCGAGCAGTCCAGACTTCGATTCGCCCACTGGGCGCCAACCGGCGATGATGTAGCAGTGCCCTGGATTCGCCTTGGCACGCACCTTTGCAGCGTCAACAAATGTGATAAAGCCGTCCGCCGGAGGATCGCCCCAAAGCGCGCGAGTGATCGCTACGGCCTGACGTATGAGCACGCTGGCCTTGTGTGGGCCTTCGTTTCGAAAGAGGCTGTTAGTCCACGCCGTTTTCCACTTATGCGTCGGCTCGGGTTGCCAGAAAGATACCCAGCCCGCTTTCAAATCCAGCGTTCGAAGGACGAGCGGTCTACCACTGCCGCAAAAACCAGGAGTGCCCGGGCGCAACCTTGAATAATGCCTGTCCGCCAAGCGCGCGACGGCAGGATCGTATCGCCACGATTCTTCCCAAACCGACGATGTCATCGTCACGCTTCCACCAGTTCTTTCCACACGGCCAGGGCGCTCCGGCCCTCGATCTCCGCCAGTTCGTTGACCAGTTCGCACATCCGCCGGCCGTAGTCGGCCCAGTGCGCATGCTGCGGCACCATCACCGTGCACGTGCCGCGGTCGTAGCAGGCGATCGTGGGGCCGTCGTCGCCAGTCCAGCCGTGCGCCGTCAGGTACCGCGCGGCTTGCTCGGGGGCGATCTCAGCGGCCGCGGGCTCGTCGCGAAAGGTGACGCGGAGAGTGAGAAGGCGATCGATGGTCATGCGGCTCTCCCGCGCTTCGAGCGCGCCAGTGCGGTCGCGTAGTGCATGAACCAACGCAGGGCCGCGTCCACGGTTTCGTACTGCGGCTCCGCCAGCCGTTTCGCGACGAAGTCCCGCATAGACGCAGGCGTGTTGGCGATCGCGTGCTCCAAGCTATCCGAGCGCGCCGCGGCGACCGCGAGGGCCAGAACTCCGTCCACGACCGACAGTCGCTTTACCACGTCAGGCATGTCGAACAAGTCCGGCGCGTCGAGCAAAGCTCCAAGCAGCCCGAGCGCTGCGCCATCCCCCGGCGACGAACGCGGAGCCACCGCGGGGGCTTGCACGCGAAACGGCATCGGCCGATCGCTCCGACTGTGCGCGCCCCACGGGACCGCCGTTCCTGCGCGCCGCGCCTCGTGCACCTTGTGCCGCAACTCTCGCTCGGACCACGGTGGATCGCATGTGCGGTTCCACTCGCAGAGCAACGACATTGCGGTGCGATCGTCCAGTTCAAACCCGCGCACGATGTGCTCGGCCACAAGCAGCGTGTGCGAGTGTCCACCTTGCCCGGACACCGCGCCAGAGATGCGCGACACGTAGGCGCGCGCCCGATCCACGA
>VGZJ01000577.1 GCA_016872595.1 Planctomycetota bacterium
GCACCCGGCGGACCCGCGAATGGTTCGCGGACCGGTTCCTGTCGGACGTTCGTCGGCCCGGGGCCGCCGCGCCTCTGTGGGCAAACGACGGCGATCCAGCCGTGAACCCATGGCAATCGAACTGCCCGTACAAGACGACGAAGTACCCCACGCTGTGGGTGTCGCACGCGTCGTCGGGCACCGTCACGGTACCCATCGGCACCCCGTACCTCCCGCTCAATTACGATTGGGTCCACCCCAATACCGGGCGGCGGCCGGTGTGGGGCGACGTCATCGAGAAGTACCCCGAACTGGCGTCCGGCTGGGAGAAGGACGCCCTCAGGCGGATGCAGCAGCTTCTCTCCGGCACGCCGATGATCTTGGGCGGGTTCCTCCGCATTATGCCCGTTCCGAGCGACCGAATCCGGGTGACCACAACCGTTCAAGGTACCGAACAGTTGCTCGCCGAACTGGACCGGCACATCGGGGCCGGACGGGTGCCGGTGCTGAAGAACGAGACCAAGCGAGCGATCCTTGAGCGGGCACGCCAGTACGAGATCGAGCGATACGGCCGCCCCCTTCGCGCTGCGGTCACCGCCCAACCGCCCCTGCAACCGAGCCTGTTTGACTAACGATCCCGAGGCGTACTCGGCGAACTTCACACGGATGTTGTCGCTCATCGACCGGCGGGTTATCATGATGGTTGTTAACCATTCAGTAAATGGTTACCGACTCCACTGCCGGACAACTGAATGGTCACTAGCCCATGAGTCAGCCAAAACCGCAGTTCCGCGTCGGGCAAACCCTTCTGGGGCCACTCTTTAACGAGCCCATGCGAGTGGAGACGGTCACGCCGTCCGGGTCCGCGTCCTGGGTGCTGGGCCTGGTCGGCATCCAGTCCGAGCGGTTCCGCCGGGTGACGATGGGCGAAGCCGACTTCGCGGCGGTCACCATCCTCGATGCCGACATGGCGTTCGACGGCGACGCCACCCGTCTGCGGCTCGGCATCCAGGCCTACTCCCTCGGCATCGCCTACGAGTTCGACCCGTACTTCGGGCTGTCCATCTCCCGCGTCGACCCGCTCCCGCACCAGCTCGAAGCCGTTTACGACTACCTCCTCAAGCTCGCGCGGGTGCGGTTCCTGCTGGCCGACGACGCCGGGGCCGGCAAGACGATCATGGCCGGGTTGCTCATCAAGGAACTCAAGCTCCGGGGGATGTGCGAGCGCGTGCTGATCGTCGCGCCGGCCAACCTCGCGTTCCAGTGGCAGCGCGAACTGAAGGAGAAGTTCGACGAGAAGTTCGTCGTGGTCAAGGGCGACGACCTCCGCGTCCAGTTCGGTGTGAACCAGTGGCTCGAGCAGAAGCAGCTCATCACCTCGCTCGACCTCGCCAAGCGGACCGAGATCCTCCCTGGCCTGCGACAAGTTCACTGGGACCTGGTGATCGTGGACGAGGCGCACCGCATGTCGTGGTCGCCGCCTGCCCGCAAGACGGCCCGGTACGCGCTGGGCGAACTGCTCCGCGACATCAGCGATCACATGCTGTTGCTGACCGCCACGCCGCACAAGGGCGACCCGGCCAACTTCAGCCTGTTCCTGCAGCTGCTCGACGCCGACGCCTACGCCGACGTGAAA
>VGZJ01000578.1 GCA_016872595.1 Planctomycetota bacterium
CTTCAGCAGCACCGCGCTCGTCGTGGTCGTGGGCGGGTTCATCGTGCGCCCTCCCGGGCCAGCAGCGCCCCGTACGCCGACACGTCCGTCACCGGCACCCGCACGCTCGCCAGGTGCGGTCGACCGTCCAAGTTGAACACCGGCACCGGGCGATCCGCGCGGCGATCCAGAATCAGCCGGATCGCGTCCGGGTCGATGACGTCCATGGCCAGCGCCGACTCCACCGCGTCGGTCAACTGGGCCAGCGAGAACGTCTCCAACAGGCGCAGCACCCGGACGAACCCGCGGGTGCCGAACCCCTTCGACGCGTCGGCTTCCAAGCGCCGGCGCAACACCCCGAAGCACTCCGGCAGCGCCCACTGTGCGAGGGGCTTCGCGAAGTCGAACCCGCCCGGCTTGCGCTCCAGCAGCGCCAAGTAGTGCACCGGGTCGAACACAGACTGCTCGCGCCCCCAGCACCGCGCGTGCCGGGCGACGAGCCGGTCCTCGAAGGCGATCCGCACCTCGTCCACCGTGCCGATCACCGTCACCGTGCGGTGGGCGTACCTCGTCGGCACCGAGTACGCGTTGGTGTCGAACCGCACCAGCGAGAGCGCGTCCGCCGACACCTCCGCCACGCGCCGCGCCTCGAACCGGTTGGCCGGGACCGGCAGCATGGCGGCCCGATCCTCGACCAACAGTGTGGCCACCGTTCCCGGCTTGCCGCGGGTCGTCCGCTGCTGATCCCGCTGGCACAGGGCCAGCAGTCGCGCGTTCAACTCCGCCAGCGAATCCACCCGCGGCACCGGCACCAGGACGTTCGACCGGGCGTACTCCACCAGGCGCTCGACGTGACCCTTCTCGTTCGGCCGGCGCACCAGGCAGAAGTGGCTGGCGAACAGGAAGTGGCTCATCAGCCGGGCGAACTCGCGGGTCACCACCCGCTCCCGGCCCCCCACGATCTTCGCCACCGCCGTCTTCGTGTTGTCGTACGCGATCCGCCGGGGGACCCCGCCGAAGAACGCGAACGCCCGCACGTGCCCTTCGAGGAACACCTCCGTGCACTCGCGGGGAAACGCCTGACAGTAGACCGCATCGGAGTAGGGCAGGCTCATCACGAACAACGCGACCTGCGTCGGAACGCCCGCGAGCACCACCTCGGCGAAACCGAAATCGACTTGCGCTTCGCCCGGCGGGTGCGTCAGCGGCAGGAACACTTCCCTAGTCCCGACCTTCAGCTCCCGCACCGCATCCTTGACCACGGTGTACCCGCCGGTGAACGCGTACTCGTCCCGCAGCCGCTGCCAGATGCGGTGCGCCGTGTGCCGCTGCTTCTTGGGAGCCGTGGTGTCGTCGTCGAGGATCTGACGGATGATCGGCAGGACCGGTTCGATGGTGGGGCGCCGCGGGGACCGGGTGCGCCGGTACCCCGGCGGCTCCTCGTGGGTCAGGACCTTCTTGAGCGTGGACCAGTGGATCTCGTACCGGCGGCAGGCCTCGCGCTTGCTGATCTCGTGGGTCAGTACGCGGCGACGAATCTCAGCCCAGAGTTCCATGTTGACGAACACCTCGGACCTCCGGGGCCAGGATGACGGGGTCCCCCCATCATCGCCGGTGGCCGGACGGTCCCGTTGC
>VGZJ01000579.1 GCA_016872595.1 Planctomycetota bacterium
CCGTCGGGCCCGCGGCCCGGGGCGAACTCCGCCCCCACCCCGTCCACCAGCAGCGCCGCGACCGCGTCTGCCTTGGGTGCGGCCGGCTTGGTTGGAGGGGCCACTTGCTCGGGCCTCGTTTGCTCGGCGACCGGCGGCGGTGGCCTCAACAGGAAATAGCCCACGACGACGGCACTCGCCACCAGCGCCCCCGCCGCGAAGGCCGCGAGCCAACTCGCCCGCGGAAACCGGGCAGGGTGCGGGGACGGGACGGCCGCAGGTGGGGGCGGTTCTGGGAGAGCGGCGGCGGCGTAGTCCCAGTGGAGGGCGGAGTGGAGCGCCACGAACTCCCGGTACGCGCGCCGCGCCTCGGGGTCGGATCGCAACAGTTCGACGAGGCGCCGCTCGTCCTCTTCCGGCGCGAGGCCGTCGGCCAGGCGGTTGAACAGGTCTTGGAGGTCGGCGTCGGTGGTCACGCGATGGCCTCCCCGAGCGTCCGTTGGATGCACTGCAACAGGGCGTGGCGGATGCGCCGCAGCCGGTCCGAGACCGCCTTGGGGGTCGTCCCGGCGGCCTCGGCCATGGCGTTCACCGACCCAGTGGGCTCGTACCGGCGGGCGACGAGGTCACGCTGCTCGGACGTGAGTTTCTGGAGGCACGCCGCCAGGGCCTGACGCCGGTCCTCGAAGACGACCTCCTCCCGCGCCGCCTCGTCCGCGAGCAACCGGGCCAGGTCGTCGTCGAACACTACCCGCTGCTGCCGCCGGCGCCGCTTGAGCCAGGCCAGCGCCTGCAACTGGGCGAACCGCATCGCCCACGGCAGGAACGGGCGGTCGCTGTCGAATTCCGCCACCTTCTCCCAGAGCACCAAGTTCGTCTCCTGGAGCACGTCGTCGGCGTCGGCCGTGTTCCACACCATCGACAGGATGAACGCGTGGAGTTGCCGCTGCGAGCGGGTGATCTGGGTCATGAACTCGGCCGGCACAGCCATGCGCAACAACACCCCAAGTCAATTCTCGGCAACAACTTCCACCCGATGTGACGTGCGGAACTTTGGGCGACGAGTGCGCCCGGCCCCACGATCTCCTCCCCAGCATTTAGCGGAACCCACCAAATCCCGCGGCGAATCTCTTCTGGCTTGCCACTTTTCACTGGAATGGGTGAGGCGAACGGCTCGCGTGACCAGGCAGCGTCAAACATTCTCTCGCCACAACATGCCTTTCTGAAAGCCCTTGCGAAAAGATCGCGTGACGAAAGAATGGCGGCCGTCTTCCTCCGAGGACGGCACCCTTTCTTTGATCGCACGGTCACCCACGCTGGACTTGAGCGGAACGCTTTCATCCGCTGGGACACGCGATCAACCGTCCCGACCGGTTCGAGCCACGCGCACGCAAGCGACGACCCAAGCCCTACCCGCCCCTGACCGCTCCCAGAGACCAAGCCCGAAAGCGGCTCGCCCGTTCGGCTTGAGCATCCAAGAGTGCCATTCCCCCTGCCGGGAATGATTAGACTCGTTGCGCAATAGGTGTTGGTTCAGTCGCACTTCGGCCAGACGATCCTGTGTGGTCGTTACCCGTACATCCGGTTGTGGAGTCCGGCGACGTTCTTCATCATCACCGTGTGACGACGGGGCG
>VGZJ01000580.1 GCA_016872595.1 Planctomycetota bacterium
GAACGTTGAACGTGTTCGGGTCGCCGGTGGTGCGGTACTTCTCCCACAGTTCGCCGGCGCGCGCGTCGGGGATCTCCGTCGCGGTGCGGAGGATCGCGGCCAGCGCGTGGGGGCTTTGCTTGCGCATGAGTGCCTCGGCTCAACCACATAGTTGCCGCCGAGGGTCGCGCGTCGGGAAAGAAAATCGAAAAAGTCGGAAGTGCAGACCCACCAACGCAAACCGCCCGCGGCTTCGGGCCGCGGGCGGGGTGGGGTTCGGTCGGTTGGTCGCGGTTACTCGGCGGTCACGGTGCCGGCGGTGCCGGGGGCGGCGGGCGAGCCGCCCACGCCGACCAGCAGGTGCGTGCCGCGGGCGCTGCGGTAGAACGTGTACTCTTGGCCGTAGCAGCTCTTGTCGGCCGGGTGCAGGAACACGCCCATCGTGCCCCACTTCCCTTCCACCATCACCGGCTGGCCCTCAGTCACGTAGCGGACGATGGCGGTGTGGGCCACGCTTCCGCCTTGGCGGTACACCACGAGGTCGCCCGCGTGCGGCTCGTGCGTCTCGGTGTAGCCGTTCTCCTTGACGATCTGCTCCACGTCGTCGGGCGAGAGCATGAACTTGCCGCCGGTGAACACCCAGCCGTGGCAGTTCGCGTGGTCGCTCGGCCCGCCGCGGCGGATCAACTGGTCGCGGTGCGGGAAGTCACGAATCGTCCTCTCTTCCACGGGGTTCAGTTCGTCGGCGGGCCGGGCCGCGACCGGCTCCTTGAGCACGATCTGGGTGCCGCGGTCGGTCGCGGCGCGGGTCGACGTGTTGGGCTTCGACGGCGGGCGACCGAGCGCCATTTCGAGGTTCTTCGTTGCTTCGTCGGCGGCGGCTTGTTCGGCCCGGTCGAAGTTGACAACCGACGCGCCCGCGACGGCCAGCCCGCCCGCGGCCACGAGGCCCCAGCGGGTCGCCGGCGCGCGGAACGCGGCGACGAGACCCGACACTTGGCGCGCGAGCCAGTCGGAGCCGAACAGGAATGCGAGCAGCAGCACACCGAACATCGCCCCGCCGGCGCGGGCCACCATCACGGGCCGCGCGACCAGCGAGCCGGCTGCGAGCACCGCCCCGCACACGCCGACCGTCGCCGCCGCGCGGAGCCATACGCGCCGCGTACCGCGGCCGAACGCGAGGTTCAGCCCCCCGGCGAGCACCAAGCCCAGACCGGCGGACGCGAGCACGAACAGGCGGTCGAAGTTGTCGAACATCTGAGTTCCAAGAACCGGGAAGAGCAAGTCGGGCGGGAGTGTGAAAGATACGCTCCACGCACGCATATCTAACACGGGGTTCGTGAGGGGGTAGTGAACCGCGTCTGAGAACCGTCTGGGGCAGGCAGTTTCTCGATGAGAACGGGTCGCCTCGTCCCCGGACGGCGCGTGTCGGAACCTCTGAAAAAACAAGCACAACGGCGCGCGCGGGTGCGTCCGAGAGAATGAGAATCGCGCGGCCGAATCGAGCCCGCGACTAACATGAATTGCTTATGCCGATCTTTCCCAGATGAACGCCTCTGGAAACGCAAATCGGCCGTGCGGCCACAAAGTACCCCCGCGAAGGGTGGTCCGCAACGATTTTCGCACCCGG
>VGZJ01000581.1 GCA_016872595.1 Planctomycetota bacterium
CAGCCGGCGGCGGGCCTCCAGTTCGGCCGCTGTACCTTTGGTCCTCATGGCAAACAGGTTACGACGATCCGGTGGGTTGTACAGGGCTCGCTACCTGCCGGTCAGTAGCTTCTATCTCCTGCGTTATCCTGTCCATCCTGTCGAAACTCTTGTGGCTTCCGCTGGGGTGGCCGCTAACGGTTGCGGCGGAGCCACGCCCACGTGCTGCCGGCGGCCCCGGTCGCCATCGCCATCACCGCGAGCAGCACCACGATGACGAGGAACATGCGGGCGTTGCCGAGTGTGTCCCAACTTCGCGCGAGCCAGAACCCGAACGGCAACCCGGCGACGGTGCCGGCGGCGAGGATCAGGAGCCACACCTCCGGCCCCTCGAACCAGCCCTTGCGCCGCTCGTGCCGGCGACCGCCGTACAGTTCCTGTTCGCGGCGGGCCGCGCCGCGCACCGCGGCCTTCACCTTTGCGGCGCGGTCGCGCGCGGTCGCGTCGTTGGAACTGGCGCGCTGCACCTTCAGCGTGTCCTCATCCTCGGTCGGGTTATAGGCCTTCTTCGGTTGCGGCTTCAGCTTCGGGGGCGTGAACGTCTCGTCGCACTCCGGGCACGTGACCGTGCTGCCGGGCGGGGCGTCCTTCGCGTACTTCACCTCGGATCGGCACGAGGGGCAGGCGGCTTTCGGCATGGTCGGAAGTCAGTAGGTGTCGCTTGCCGAGCGGCACGGGTCAGAGGCACGGGTCGCGTTGCGAAGAGCCGCGAGGCTCGTCGCGCCGCCGTCCGCCCCGGCAGGGCGGACCTACTTGCGCACGGGTTCGTCGGACTCGATCAGGCCGTCGCGGATGCGCACGAGGCGCGTGCCGTAGGTCGCACCGTTGGGGTCGTGCGTCACCATGATGACGGCGCGCTTGCCGGGTTCGGGGAGCTTCGAGAGCAGCGACAGGATTTCGCGGCTGGTGGTGGTGTCGAGGTTCCCGGTCGGCTCGTCGCACAGCACCGCGTCCGGGTCCGCGACCAGCGCCCGCGCCACCGCGACGCGCTGCATCTCGCCGCCGGACATCTCGTCCGGGAAGTGTTCGGCCCGGTGGCCGAGGTTCACGCGCTCCAAGCACTCGCCGGCGCGCACGAGCGCCGCGCGGCGGTTCGTGCCGGCGAGCAACAGCGGCAGCGCGACGTTCTCGGCCGCGGTCAGCGTGGGGAGCAGGTTGAACGCTTGGAACACGAACCCGATGCGGTCGCGGCGCAACAGCGAGCGCTGCCGGTCGGACATGGTCTGCAGGTCTTGGCCCTGAAACACCGCGCGCCCGCCGCTGGGCGTGTCGAGCGCGCCCATGAGGTGCATGAGGGTGGATTTGCCGGACCCACTTGGCCCCATGATGGTGACGAACTCGCCGGTGGCGACGCGCAGCGTCACGCCGCGCACGGCGCTCACGGTGCGCCGCCCCTGCGTGTACGTCTTGCTGGCGTCGAGCAGTTCGATCATGCTGGCTTTGCCTTCAGCCGCGGAGCGGCGTCGGATGGTAGACGGGGGTGAACGAGGCTCTGCGAGCGCAACCCCGGTACACGTCGCACAACAGTTGGGCGAAGCCCCGGAGGGGCGACGGAACTAGCCA
>VGZJ01000582.1 GCA_016872595.1 Planctomycetota bacterium
CCCCGTGAACATGCGGAACAACAACGGCTTCCGACGCAATTTCTCGTAATTCGTCATAACCCTATGAATAGGCCATCGATCGCTATTGCGCAACGAGTCTACTATCGGTAGGCACGATTCGGCCCGGTGGCGAACTCCGATCCACCCTCAACCGCGAGGTTGTCATGTTCCGATTCCGTCCGTCGCTTCAGCTTCTCGAAACCCGCGAGACGCCGAGCACCACCCAGCTCGACCCGTTCGGCGGCAGCCCGCCCCCGCCGGCCCCGACCGAACCGGCCCAAACGGCCCCGCCGCCGGCCCCGCCCGCGCCGCCGGCTCCGCCGCCCACGAACCCCTACTAACGACCCGCACACAAAAGCGGAACGGCCACGGATCGCTTGCGATCCGTGGCCGTTCGTTGTTTTCCGGTCGTATCTGCCCCGCTATTCGCGCGTCGGACCGTTCGCGAGCGTCGCCGCGGCGCGGGCGATGTCGTGGTAGTCGCGGGTCGCGCGCAGCCCGTCGAGGTCCGGGTCGGTCGCCATGCCGCGCACGTCGCGGTAGCCCTGATTGACGGCCTTCAACAGCAGGTCGAGCGCCTTGGCTTGGTCGGCCGGGCGCGTGGCGACCGCGCGGGCCGCGTCGAACGCGCCGGTCGCGGGCCGCGCCGCCAGTAGTGCGAACACGCACGCGGCCTGATACGAAACTTGCGGGTCGTCGGCCGAAAGCTGCCGGGCCTTGGCGATCTCCGCGAGCGCCGCGTTGCGCCGGCCGAGCCGGGCCAAGTACACGGCGCGGTTCGCGACCGCCGGGCCGAATTCCGGGTACAGTTCGGCTTCCTTCGTCGCCACCGCGAGCGCCGCCTCGTTGTCCTTCAGCCGGTCGCCCAGCACGTGCGCGAGGTTCTGGAGCGCGAGCAGCGAGCGCGGGTTCAGTTCGAGCGCCTTCTCGAAGTCGGCGCGGGCGGCCTTCGCGTCGGTGGCGATCCGGCTCCACCCGCGAACGATGTAATCGCCCTCGACCTTCACGTCCAATCCCTTCGCGGTGGCGGCGTCCTCGGCCGCGCCGTCTTTGTCGTCGCGGGCCGCGCGCACCATCCCGCGGACGAGGTACACGGACAGCGGGGGCGCGCCGCGCGCGAGTGCCGCGGTCAGGTCGTCGTCCGCACCCTTGAGCGCGTCGGGCGTGCCGATGCGGAACCGGGCCAGCGCCCGGTACCGGAACGCGCTCACGTTGTCCGGGTCGAGGGCCAGCGCCTTGGTGAACTCGGCCTCGGCCTTCTCGTGCTGCTTTTGTAGCCCGAACACGACGGCCCGCTGGAGCGCCGGGCGCGGGTCCGTGGGCAACTGCGCGCGGGCCACGTCGTACCGCTCGACGGCCCGCTGGAACTGCCCGGCCTGCTGGCGGCAGTACGCGAGGCAGAACTGCGCCGCGGCGTGGTCGGGCTTCGCGGTCACGGCGCGGTCGAGCAACCCGGCGGCGCGGACGTACTGGCCCTCGTTCAGCGCGAGCGCGGCGTCGAGGAACAGGTCGCGCGCGCCCGGTTCGCGGTCCGCCGCGGCGGGCGCGTCGAACGTCGCGCCGGCGGCCGGGGCGAGGAGGGCGGCGAGGCGGTCTAG
>VGZJ01000583.1 GCA_016872595.1 Planctomycetota bacterium
CGCCCCGTCGTCACACGGTGATGATGAAGAACGTCGCCGGACTCCACAACCGGATGTACGGGTAACGACCACACAGGATCGTCTGGCCGAAGTGCGACTGAACCAACACCTATTGCGCAACGAGTCTAATTTCCACGACTATGCCGACACGGACAAGGATGGCGTACCCGGTGGATTACTTCGATTCAAGCGCGTCAAGCCGTAGCATAGTTCTGGCCGCCCTAGGAACTGTTTCACAACCCACTTACTAACGGCATATTCCCAAGGGAATCGGGCCACTACTGTGGGTTGTAAAACAGCTTCTAGGAACTTCCTCTGAGATTGACGGATCGTAGGTCGGGCGGAGCCTGCGCGGGCGCGTACCTTCGACGCGGGCCGCACGCGCCGGCGGTCCTGTGGGTGGTCGGTCGTGGCGTCAACTCATCTGCAACCCCCTTTCGGTTCGGCGTTTTCCCAAGCTCACGTCACGGCCGCGTCCGACCCCGGTGCGGTCGCGGCCGCGGTCGGTGGCGGTTCGACCTTCCGCACTTCGTACCCCAGCTCCTTCGCCCGACGGTGGAACGACTTCTCCACCTGCGCCCGCGGAGAAGCCCTGACCGGGGTCGCGTGGCTCGCTCCCAGTGAATCGCCGGAAATGCCTTTGACAGGGCCGCAGCGGACACCTCTAATCCAACCGCGGTATGAGTTCGATTCACCCCACCTCTCTACCTGTCGAGGACGTATGCCCCCCCGACCGCTTCGTAACGCCGGTGGCGTGCCCTTCCTGATCCTCAAGGGGCACGTGTTCGTCCGCAAGCTCCAGAAGCCGGACGGGGACACCCTCGCGTTCGCCGCCGCGTCGCCGTTCTCCAGCGGCCTCTTCGCGCGCAGCGACATTCCGGTCAACACCGACGCGAGCGCGTTCATCAACCTCCGGTTCCAGTCCATCGACGCCCCCGAAAAGGATCAACCCCGGGGCATGGACTCGCGCGACCACCTGTTCGGTCTGGTCGGGATCGACCCCGCCCCCATCGGGCTGGGGAGCGACTTCACCGCGAACACGCTCTCCCCGCTGGTGCCCGTTTGGGTCGCCACCCACGGCTTCGACAACTTCGATCGGCTGCTGAGCTACATCTTCACCGAAGACCCCGGGTTCGCCCACGGCGACGAGGTGCCGGCCACCGACCTGTTGCCGGTGCTGAAACAAACCCTGAACTACAAGCAAGTGGCGAAAGGCGCGGCGTACCCGGCGTTCTACTCGAACACGGACGAGAACCACGCGGCGGTGTTTCAGGCGGGGGCCGTCGCCGCCCGCGAGCGCGGGCCCACCGCCGGCGGGTGGAGCGTGTGGGCCGACGACGCCACCACGACCGGGTTCGTCCCGACCCCCGACGAACTGGGCGAGGGCGGCGCGCTCGTCTACCCCAAGTTCTTCCGCCGGGTGCAAAAGTGGGACAACCCCCGGCCCAACGGCCGCGCGTTCATCAGCTGGCTCAACCGATCTTTCCCAGATGAACGCCTCTGGAAACGCAAATCGGCCGTGCGGCCACAAAGTACCCCCGCGAAGGGTGGTCCGCAACGATTTTCGCACCCGGATGAGGTCCCGACCACGGTC
>VGZJ01000584.1 GCA_016872595.1 Planctomycetota bacterium
CGGATCGGCGTGGTGAGCGCTGTGCCTGCCATCGGTCCCGCCTCCTTCCTCCTTGGCTCCAACACCAAGTAGGGGAGGCGTTTCCGTTTCAACTGTCAAGTAACTTCCACACTGGGTGAACTCCAGGATCCAGAGTCTTGCGTCGGGTGCGTGCGGCGCGGTACGCTCTCGCGTCGCGCCCGTTCTTCCGAAAGGCCCCCCCGATGCGCCGCTCGCTGCCGCTGGTCGCCCTCGCCGGGTTGTTCGCCGCCCTCGTGCCGCCCGCGCCTCGCGCGGGCGCGGCCGACGATTACACCTTCGGCCCGGACTCGGTGCGGGCCGAAGGCGTGCCGAAGGGCAAGGTCACGCAGTTCAAGTGGGACAAGAGCAACGTGTTCGAGGGCACCGCGCGCGACTGCTGGCTGTACGTACCCGACCAGTACGACGGGAAGACGCCGGCGTGCGTCATGGTGTTCCAAGACGGCGGGAGCTACGTCAACGAGAAGGGCCAGTTCCGCGTCCCGGTCGTGTTCGACAACCTCATTCATAAGAAGGAGATCCCGGTAACGGTGGGCGTGTTCCTCAACCCGGGGTCCTTCCCGCCCGCGAACCCCAAGGGGATGGCGCGGTCCAATCGCAGTTTCGAGTACGACACCCTTTCCCCTCAGTATGCCAAGTTCCTCGAATCGGAGATCCTGCCCGAAGTCTCGAAAACGGTAAAACTCCGGTCCGACGCGGCCGGTCGTGCCATCTGCGGGATCAGTTCCGGCGGCATCTGCGCGTTCACGGCCGCGTGGGAGCGCCCGGACCTGTTCGGGAAGGTGCTGTCGCACGTCGGGAGCTTCACCAACATTCGCGGCGGCGACGTGTACCCCGGCCTGATCCGCAAGACCGAGAAGAAGCCGATCCGCGTGTTCCTGCAAGACGGCAGCGGCGACCTCGACAACCTGCACGGCCACTGGCCGCTGGCGAACCTGCAAATGGCGGCCTCGTTCCGACACATGGAGTACGACTACAAGCTCGTGTACGGCGACGGCGGCCATAACGGGAAGCACGGCGGGGCGATCCTCCCCGATTCGCTGCGCTGGCTCTGGCGCGGAGAGAAGTAAGCCACTCGCGGCTTCGCGAGCGAACACAAGACACCGATTATTCGCACGGAGTCAACCCGATGACGCGCTTTCTGCTCTCGCCGGCGTTGCTACTTTCCGCAGCCCTTCCCGCGCTTGCGCAGGACATGCCCCTTTCGCAAATCCTCATCGACGGCGAGGGGTGGAAGCAGGTGGAGGGGAAGGTGGAGAAGCCGAATGGGCTCCCGCGCGCCGGGTTGGTGTCCGGCGCGGGTACGGTTGTGTGTTCGACCTACTCGCCTGATCGGGGCGCGGTGTTTTATTTCAACGATCCGCGAGAGGGCTAGAAGGTAGCGTATTCTGTGTGTAAACTCTTGCGTGATCATCTTTTCGCTGGAGGCGGCTCAAACGTGGAGGTCGGCAGGATGCCTTACCACTGGCCCAAGGATACCGATTTCGCCCTCCTGGAACTCGACGTTCTCGATCGGGATTGCCCCTTCTGCGGGCGTCTGATGCACATCTGTGACCACCGATACCGGCACTT
>VGZJ01000585.1 GCA_016872595.1 Planctomycetota bacterium
GCGCGCGAGTCGCTCGCCGCCGGCGTCGCGCGCGCGCAGGAGGCGCTGGCCGCGCGCGCCGCCGAGGTGCTGACCGGGCTGGGCACCGCGGCCCGGCTCGCCGGGGTCGAGGTGCCGGCCGCGGCCGACTTCCGGCGCGTCGCCGACCTCGCGACCGCGGGGAAGACCGTCGAGGCGCTCGCGGAGTTGGAGAAGCACGCGCAGGCGCTGGAGCGCGTCGCCGGGGCGTTCGAGACGTGGGCCGCGGAGCGCGCCGACCCGCGCCACGCGGCCCGGCAGTTCGCACAGTGGCAAGACGATCTGGTCGCGCGGGTCCGCGCCGCCACGAAGGACCAGCCGTTCGACAAGCTCCCGGCCGAGGCCCGCGCCGCGCTGCACGCGGAACAGGCCGCGCTGCGCGCCGCGCTCGACGAACTGGCGTTCCCGCCGGAATCGGTCACGTTCCGCGCCAACGTGTTCGTTCACATGAGGGTCGCGGGCGACGCGCTGGCGGGCACCGGGGCCGGGGCGCAGCGGGCGATGGAGCTGGCGTCCGCGGCGCTCGTGCGGCTGTCCGAGCGCACGCCGAGCGCGGCCGAGCGCGTGACCAAATCGGCGCGCGAGTTCGAGAGGCTGCGCGGCGAACTGGACGCGACCGCGAACGCGGTCGAGCCGCTGCTTCGCGCGGCCGGGGCCGGCCCGCCGGACGCGCTCGCCAAGCGCCTCGCGCCCCACGCCGACCGGCAGGCGAAGCTGGTCGCGCTGGTCGCGGGCCTCGATGTACCGGGCCACGGCGCGCGACAGGCGCGCGCGGTCGCCGCGCTGCGCGCCGCGGTCGCCGACCTGCGCGACGGGTCCGCGCTCGACGCGCTCGCGTCGCAGGCGTGGGCGCGGCGCGAGTTCGACCGGCTGAAGCTCGCGCTGGAGGGCACCCCCCCGGCCGATTCGAAGGCCGACGAGCTGGCGCGCAAGGTCGCGGCGCTCGCGACCGCGCTCGACGCGCTCGGCCCGGCCGTGACCGCGAAGCACCTCGAACCGACCGCGCCCGCGCTGGCGCAGGCGGCGCGCGACCTCGGTCAACTGCTCGCGCCCGAAGCGCCGGCGCTCGTCAACGACGCCCGCACCGCGCTCGGGAGCGCGGAATCCGCCACGCGCGAGGCCAAGCCGGACGAGGCCCGGCGGCGCGTGCGTGCCGCGGCCGACGCGCTCGCGCGCCTCGCCGCGCGCCTGAGCGGGGCCGAACCGGACCGCGACCGCGTGACCCGACTCGCCGCGCTGCGCGCGCGCGCCGCCGAGCGCCCGAGGGAACTGTTGGTCTCGGACGAGGCCCAGCGCCAGCTCCAGCGCGAGGCCGACGAGCTGACGTACTCGCGCGCCGGGTTCGCCGGGCAGGTGCTGAAGCGCCGCGCGCTCGACCTCTACTCGAAGCTGCGCGCGAAGCCGGACCCCGACCGGCTCGGTTCCGACCTGAAGGCGCTCGCGACCGCGCTCGAGGAACTGGCCGCGAAGATGGCCGACATCGAGGAACTGGCCGTACACACCGGCGGCCCGGCGGCGGGCGCGCCGTCGGTGGCCGATGCGTTCCTGCCGTCCGCGCCGC
>VGZJ01000586.1 GCA_016872595.1 Planctomycetota bacterium
CTCGCCCGACGGTGCGCTCCACGTCCTGATCGCTGACATGAAATCGACGGCCGAGGTCAAGGTCGAGCACCGGCTCCAGGTCGCCTTCTATCACCTGATGCTCGACGCCCTGCTCGCGTCCGGGTCGGTCGCGGTCACCACGAAACGGACCGGCATCCTGTTCCGCCCGCCGGTCGATCCGACGCTCGAAGAGGAAGCCGAGGTCGCGCCGCTCCGGGGGGCGGCGAAGACCGAGTTCGGCCTCGACGGATTCCTGCTCGAGCTCGTCGCGGACCAGGACGCCTACGTCCAGTCAGCACACGACCTCGTCCTCGGAACGGACTCCACAGCGCGGCGCGTGGCCGGCACCGAACTCGACACACTCCCGTACAGCCTGTCCTTCAAGTGCGACGGGTGCCTGTACACCGAGTTCTGCATGAAGTGGAGCGCCGAGGCCGAAGACCTGTCTCTCCTCCCCTATATGAGTGGGACCGAGAAGGAGGCGCTCCGGCGGGGCGGGGTCACCACGATCGAATCGCTCGCCACGCTGAAGCAGTTCACGCCCGATGCGTCGGGCGGGAAAACGACCGACCTCGTCCCCGTGCCTGGCCGCGAGGATCAGGTCAAGCGACTGGCCGCGACGTGGCCGGTCGGGCCGCGACTCGACGAGTTGGTCCACCGCGCCAAGAGCTTCCGGCGGTCGGTCAAGAAGGACGGCACCAACGCACTGCCGTTCATCCCGGACAAGGGCAACAGCTCGCTCCCCGCGTCGCGCCCCGACCTGAACCCGAACTTGGTCTGGCTGTACATCGACGCCCAGCACGACTACCTGGAGGGCCGGCTCTACCTGCTCGGCGCACTGGCCGTCGCTTGCAAGGACGGGGTGCCGGTCGAACGCCGCGCCATCGTCCGCATGACCGACGGCCCGCCCGACTCGGGCGGGAAGGAGCGTGACCTATTCGTCGCTTGGACGCGCGATCTGCTGAAGGCGGTCCTCGAGATCGCCCAGTCCGCCGAAAAGCCGAAGCGAGCGCCGATCCACGTCGTCTTCTTCGACCGCTATGAGCAGCGGTTGATGCTCGAAGGGCTGGCCCGCAACTTCCCGGCGATGCTGGAGCGGACGCCGCCGCTGTACGACTTCCTCACCCAGATCGCCGCGTTCGACTCGCCCATCGCCAGCTTCCTGGACGAGGAGGTGCGGACGTTCAAGAACTTCCCGATGACGTGCCAGTCGCTGCAATCACTGGCCACCTTCCTGAAGTTCGACTGGAACACGCCGCACCCGTTCCGCGAGCGGTTCCGGGCCAGGCTGTTCGACTACCTCGGCAAGCTCGACATCGACGGCGTGTCGGAGTGGTACACGAAGCGGGCGCGGTTCGGCAGCACGGTCCCGGCCGAGTACGCTTACGCGGCGTGGAATCTACTGCCGGTCCCGGCGATAGGCCGTGGCGACGAGTTCGCCGACTTCCGCCCGGTGACGAAGGACCTGGTGGTCGCGTTCCAGCAGAGGCGGTTGGAAGCGATGGAGCACGTCGCGTCCAAGGTCCCCGGCAACCCGAACACGTCCAAGACCGCCTTCACGCTCCCGGAGATC
>VGZJ01000587.1 GCA_016872595.1 Planctomycetota bacterium
CAGCCCCTCCAACGCGCTTTCGGTGATCGCCTTGAACCGGTCGGGACTGACGTCCTTCACAATGCGATCCTGAATCTTGTGCTCGTCCGTCAGGCGCGCGTACATGTCGCGGAACAGTTTCTCCAACAAGGTCGAGGGGAACACTTCCCCGACCACGTCGAACACCTGATCGGTGCCGAGTTCGCGCCGGATTTCGCGGAGCCTGTCGAGCAGCTTCTGCAAGACCCGCCCTTCGCGCGTGTTCTGTGCGACGAAGTTGATGACGAGGCAGTCGTGCTCCTGGCCGTAGCGGTGAATGCGGCCAACGCGCTGCTCAAGGCGGACGGGGTTCCAGGGGATATCGAAGTTGATCATCAACCAGCAAAATTGCAGGTTGATGCCTTCGCCCGCGGCTTCCGTGGCGACGAGAACCTGGGCAGACTCCTTGAACTCGCGCTCGGCGTAGATGCGCGTGCCCGCGGTGTCGCGGTCGCCGATCTTCATGCCGCCGTGAATCTGGGTGAGGGTCAGGCCCCACTCGCGCAGCTTGCCAAGCGGCCGACCGTCGCGGCCGTCGCCGGCGAGGTAGTCGAGCGTGTCCTTGTGTTCGGTGAAGACGAGCAGGCGCATCTTCGGGTTGCCGAACAGCCCGTGTTCCTTGAGTACGTCGCGGAGCTTCTGCAGCTTCGACTGCACGTTCCCCGCTTCGAGTATCTTCGCCTGGTCGATCAGCTTGGTGAGCCGACCAATCTCCTCACGCAAGACAGCCGGATCGGCGGACAACACCTCGCCTTCGAGTTGGCCGATGATGCGCTGTTGTTCGTCTTCCGTGAGTTCCTCGAAGTCGTCGGGGATGCGTCGCTCGATCTGCTGCTGGCGGTACGCTTCGGGGTCTTCGAGGATCTTCTCCCGCCGCTCCCGCATCCGCTCCAGGCTGCGGCGCACCGCGTACACCGACGACGCCATGCGGCGCTGGAGCAGCGCCATCGTGAACCCCACCGCCCGGCCCCGCGCGGATTCGTCGCTGGCGGCCGCCATCGACTGATCCTCGACGTACCGGGTCAGTTCGTCGTAGAAGTCGAGTTCGTCGCCACCGAGGTCGAACGCGGCCGTGCGGACCTCGCGCTTGGTGAAGAGCTTGCGGACCTCGCCAGTTTCCGGATGCGGGAACGTGACCAGCGCTTCTTTCGTTCGCCGCAGGTAGAACGGAGCCTCGTGTTCCCGCATGGCGTGCTGCAGGCTCTTGATGCTGCCGTACACGTCGGCGTCAAGCAGTGCGAGGAACCGGCGGAAGTGGTCCTGGTCGCCCTTGTGCGGCGTCGCCGTCATCAACAGGTAGTGATCGGTCATCCGCGAGAGAGCCTCGCCCAGTCGGTAGGCGTAGGTCTTGCGGTCCTCGCCGGGCGCGCTCATCTTGTGGGCCTCGTCCACAATCACGAGATCCCACCGGGACCGGAGTAGACTCTCGCGGGCGTCCTCGATCAGCGACACCCAGGACACCGACGTAATGACCTGGTCACGTTCCTGCCACGGGTTCTGTCCATAGTTCGCCCGCAGCACGTCGCCACGGATGATGTCGAACTTCTCGC
>VGZJ01000588.1 GCA_016872595.1 Planctomycetota bacterium
GCGACAGCCCGAACCGGCGGGCCGCGCGGAACAGGCGCGGCGCGGTGGCCCGCGCCGCCGGCAGCAGCGGGCCGGCCACGCCGTCGCGGGCGAGTTCGGTCAGCAGCGCCGCCACCACGTCCGCCGGGGCGAGCGACACCGTGCCCTCTATCAACCGGCACTGGTAACGCGCCGTGCGGTCGGCGCGCTCGGCCTCCTTCCACCGCCCGGCGCTAACCCATGCTTCCACCCAGCCGAGCGCGGTCGGCACCAGATCGAAGACCGCGCGCTGTAGCGCGGCATCAAGAGCGGGCGCGACCTGAACGAGCGCGAGCGCCACGCGGGGCACGGTCGCGGTCGTCGGCTCCGCGGCGGCGAGCGCGAGCAGCGCGCGGGCCTCGTCGTGCAACTCGACCGCATCGGTGCGCGTGCCCACGACCGCGAGTCGCTCGCCGAGTTGCCCGGACCCGTAGAACTCGCGCAGCTCCAGCCCGCGGTACGCGCGCCCGTGGCCCAACGGTTGCAAGATGCGGCAGTGGTCGCGGAGCCGGTCGGCGCTGTACCGCGCGAACTCCGGCAGCTTGTCGTACCGGGCCTGAAGCTCGGCCGGGAGCGCGGCCTTCGGCGCGTGGCCCTCGTGGGCCTCCTTGATCCGGTGCAGGAACAGGTCGCCGAGGAAGGCGTGCCCGGCGGGGTCGATGCGCGCGCCCTTCACCCCCGCGAGCGCCTTACGGGCGCGCGCCGACCAGTCGCGCGAGCGGGCGCGCTCGCCGAGCACGCCCAGCCCCCACGCCAACATTAGCTGCGCGTACTCTTCGGTCGCGCGCGTCTCCGCGCTGAGGCCGGCCCATTCGAGCTGGTCCGCGCTGCCGTGCCCCTTCACCCATGCCGCGACCGGCTCGCGCACGCGGGCGAGCCAGTCGCGCGCGGTCTGGAACCGCTCCGCGCTCGCGGTGCCGCGGAACCGGAGGAACGACGGCTCGTCGAGGTCGAGGCCGGGGCCGCGCTCGTGCAACCGGCGGATCAGTCGGTCGCGCCAGCGCGCGAGGCCGAGTACGTCGCCGTCGCACGACCGCGCCGCCGCGAGCCGCGCGAGCCACGCGGCGCGCACCGGTACGTCGTCGAACTGCTGGTCGAGGACCGCGAATACGCGCGGCAGCGCGGCCACGAACTCCGGCGGCGGGGCCGGCTGGAACCCGAAGTACGCTGTGAGCGCCGCGACCACGCGCCCCGCGCCCGGCCGCCCCGGTTCGCTCAGCCAGCGGTCGAGGTCCGCGCCACGGTCGGGGCGCTTGGCCGCGCGCACCTCGGCCGCGGCCCACTGTTCGAGCCACGCCTCCGGCGGGGTCGGGCACTCCCACAGGGCGTTCGTCCAGCACACGGCCGCGTCGAGCGCCTGCCCGGTCGCGCCGTACACGCCGGCCAGTTCTGCCCACCGCGCGGCGCGCTGGTCCGGGCCGAGCGCGGGGAAGTCCGCGAGCAGGCGCGACTCCAGTTCTTGCCGCCGCGCGGAGCGGTCGTGGCCGTGAACGAGTGCGTCGGTCGAGGTCAGCGTGCGCTCGACGCGCCCCTCGGTCGCGTCCGGCT
>VGZJ01000589.1 GCA_016872595.1 Planctomycetota bacterium
CGTCGCCGGACTCCACAACCGGATGTACGGGTAACGACCACACAGGATCGTCTGGCCGAAGTGCGACTGAACCAACACCTATTGCGCAACGAGTCTATTCACATCGCGGCGCGCTCCGTCACCACCTCGCCCGTCCTCTCGGACGTCTCCGGTCATGGCAGCGATTGCCCCGACATCGTCGGCCGATCTGCTCGACCTCATTCGGAAGAGCCACATTCTGCCCGCGGAGCGGCTGGCGGCGCTACCGGCGCTGGCCGATCTGCCCGCGGAGCCGACGCGGGCCGCGACCGCCCTCGTGCGCGACGGCTTCGTTACCAAGTTCCAAGCCACGCAACTGCTCGCCGGGCGGCACAAGGGGTTCCGCGTCGGCCCGTACGTCATCCAAGACCTACTCGGCCGCGGCGGGATGGGCGCGGTGTACCTCGGCGTTCACCTCGAACTCCAGCGCAAGGTCGCCATTAAGGTGCTCGCGCCCGGTAAGGGCGAAGACCAGCGCCTCGCGCTGGAGCGGTTCCTGCGCGAGGCCCGCGCCGCCGCCGCGCTCGACCACCCCAACATCGTCCGCATCTTCGACGTGGCGCGGCACAACGAGTCCCCGTACCTCGTGATGGAGTACGTGGACGGCGAGACCCTTCAGCAGACCCTCGACCGCGACGGGCGCGTGCCCCACGACGTGGCCGCGGAGTACGTCGCACAGGCCGCCGCGGGGCTCCAGCACGCCCACGAGAAGGGCTTCGTTCATCGCGACATCAAGCCCGGCAACCTGATCCGCGACCGGTTCGGCACCGTGAAGCTGCTCGACATGGGCCTCGCGCGCTCCGCGAGCGACAAGGACAAGCTGACCGAGAAGCTGGACGAGGGCGCGGTGGTCGGCACGGCCGACTTCATCGCCCCGGAGCAGGCGATCAACAGCCCGGACGTGGACGGCCGCGCCGACATCTACAGCCTCGGGGCCACGCTGTTCACCCTCGTTTGCGGCAAGACCCCGTTCGACGGGAACACGACGCAGAAGCTGATGCAGCACCAGATGAAGGCCGCGCCGCCTCTAACCGGGGTGCCGGCGGAACTGGCCGCGCTCGTGGCCCGCATGTTGGAGAAGAAGCCGGGCGCGCGGTTCCAGACCGCGGCCGAAGTGATCGCGGCGCTCGCCCCGTGGACCGCGGGCAGCGCGCGCGTGCTGGCGGGGCTGTCGCGCACCGCCATCGGGCAGAGCGACTCGCGCGCCAGCCTCGGCGACTGGTCGCTGAACGGCAGCTCGTCGCGCCTGCGCACCGACGGCGGCGCGACCTCGTCCATCGACACCGCGGCCCTCGACCCGACGCAAGCCGGCATCGCGACCGCGGCCCTGTCGGCGTCGGAAACCGCGCGCTCGCGTACGCCCGCGCGCCGGCCGGTCCGATCTTTCCCAGATGAACGCCTCTGGAAACGCAAATCGGCCGTGCGGCCACAAAGTACCCCCGCGAAGGGTGGTCCGCAACGATTTTCGCACCCGGATGAGGTCCCGACCACGGTCGAACGG
>VGZJ01000590.1 GCA_016872595.1 Planctomycetota bacterium
TTTGGGAGATGCGGTCGCTCACACCGAACTTGGAAATCGCGGCGAGCGTGTCGCCTCCCCCCGCGATTGAGTACGCCTTCGAGTCGGCAATCGCGTGCGCGAGTGTCGCGGTGCCCTTCGAGAACTGGTCGAACTCGAACACGCCCACCGGACCGTTCCAGACGATCGTCCCCGCGGCTCCTGCGATGCCGGCCAGCGCGGCGGCGCTCTGCGGGCCGATGTCGAGAATCAGGTCGTCTTCCGCCACCTCGCGCACGGGCTTCGTCACCGCATTCGCGGTCGCGGAAAATTCCTTCGCGCAAACCACGTCGACAGGCAAAGGGACGCTGCCGCCCTTCGCCTTGATCGCAGCAATGACCCTGTTCGCTTCGACGACGAGTCCCGGCTCGGCGAGCGACTTTCCGATCCTGGCCCCTGCGGCGAGCAGGAACGTATTGGCGATTCCGCCGCCGACCACGAGCTGGTCGACCTTCGCAGCGAGCGACTCGAGGATCGTGAGCTTCGTCGACACCTTCGATCCGGCGACGATCGCCGCCAGCGGCCGCTTCGGATTCGCGAGCGCGAGGCCGAGCGCATCGAGTTCCGCGGCCATCAGCGGGCCCGCGCAGGCTACCGGCGCGAACCGGGCGACACCGTGCGTCGTCGCCTCCGCGCGATGGGCCGCCCCGAACGCGTCGTTGACGTAGACATCGCAAAGTGCCGCGATTCTCTTTGCAAGCGCCTCGTCATCCTTCTTCTCGCCGATGTTGAACCGGCAGTTCTCCAGGAGCACCGCCCTGCCCGGCCCGACCTCCAGTGCGGGATTCCCGTTCGCCCAGTCGCGGATGAGCGGCATCTCCGCCGCAAGGAGCTGGGAAAGCCGCGCCGCAACCGGCGCGAGCGACTCCGCCTCGACGAAATGCCCTTCCGTCGGACGCCCGAGGTGTGAGACCAGCATCAGCCGCGCGCCTGCCGCAAGCGCCTCCCGGATCCCGGGCAGCGCCGCGCGGATCCGGGTGTCGTCCGTGATGCGACCGTCCTGGATCGGCACGTTGAAGTCGACCCGCATCAGCACCCGCTTGCCGGCGAGGGCGACCTCGCTCATGCGGAGAAACCGCATGTTCACTTCGCGTTCACGAGCGCAACCGTCGCATCGAGCATGCGGTTGCTGAACCCCCATTCGTTGTCGTACCAGGACGAGACCTTGACGAGCGTTCCCTCGGATACCTTGGTCAGCAGCGCGTCGACGATGGAGCTCGCCGGATTGTTGTTGAAATCCGAGGACACGAGCGGCTGGTTCGTCCATTCGAGGATGCCCTTGAGATCGGACTCGGAGGCTTCCTTGAGCGCCTTGTTGACCTCGTCGGCGGTCGTCGCGCGCTTCGCGACAAAGGAAAGGTCGACGATTGAGACGTTGATCGTCGGCACGCGGATCGCGTAGCCATCGAGTTTGCCGTTCAGGTGAGGCAGCACGAGTCCGACCGCCGCCGCCGCCCCGGTCTTCGCGGGAATCATGTTCTG